>JAYTZV010000356.1:0-21759 GCA_043741695.1 Burkholderiales bacterium
TGGGCTTTCAATCGAGCGACAAATTTTTGAATTCGCTCTCTGTGGTCGACGCGCATTGATTAAGCACAATTGTTATATGTAACCCATTTTTTAATCGTTGAGCAATTCGCAACGGCGGTCTATAGTGATTTTCTGATTTAACAAGGAGACTTCAATGACATTGCGATTAGGCGATATCGCCCCCGATTTCGAACAAGAGACTTCACTCGGAAAAATCCGTTTTCACGACTGGGCAGGCGACTCCTGGGTTGTGCTGTTTTCTCATCCGGCCGATTTCACGCCGGTATGCACGACCGAACTCGGCCTGACCGCCAAACTGAAGCCTGATTTCGACAAGCGCAACGTCAAGGCGATCGCGTTGTCGGTTGACTCGGCGGATCATCATATTCAGTGGATTGCCGATATCGAACAGACGCAAAAAACCGTGATTGGTTTTCCTATCATTGCCGATACCGATAAATCGGTCGCCGCGCTGTACGACATGATTCACCCGAACCAGTCGGAAACCCAGACGGTTCGCTCGCTGTTTGTGATCGATCCGAAAAAGAAGGTACGGTTGATCATCACCTACCCAATGAGCACCGGCCGCAATTTTGACGAAGTGCTGCGCGTGATCGATGCCTTGCAACTGACAGATCAATATACTGTGGCCACACCCGGCAACTGGCGCAATGGCGACGATGTGATCATTCCCTTATCGGTGCAGGATGAAGCCGTGATCAAGCAGAAATATCCGAAAGGATTTACGTCTGAGAGACCGTATCTTCGGTTAACGCCGCAGCCAAATCGCTAAAACAAAAAACGCAGCCGAGGCTGCGTTTTTTGTTTCGACACTGACGACAGACTTAACTCATCCGAGCTTTAATCGCCGCGCGATATCCAGCGCAAAATAGGTCAGCACGCCATCGGCTCCAGCGCGCTTGAATGAGATCATTGCTTCCATCATCGCCTTGTCGTGATCCAGCCAGCCGTTCTGTGCAGCGGCCTTGATCATCGCGTATTCGCCACTGACCTGATAGGCAAAAGTCGGCACTCTGAACTCTTCCTTGACGCGGCGCAAAACGTCCAGATACGGCATACCCGGCTTGACCATCACCATGTCGGCACCTTCCGCCAGATCCAGGGCCACTTCGCGCACCGCTTCGTCGCCATTGGCCGGATCGATTTGATAGGTGGCCTTGTCGCTCTTGCCGAGATTGGCAGCCGAGCCAACCGCGTCGCGAAACGGGCCATAAAATGCCGATGCAAATTTTGCGGAATACGCCATGATGCGCGTGTGGATGTAGTCATGCGATTCGAGCGCATGACGGATCGCACCGATGCGCCCGTCCATCATGTCGGATGGAGCAATGATGTCGACGCCAGCAGCGGCTTGCGTCAACGCTTGTCGCACCAGCAGCTCGCAGGTCTCGTCGTTGAGCACATAGCCGGCCGAATTGATTACGCCATCCTGACCATGACTTGTATAGGGATCAAGCGCGGCGTCGGTCATGATGCCGAGTTCGGGATAGCGCCGTTTGAGCTCCTTGATTGCCCGCGGCACCAAGCCATCCGGATTGGTTGCCTCAATTCCATCCGGTGTTTTCAACGACGCATTAATTACCGGGAACAGCGCCATCGCCGGAATCCCGAGTCCAACGCACTCTTCGGCGACCCCGAGTAATTCATCGATCGAAAGCCGTTCGACGCCCGGCATCGACATCACTTTTTCGCGCTGATTGCGACCTTCGGTAATAAATACGGGATAAATCAGGTCAGACGGTGTTAGTACTTGCTCACGCATCATGGCCCGCGAGAAGGCGTCTTTGCGCATGCGGCGCATGCGGATGGCGGGAAATTGTGCTGGTTTGAGCGTGCTCGACATGGCGATTGACCTAAAATTGTTGATTTTAAAAACAAACAAAATGACGAATCGAAACTACTTTGCAACTTGTCAGGAACTTTTCTGCAATAGCGGCCTCTTACTTGCAGGTGATGCATATCGCCTCCCGCTTCTCCTCCCTGAGCGGGGCCGTATCGTCATGCGATAAGGCATTCTTACCCTGGAGATATACTCATCGCTCCAGGGATTTTTTTTGTCTGGTATTTCGCTAAACTGCGTCGTGGCAATTTCAACCTCATGCCGCGCCGGTGGCCAGGTAAAGTTTAGCTTCGTCAGTCGCAGGTACACTCTCGGGAACCAAACCAAGCAAACGCGTAATCGTTGCATCTGCCTCTTCGAGTCCGCTGCGCTTGAGTGCAGAAAAAAGTTGTGCAGTAAACGGGAAAGGCGTGCCGTGTTCGTCCTGATAGCTCGACAACACACTGCTCGCCATGCGCAATGCATTGATTGAATCATTGCGGTTCAGTTTGTCTGACTTGGTCAGAATGCAATGGATCGGTTTTCCGGTCGGTGCAAACCACTCCAGCATCTGCACGTCGAGGTCGGTGAACGGACGACGCGAATCGATGATCAACACCAGCGCGGCAAGCTGCTCGCGACGCTGCACATAGTCGCCGAGCAATCCCTGCCAATGTAATTTGGCTGAACCCGAAACTTCTGCATAACCATAGCCAGGCAAATCAACAAGCAACGCACGGATTTCATCGCGCTTTGTTTCGTCCTTGCGATGCTGACCAACCTGCGCGCCACCAATCGAAAAATAGTTGATGTGCTGCGTGCGGCCAGGCGTTTTCGAGGCGAATGCCAGTTTCTTCTGGTTGCATAGAATGTTGATCGCAGTCGACTTGCCGGCGTTTGATCGTCCGGCGAAGGCAATTTCCGGGACGTGCGTGGTGGGTAGATCACGAAGGTGATTTACCGTCGTAAAAAAACGGGCTTGCCAAAGTTGGGACATGACTGGACAGAAAAAGCGGTGGAGGAGGCGAAATGACGTGAAGCTATTGTACAATAACAGGCTGCATCAACCGCTGTCATTGTCACTTGCACTTTCGAAGACAAGCAGCATCCCGATGTATCGCGTTAAATCATCGAAATGTAGTCTGCTGTCGGGGCAAAAAAATTTTACTATCACGTGTCAGGGTGTGTGAATGAACCGAGTTTTCGTAGCCGTGTTGAAGTCGCTGTGCGTTGCTGCCGTGACCATGTCCTCGCTGGTCCACGCCGAAGAAGCCAAAACAACTGTCAAAGCCGATCCTGCCAAAGGTGAGGCATTATTTGCGAATGGTGATGCAACACGCAATGTGGTGGCCTGCGTAGCCTGCCACGGGGCTGCGGGCAATTCGGCAATCGTTCAGAACCCGAAACTTGCCGGCCAGCACGAAGCCTACATCTACAAGCAACTGACCAACTTCAAGGGTCCGGATCGTAACAACGCTGTGATGACAAATATCGCCAAGGCGCTGACCGACGACGACATGAAAAACATCGCGGCCTATTTGGACGCACAATCAATCAAGCCCGGCGCAGCAAAGAACAAGAGTACGGTCGAGCTGGGCAAGAAAATTTATCGCGGCGGCATCGTTGAGAAAAATGTACCGGCCTGCGCCGCCTGTCACGGCCCGAACGGTGCGGGTATGCCGGATCAGTTTCCGCGTTTGGGCGGGCAGCATCAAGAGTACACGCTGGCGCAGCTGACCAGCTTTCGCGCCGGCACCCGCAAGAACAGTATCCAGATGACGACGATCGCCAAGCGTCTGTCAGATGATGAAATGCAGGCGGTATCAGATTACGTCGCCGGGCTGAAATAAGTACTACCCCAACGGACATTATCGGATCACTTCCTAAGGGGTGGCCTCGGCCGCCCCTTTTTTATTGCGTAAAATCATGACGACGAGCACTGCAGGAATAGAACTGAAGACAGAGCGCCGCTGGCTTGCCACCGCTATCGAGCTGGTGTCGTCGATGCGCTTTGCGATCAGTTTGCTGTCTTTACTGGCGATCGCCTCGATCATCGGTACGGTGATGAAGCAGAACGAGCCGGTACCAAATTACATCAATCAGTTCGGTCCGTTCTGGTACGAAGTATTCGATAAATTCGGCTTGTACTCGGTGTATTCAGCGTGGTGGTTCTTGCTGATTCTGGCTTTTTTAGTGACGTCAACTTCGCTGTGCATCAGCCGCAACGCACCAAAGATGCTCAAGGATATGCGAAGCTGGCGTGACAATGTACGCGAGCAATCGCTACGCAATTTTCATCATCGCACCGAGTGGGATTTCGCGGGGTCACGCACGGCGCTGAGTCAACTACTGGCTATCCGCATTGCCGAGCGTGGCTACAAGGTCAAGCTGGTTGAAAAAGATAACGCGACACTGATCGCCGCCAAACAGGGCGCGGCAAACAAGTGGGGCTATATTTTTGCACATAGCGCAATCGTGATTATTTGCGTTGGCGGATTGCTGGACTCTGACTTGCCGATTCGCTGGCAAGCCTGGTTTCAACACAAGACACCATTCAGCGGCAACGGCGTGATCGCAAAAATTCCGGCGCAGCATCGGCTCGGTTTGGGTAATCCGACGTTTCGCGGTAATACCTTGATCCCGGAAGGTGGCAGCAGCGAGACCGCGATCATTCAGGAAAAAAACGGTGTGTTTATCCAGGACCTGCCATTCACAATTCGTTTAAAGCATTTCGTCATCGACTATTACTCGACCGGCATGCCCAAACTCTTTGCCAGTGATGTTGAAGTTACCGATCACGATACCGGCAAAACTTTCCCCGCAACGATCAAGGTCAATCAGCCGCTGCTTTATAAGGGGCTGGCGGTATATCAGTCGAGCTTTGAAGACGGCGGCAGTAAGTTGCAATTGACCGGTTATCCGATGGCCGGTGTTGCCGATACCACCTTTCCGATCAACGGCGAGGTCGGCAGCAGTACCGCACTGAATGCGGATAACGGCAACACGTATTCGGTCGAGTGGTCCGGATTTCGCGCGCTGAATGTCGAGAACATGCCGCAGAATGGGCAAGACGTGCGCGCTGTAACCAAGACCAGTTTGTCGCAGGATCTGGGCCAGCATCTTGGCTCCGGTGCCAAAAGCGTGACAACAAAAAATCTCAAGAATGTCGGCCCAAGTGTGCAGTACAAATTGCGCGACAAAACTGGCCAGGCGCGCGAATACAGCAACTACATGTTGCCGGTGCAAGCTGATGGTGCCACGGTGTTTTTGGCGGGCATGCGCGACTCGCCCTCTGAACAATTTCGCTATCTGCGCATTCCAGCCGACGATAATAATTCGGTTGACGAGTGGATGCGATTGCGTGCGGCGATCGCTACTCCGCAGTTGCGCGCGCGTGCTGCGCACCAATACGCGCTGCGCGCACTGCCGGAAATGCGTGACAAAGGGCCGGAGTTGCAGCAGCAGCTTGAGCAATCTGCAACCCGCGGCCTGGAAATTTTTGCCGGCAACGGCAAGGAGTCGGGCTATGTGGCGATCTCTAAATTTCTTGAGCGCATACCCAAGGCCGAACAAGAAAAAGCCGCCGATATTTTTATGAAAATATTGAACGGCAGTATGTGGGACCTATGGCAAATTGCGCGTGTAGATGCGAAGTTGCCATCGATTGCCGCCGATGAAAAACACGCGCGCTTTTTGCAGCTCGCGACCAACGCCTATGCAGACGCCGCTTTTTACGGCGCACCGGTGTATCTGCAACTGAAGGGATTCGATGAAGTCAAAGCGTCAGTACTGCAAGTGTCGCGAGCGCCGGGCAAGAATGTAGTTTATCTTGGGTGTATCTTGCTAGTGCTCGGCGTGTTTTGCATGCTGTATATCCGTGAGCGTCGACTTTGGATCTGGGTCAGTACTGCAGGAACCGATCAAGCACATGCGTTGATGGCGATGAGTTCACAACGCGCGACGCTTGATTTCGATCACGAGTTTGAGTTGCTCAAGCAGCAGCTACCGCAGCGCGCACCATAACGATTCGTGTCGCGGATCTGCCGATGTGATGCTGTCATCATAGCGCGCAGGCCAAGGCAAAAGGAGAACAAGAATGGAATTCGCTCAACAACCTTCATACGCGTCGCCCAAAGGATTCTTCAAAAGGCTTTCACTACTGGATTGGCTGTTCGCCGCCGCGCTCGTAGCGGGCTCGCTGTACGGTCTCCTCCGCTTTGGGGGCTTCATGGACTACTACGAGAAATTGATCATCGTGCTGGCAGCGCCGACGTTCGCGTGTCTCGGCTGGCGCTGGAAACCGGTGCGTCCGCTGATGCTCGGCTTGGTGATTTTGTCGCTGTCGGCGATCGCGATGTACGGCGGCGTGCTCGACATGGCCAACAAAAAATTCTTCTTGAAGTATGCGCTGTCGAGCCAGTCAGCCATTTTGTGGATGAGCACACTATTCTTTTTATCGACGCTGTTTTATTGGGGTGGCTTGATTACGCGCTCGGAATTCGGCGGCTCGGTGGGCAGTAAATTATGCTGGGCCGCCGTCGTTCTCGGCTTCACTGGCATGCTGGTGCGCTGGTACGAATCGTATTTGATCGGCACTGATGTCGGCCATATTCCGGTCTCAAATCTGTATGAAGTCTTCGTCCTGTTTTGTCTGATTACGGCGCTTTTTTATTTGTACTACGAGCAGCATTACAAAACCCGCCAGATGGGCCCATTCGTCATGCTGGTTATCTCCGCCGCAGTGGGTTTTCTGCTGTGGTACACCGTCAGTCGCGACGCCTCTGAAATTCAGCCGCTGGTGCCGGCGCTGCAAAGCTGGTGGATGAAAATTCATGTACCGGCCAATTTCATCGGCTACGGAACTTTCTCGCTGGCCGCGATGGTCGGCGTGGCGTATCTGCTGAAATCGAACGGTATTCTGGCCGACCGCTTGCCGGCATTGGAAGTACTCGACGACGTCATGTACAAATCGATTGCGGTTGGCTTTACGTTTTTCACGATTGCCACAATCCTTGGCGGCCTGTGGGCAGCAGAGGCTTGGGGCGGTTACTGGTCGTGGGATCCTAAAGAAACCTGGGCGCTGATCGTCTGGTTAAATTACGCGGCATGGCTGCATATGCGGTTGATGAAAGGCCTGCGTGGTCGTTTTGCTGCATGGTGGTCGGTGGTCGGATTGGTGGTGACGACCTTTGCGTTTTTGGGTGTCAACATGTTTTTGAGCGGGCTGCACAGTTACGGGCAGTTGTGAACCTTTGTAAGGAGACGGCCGATTGAGTGACCAACGGCCGTACATCACCTATTTGATGGAGAACCCATGCTGATTAAACGTAATCTAGACGGTATCGATTTGCCGCTCTCCTCCGAAATCACACCGCGCGCGGTGTTTGAATCTCGGCGCGAATTCATTCGTCAGATGGCGCTCGGTTCGATAGCAGGTAGCGCGTTTTTGGAGATGGCATCACGCGAAGCGTTTGCACAATCGCCTACCGCCCGCAAACTCGCCGCCAAAGCCAATCCAGCATATGTGGTGATGGACAAAGCCACTGCGTACAAAGATGCAACTACCTACAATAACTATTACGAATTCGGTACCGACAAAGCAGACCCTGCTCAAAATGCAGGCACGTTGAAAACCCGGCCGTGGACCGTGGTGATCGAAGGCGAAGTCAAAAAACCGATGACACTTGATCTCGACAGCCTGATGAAAATTGCGCCGCTTGAAGAACGTATCTATCGCCTGCGCTGTGTTGAAGGCTGGTCGATGGTAATTCCGTGGACAGGATTCTCGTTGTCGCAATTGATCAAAAAAGTTGAGCCGACCGGTAATGCGAAGTACATCGAATTTATTTCACTGGCAGACAAGGCGCAAATGCCGGGCGTGAATCGGCCGGTGCTGGAGTGGCCGTATGTCGAAGGCTTGCGATTGGACGAAGCCAATCATCCGCTGGCACTGCTGACCTTCGGCATGTATGGCGAAGTCCTGCCGAATCAAAACGGTGCGCCGGTGCGCGTGGTGGTGCCGTGGAAGTACGGCTTTAAATCACCTAAGTCGATCGTCAAGATTCGCTTTACCAAAGAGCAGCCGCGCACTGCGTGGAATGTCGCTGCGGCACAGGAATACGGGTTCTATTCCAACGTCAATCCCGAGGTCGATCATCCGCGCTGGTCGCAGGCCAGCGAGCGTCGCATCGGTGAAGATGGGTTGTTTACCAAAAAACGCAAAACGCTGATGTTTAACGGGTATAGCGATGTGGCGTCGCTCTACACCGGGCTCGATTTGAAGAAGTTCTTTTGAGCGTGAATTCGAGCATCAGCACCATGCTGCCCATGTCGCTGCGCAATCTCACGGCGCGCCGTCTACGCTGGGTCAAGGGCAGCTTGTTTGTGTTGGCAACGCTGCCTTTCGTGCGACTGTTCATTGCCGCTTTCACCGACCAGCTCGGTGCGAATCCATTCGAATTCATCACCCGCAATACCGGTGACTGGACGCTATATTTATTGTGTGGCGCGCTGGCAGTCACGCCGATTCGCAAACTGACGGGCTTGGTCTGGCTAGCGCGGCTGCGCCGCATGGTGGGGCTATTCGGATTCTTTTATGTGGCACTGCACTTCACGACATTCCTTTGGTTCGATCATGCATTCGATCTGACCGAAATGTGGCGCGACGTGATTAAACGACCGTTCATCACGGTCGGCTTTGCGGCATTTGTGCTGTTGATTCCGCTGGCACTGACCAGCACCAATGCGATGGTCAAGCGCATCGGTAGTCAGCGCTGGCAATGGCTGCATCGGCTGGTCTATGTAATTCTGCCGCTGGGGGTGCTGCACTTCTGGTGGATGAAAGCGGCGAAGCATAATCTGGCGCAACCGATGGCATTTGCGATCGGTGTGGCTGCGTTGCTGGCACTGCGGTTGTATTGGAAATTTCGGCAAAAATCGGTTTCAATGCGCGCGACAAGTTCGCTGACATCAGCCGGCTAATGCATCTCAAGCGGGTGATGCAACGTCTGCTACCCGATCATTTTTTCCAACGCGAATAATTGTTCCGGTAATTCGCGCTCGCGTACGCAGTACACCTTGTCACCATCGACCATGACCTCAGCCGCACGTCCACGCGTGTTGTAGTTTGATGCCATTGTCATGCCATAGGCACCGGCCGACATAATCGCCAGCAGATCGCCTTCTTCGAGGCACAGCGTTCGAGCGCGCGCCAGCCAGTCGCCAGATTCGCATACGGGGCCGACCACATCGTAGGTTACTACCTCACCGCTGCGCGCAATAACCGGCTGCACGCCATGCCACGCTTGATACATCGCAGGGCGCATCAGATCGTTCATCGCCGCATCGACAATCGCAAAATTCTTTTCACTACCGGGTTTCAGGTACTCGACGCGGGTCAACAGCACACCGGCGTTGCCCACAATTGAGCGACCGGGTTCGAACAATACCTTGATCGGCTTGCCTTGATGATGCGCGCTACGCCAAGCGTCGATTTTCGCGAACAACCGACCCAGATAATCACCGACAGCAACGGGCTGCTCGGCGTCGTAATCGATGCCAATACCGCCACCAATATCGAGATGGTGAATATGAATGCCTTCCGCGCCGAGCCGATCGATCAGTTCGATCAGCTTGTCGACGGCTTCGAGCAGTGGCGCGTCGTCCAGCAATTGCGAACCGATATGGCAATCGATGCCGGTAACCTGCAAGTGCGGCAGGCTGGCAGCAGCACGATAGGTCGACAAGGCATCCTCGAACGCCACGCCGAATTTGTTTTCTTTCAGACCGGTCGAAATATACGGATGCGTTTTCGCATCAACGTTTGGATTCACGCGCAGCGACACCGCCGCCTTCACGGCCATGCTGCCAGCCACGTCGTTCAAGCGATGAAGTTCGGAAATCGATTCCACGTTAAAGCAGGCAATGCCATGCGATAGCGCGAGACGCATTTCATCGCGCGTTTTTCCAACACCGGAAAAAATCACTTTTTTCGGATCGCCGCCAGCAGCCAGTACCCGTAACAGTTCACCACCCGAAACGATGTCGAAACCCGACCCCAGCTTCGCCAGCAATTGCAACACCGCGAGATTGGAATTTGATTTCACCGAGTAGCAAACCAGCGCGGTATCGGCATCACGACCGCTGCGAAGACAGGCATCGGCGTACGCCAGATAGCTGCGTGTGATGGTCGCCGTTGAATACACATAGGTCGGCGTACCGAACTGTTCAGCAATGGTGGATAACGAGACCTGCTCGGCGTGCAGCACGCCGTCGTGACAAGAAAATTCAGACATGGGGTAACGCTTATTTTGGGACGGTTTCGATGACGGCAGGCGGTGTTGTTGGAACTGTTGCTGGCGCCGGTTTGACGGGAGCAGGAGGTGCTGCGATTTCAGGTGCTAGCACCGGTAGACGCAACGGGCCGCGCTGGCCGCAGCCGCCAAGCACGCCTGCGCCAACCACGAGCCAAGAAAAAATCAGCAGAATCGATGCGGATGATTGCGACTTCACGTTTAGAATCTCATGTTGAAAATAGATGGAGAGTTTAACATGACCGAATCCGAATTCCTGTCGCTGGCAGAGCGCACCTTGTCCGCCATCGAAGCCGCGCTTGACAGCGAAGCGCTGCTCGATCTGGTTGATGTCGAATGCAGCCGCAGCGGCAACGTGCTGGAAATCGAACTGGTCGATAACGGTTCGAAAATTATCGTCAACAGCCAGGCACCGCTGCATGAGATGTGGGTGGCCGCGAAATCAGGCGGCTTTCATTACAAACATGATGGCCAGTGCTGGCGCAATACGCGTGATGAATCGGAACTGTTTGCCGCGCTGTCGTCAATGATCAGTGCGCAGGGTGGAAGCATAGTAGTCATCCGTGATGGAAGTGCCTGACGCGGTGATATTGCGCTACACCGAAGGAACTTAGACGGCCGAAGTGGTGACGGTAGCGCTGGTGCGTTGGGGCAAGCATTTTGCTGCGACATAGGCACCAAGTCCGATGACGAGGGCCGAGGCAACGGCAATACCTGCCCCAAGTTCAAGCTTGTAAAACGGATCGGACTTGTACTCCTTGATCACATTTTTGAACGTTGCGGCTGCGCAGTCGGCCGTTGATTTCGCACTGTTTCCTTCCGAGCTGACCCAGTCGAACAGAACCGCGTTGGTAGTGGAAGCGAGTACATCGTTCGGGATCGTGAAACTGCCGATGAAGTTTTCGGATGGCAGCAAAGTTTGTACGCCAGGACAATTAACGGTCATCTCACCAACCCATTTCGCGCAAAAATTCGGTTCAGCATCCACCACCGTGTACACCGCTTTTTTGTTCCCACTTTCTTCAACACGAGCGCGACAGTTTTGGTTCGATGACGCAAGTGCTCGCGAGTCGATGTCGTTATTCCAGCGCTTGCGCAAGGTGTCTGCCTGACGACCGCCACCGCGCAAGTTCGGGGCGAGTTCGTTGGCAGTTGGGGATATAGAGGCCGGCGGGTTGGCGCTGGCTGGACGCGCGCCCTGCGGACTTGCGTCGGAGCGCTGCCCGCAGTGCGGTGTACTGAATGCGAGGAGACCTGTTGCGAGGCCAGAGATCGAGAGCGGTTTCATGATTTTTCAAAGGCAGTTGCATGCCAGAAGTTTTGGGGAATGTTCAGTCAAGAGATTTGTTGCAATTACTTGCTTGAGTGAACAGGACTCCAAGAGAGTTCCGTGCTTGCCTGAAAATTTCATTCAGCTAACGCTGCATTGCGCCGCCTTCGATCAAAACAATTCACTCTTGACCTCGTCCTGCGGTTTCTCAGCATCTACCGGTGCTGCCGGACGTTCTGGCACACCGAGGCTGGTGACGCCGGTGCCAGGTGGGTTCTCATCGAAATAATAATCACCGTTCGCCTGAATCAATCCGGAAGGAACCAGCCGGTCTGACATTGGGACGTCTTTCAGGATGGTCTGCATGTAACCCATCCAAATTGGAAGTGCGAGACCACCGCCGGTTTCGCGGTTGCCAAGATTTTTCGGCTGATCAAAACCGATCCAGGCAATGCCAACCAGATTCGGCTGATAGCCTGCGAACCAGGCGTCGAATGAGTCGTTGGTGGTACCGGTCTTGCCTGCAAGATCGGTGCGTTTCAATGCCATCGCCTTGGCTGCGGTGCCGTACTTCACAACATCTTTGAGCATGCTGTCCATCATGAAGGCATTGCGCACGTCGATCACGCGATTGGCCTCGTTGTCCGAGGTATCGGCCACGACTTGCGACAGCACGCGGCCGTCGGCATCGGTAATTTTTGAAATTAGATACGGGCTGACCTTGTAGCCACCGTTCGCAAACACCGCGTAGGCACCGGCCATCTGCAATGGCGTTACCGCACCAGCGCCGAGGGCGAGCGTCAGATACGGTGGATTGCGTTCTGCGTCGAAGCCAAAGCGGGTCGCATATTCCTGACCGTACTTGGCACCGATTTTGTTCAGAATCCGAATCGAAATCATGTTCTTGGATTTGGTCAGTCCTCGGCGCATCGTCATCGGACCATCGTATTTACCGTCGTAATTTTTCGGTTCCCACGCCTGACCGCCGGTCTGCCCCGCACCAAAACTGATCGGTGAGTCGTTGATGATGGTCGCCGGCGACAGGCCTTTTTCAAGTGATGCCGAATAAATGAACGGTTTGAACGATGAGCCTGGCTGCCGCCACGCCTGCGTAACATGATTGAATTTGTTGCGGTTGAAATCGAAGCCGCCGATCAGTGAGCGGATCGCCCCGTCATGCGTATTGGCAGATACAAACGCTGCCTGCACTTCCGGCATCTGCGTGATGCTCCATCCATGGGTGTCTTGCGTGATGCGAATAATTGCGCCACGTGTAACGCGCCGGTTCGGTGGTGTCTTTTCGCTCAATGCGCTGCTGGCGAAACTCAATCCCGCGCCGCTGATCGTGATGTCTTCGCCAGACACCAATTCGGCACGCACGATTTTCGGTGTGGCTTCGAGAACAACTGCCGCGATGATGTCGTCACTGTCTGGGTGATCCGCCAGTTCAATTTCGATGGCTTCGTCGGCTTCTTCTTTGCCCGCCGGAATATCCATATAACCCTCGGGGCCGCGGTAACCATGCCGTTTTTCGTAGTCCATCACACCGCGGCGTAGCGCCAGGTAAGCCGCATCCTGGTCAGCTTTGGTGATCGTGGTCGTGACAGTCAGGCCGCGCGTGTAGGTCTCTTCCTTGAATTGCTCGTAAACCAGCTGGCGCGTCATTTCGGCGACGTATTCGGCATGGACCCCAAATTCAGTGGAATCAGTCTTGATCTTCAGTTCTTCTTTTTGCGCGTCGGCAAATTGTGCGTCGGTGATGTAGCCAAGTTGATGCATCCTGAACAGAATGTATTGCTGGCGGGCTTTTGCGCGTTTCGGGTTGACTACCGGGTTGTAGGCAGAAGGTGCCTTCGGCAGACCGGCCAGCATTGCAGCTTCGGCAATGGAAATATCCGCCAGTTTTTTGCCGAAATAAACCTGCGCTGCCGAAGAAAAGCCGTAAGCACGCTGCCCCAGATAAATCTGATTTAAATAAACCTCCAGAATTTGATCTTTGGTCAGGTTCTGTTCGATTTTCCATGCGAGCAGCACCTCATACACCTTGCGCTTTAATGTCTGTTCACTCGACAGGAAAAAATTCCGCGCGACCTGCTGCGTAATTGTCGACGCACCTTGTCGGGCACCGCCGCTCGCATTGTGCAAGGCCGCGCGCAGAATGCCTTGATAGTCCACGCCGCCGTGCTCGTAAAAGCGGTCATCCTCGATCGCCAGCACGGCTTTTTTCATGATGTCTGGAATATCTTTGATGCGCACCAGGTTGCGCCGTTCCTCGCCGAACTCACCTAGCAGCACATTGTCGGCAGAAAAGATACGCAATGGAATTTTCGGACGGTAATCCGTCAACGAATCCAGTGGCGGCAGCTTTGGATACGCCATAATCAGCGTGAAACAAATGAGCAGCGCGGCTACCACCGCCATCCCAGCTGCCAGCGTTGCCAGAACGATAAATATTTTTTTGAGCAGCGACGAGCCGGGCTTGACTTGCCCCGCCTCACTCGATGGTGGCGTTTCCGTTTGATTTGGGGGAGTCATTCTTGTAAGCCGAGGTGGATGTTCGCAGCATTATAGCGGCTGCCATCTCGCGCAGGCATCGCGGTCGGTAAATTGGATCTGCGACCCTACCAACGAATTTCCGAGTGGGGTTTTGGCAACGGGTTGACGAATTACTTTTCGGAAATTGCTTTACACCCGCGCGCCGTTGTTGCTACGATTTAATGTAACGTTTGATATATGCCGGGTAAATGCAGGTTTTTAAACGTAATTTTTTGCATGAAGCTAACAAATTTATTGGTTCGACAACACTTTTGTCGACTTGCTGGCTAAAAAAAATAGCGTTATTTAGGGGACATTCCTTTGGCTTTAGACCTCGGATCATTTTTCGGTGCCAAGAACGCGCCAATGATCGGCCTCGATATCAGTACGTCTGGTGTCAAGCTGGTTGAGCTGGTCGATCTTGGCAAAAACGAGCTGCGGCTGGAGCGTTTCGCCTCCGAAGCATTACCTCGCGGTGCGGTTGTTGATGGCAACATCGAAAATATCGAGCAGGTCGCCGAAGCAGTGCGGCGCGTCTGGAAAAAAAGTGGCACGCGCGCCCGTCTCGTTACGCTAGGCATGCCCCCTGCATCGGTGATCACCAAAAAAATTATTCTTCCGGGCGGCATGTCCGATGATGACCTTGAATTCCAGGTCGAGACTGAGGCAAGCCAATATATTCCGTTCGCGCTCGACGAAGTCAGTCTGGATTTCGACGTGATCGGTGCTGCGCCGAATTCCCCAGAAGATGTCGAGGTACTGCTGGCTGCCACACGCAAGGAGAAAGTCGAAGACCGGGTCGCCGTCGCAGAAGCCGCTGGCCTGAAGCCAGTGGTCATGGATATCGAATCGTATTCGGCACGTGCTGCGGTTGACCGGTTAATCAATCAGTTGCCGCAATCCGGCCAGGGACAAATCGTCGCGCTGTTTCAGATCGGTACCCAAGTCACCCATATTTCGGTATTGCTCGATGGTCAGGCAATTTATGAGCGTGAGCAGCCTTTCGGCGGACATCAGCTGACGCAGGATATTGTTCGTGCCTATGGTTTGTCGTATGAAGACGCCGAGTCCAAGAAGAAATCCGGCGATTTACCCGACGGCTACGACGTCGAATTGCTTGAGCCGTTTCTTGACAGCGCAGCGCTCGAAGTCACCCGCGCTATCCAGTTTTTCTTTACTTCCACACCGTACACACGTATCGACCAACTATTTTTGGCGGGCGGCTGTGCAGTGATTCCAGGCCTGGTGGATATTGTCGCTGGCCGGACCAAAATCTCGACCTCGGTCGTTAGCCCGTTCAAGGGCATGCAACTGGGTGCCAACGTGCGCGAAAAACAATTGCGCAGCGAAGCACCCGCTTACCTGGTTGCCTGCGGGTTGGCAATGCGGAGGTTTGATCTATGATTCGCATTAACCTGTTACCGCACCGCGAGCAGCGGCGCAAGCAGCGTAAAAACGCCTTCATTGCAATGATGATAGGGGCAGCTGTGGTGGGCGCGCTGGTCGTGCTACTGGTTGGTATCGTAATTGCAAACAGGATTTCCTCGCAGACGCAGCGCAATGATTTTATCAAGGCAGAAAATCGTCGCCTCGATGTAGAAATCAAGGAAATCGCAACGCTCAAGGCTGAGATCGAATCGCTGAAAGCACGTCAACAGGCGGTCGAAGATTTGCAGGGTGACCGCAATCAGCCGGTGTACCTGCTAGATGAGCTGGTCAAGCAAGTTCCTGAGGGCGTTTATCTGCGCTCATTCAAGCAGGAGGGGCAGCGCGTTGCCTTGAATGGCTATGCCCAGTCGAACGAACGCGTGTCTGAACTGCTACGCAACCTGAGCAACAATTCGCCTTGGCTGCAGCGCCCAGACCTGATCGAAATCAAGGCGACTGGCGCGGGGCAAGGCAAGGACGCCAAACGCGTATTTGACTTCACCATCAATGTCGGCATCAAACGCCCACGCGACAAAGATCAACCGGCAAACGCGGTGGTTGTGATTACCAAAAAAACCGTCAAGTAAATCTGGATCTGACCTGCCAGACGCAACTGATGGCAGGTAATACAGAAAAGTTAGACAAAAAAGCACGACCAACAGGCAGTACAACGAGAGACCCGCGATGGCAGATATGAAAAATTTCGGAGGAGCAGCACTGGCGGCGCAATTTCGCGGCCTGAACAGCCGCAATCCCGGACAGTGGCCGCTGGCGCCGCGATTGCTGTGTGCACTGCTTGTCATGAGTGCCGTAATTGGCCTTGGATGGTTCGGTTATTGGAGCGGACAAATCGAGACACTCGATGCCGGTGCCGCTGAAGAACTGACGCTGCGCGAAGCCTACAAATCGAAAATTCAGCAATCGATCAACCTCGAAGGATTGCGCAAGCAAAAAGAACAGGTCGGCCAATACGTGGCATCGCTAGAGAAACAACTGCCGAGCAAGGCAGAGATGGATGCACTGCTGTCGGATATTAACCAGGCTGGCGTTGGCCGTGGTTTGCAGTTCGAGTTGTTCAAGCCAGGTCAGGTAGTGGTACGCGATTATTACGCCGAGTTGCCGATCGCGATCAAGGTAACCGGGACGTACCATGACGTCGGTGCATTCACCAGCGATATCGCCAACTTACCCCGCATCGTAACGCTCAACAACATGAGTCTGGCGACTGGTACCAACGGGACTCTTACGCTGGACGCAACCGCAAAAACCTTCCGTTATCTCGATCAGGAAGAAATCCTTGCGCAGCGCAAGGCAGCGAGTGCCAACAAACCGGTCAAGCCATGAAAAATTTACTTCGACAGGTCGGCAGCAAGCCGCTCAATGCCGTCGCCGTTGCTTTACTCATCGCACTAAGCGGCTGCGGCGATGGCGGTGTGACAGAAATCAAGGAATGGATGAACGACGTGCGTGCGCACACCAAAGTCTCAATTCCACCACTATCGCCACCAAAAACGTTTACGCCATTTGCCTACGCCGGCAAGGGTGCGGTCGATCCTTACAACCCGACCAAGCTGGCAGTGGCTTTTGCCAAGTTGCAATCTAACAGCACTGGCTTGAAACCGGATCTGGATCGCCGCAGGGAGCCGCTCGAAAATTATCCGATCGATACATTAAAAATGGTGGGCACCTTGCAAAAGCCGGGATTGAGTTACGCCTTGATCGAGGCCGATCGCACGGTCTATCAAGTCAAGGTAGGTAACTACATGGGACAGAACTTCGGATTGGTGACGCATATCAGCGAAACCGCTGTCGATCTGAAAGAAATTGTTCAAGATGCGTCCGGCGAATGGGTCGAACGAATGGCTAAGTTAGAGCTGCAGGAGATGAAGAAATGATCGCGCTAAAACAGCACAGTAAGCACCGCCAAGCGGTCCTGCAGAAATTTCTCGGCCTTTGCGCGGGAATTCTGATTCTGGTCGCAGGGGGTAAAGCGCAAGCACAGGAAAACACGATTGAATCGATCACAGCCAATCAGCAGGGCGCGAATGTGATCGTTAAAATTTTGCTGAAAAATCCGATAGTCAAACCTCCGATCGGCTTCTCGATTACCAGTCCGGCCCGCATCGCGCTGGACTTTGCGGGGACGGCTAACGGCACCGGGAAAACCGCACAGGATATCGGACTTGGTGATGTCCGCAATGTCAATGTGATTCAGGCCGGCGAGCGCTCGCGTCTGGTCTTCAACCTGGCTCGTCCATTAAATTATGCGACCCTGGTGGAGGGGAACGCCGTCATGGTCACCATTGATGGCTCGGGCGGTGTCGCCACGCCCGTCAATGCAGCGGGTGTCGCCGCCGCCGCGCCGAGACGCGCCGTCTCGGGCAGGCAGCAGCTGAAAGATATTGATTTTCGCCGTGGCGTGGCTGGCGAAGGTCGTGTCGTAGTCGATCTACCCGGCAGCCAGATGGGTGTCGATGTGCGCCAGCAAGGTCAGACCATTGTGGTCGACTTTTTGAAGGCCGGCCTGCCGGACGTGTTGCGGCGCCGGATGGATGTCGGTGACTTTGGCACACCAGTCAAATTCATCACCACCTCTACGCAAGGCGACAACGTGCGCATGGTCATCGAGCCGAAAGGTTTGTGGGAGCACAGCGCCTATCAAAGCGATTCGCAGCTGGTGATCGAGGTTCGTCCGGTCAAGGAAGAGCCGAACAAGCTGACCCAGGGCACACAAGGTTATCGCGGTGAAAAACTATCATTGAATTTCCAGAACGTGGAAGTGCGCTCGGTGCTGCAGGTGATTGCCGACTTCACCGGTTTGAACATCATCACCAGTGATACCGTCACCGGCAACCTGACGCTGCGTCTGAAAGACGTACCGTGGGATCAAGCACTCGATATCGTCATGCAGGCCAAGGGTCTGGACATGCGCAAGAACGGCAACGTGATTCTGATTGCGCCAAAAGATGAACTGCTCACGAAGGAAAAACTGGAACTCGAACAACGCGCGCAGATCGCCGAACTCGAAGCGTTGAAAACTGAAACCTTCCAGCTAAATTATCAAAAAGCCGATGCGTTCAAAATGGTCTTTGGTCTGGACAGTGGATCGGGTGATGGCAAAAATCGCATTCTGTCCAAGCGCGGTAGTGCGGCGATCGATCCTCGCACGAATAAATTGATCGTGACCGATATCAGCAGCAAACTTGATGAAGTGCGAAAGCTGATTCAGATTACCGACGTGGCCACGCGCCAGGTGTTAATCGAGGCGCGTATCGTTGAGGCGGACGACACTTTCAGCAGAAATCTCGGTGCAAAATTAGGTTTTACCGACACGCGCGCTGTCCCAAATAGCGGTTATGGCATTGCTGGAAATAATCGTGCCTATGTTGGCAGCAACTACAACGGCAATGTTTCGGCCACCGGACAGGGTGCAGCGCCCGGGGCAACCCCCACAATCGACAGCTCACCCTTTGTCAGTCTGCCGGCACAAGGTCTTGCAGGATTCGCTCCAGCCAATTTAGCGATTACCTTGTTCGGTGCGGCAGCCAATCGTTTCCTGAATCTGGAACTATCTGCACTCGAGGCCGACGGCAAAGGAAAGGTCATTTCCAGTCCGCGGGTGATTACAGCCGATCAGCAGCAGGCGCTAATCGAGCAAGGTGAAGAAATTCCTTACCAAAAAGCGACCAGCAGCGGAGCGACTTCGGTGGAGTTCAAGAAGGCCAACCTGAAGCTGGAAGTCACGCCGCAAATTACGCCAGACGGCAACGTGATTCTGACCGTGGACGTCAATAAAGACAGCCGTGGTACATCGACACCTGGCGGTCTTGCCATCAACACCAAGCACGTCAAAACCAATGTGCAGGTCGAGAATGGCGGCACGGTTGTGTTGGGCGGTATCTTCACCCAGCGCGAGCTGAATCAGGAAACCAAGGTGCCGTTCTTTGGTGATATTCCGTTGCTTGGCAATCTGTTCAAGACAACTGGACGGGTTAACGATAAAACTGAACTGCTGATTTTCATCACCCCAAAAATCATGGCTGATAAATTGCAGAACCGGTAATTCACACCGAGTGCGGCGACCGGCATTGAGTGCCGGTCGCCGCTTTTTTTTCGTCGTACTGAGCGGTCGTCTGCCTTTGTTGCAGCATCACTTGCGCGGTAACTTCGTCTCTGATTGCAACGGACATCGCAACCGAAGCCGCGACTACGTCGGGCATCTATTACGGTAGCGGCGCGCATCGCACGAGACACGTTGTCTGACCTGCGTTAAAGTATCACTGTTACCGAATTGATTAGACAATCGATCGAGTCGGCAGAGCACCGACAGATCGTGCAAACGGCTTTTTCCTACCGGTTCATTATCACAACCAACTACAGCAATAGATCGTGTCTGCATGAACCGGAATATTTTTTTGATCGGCTTGATGGGCTCCGGTAAGACGACTGTTGGTCGGGCACTGGCCAAAAAACTCGACAAACGTTTTTACGATGCGGACCACGAGATAGAAGCACGTACCGGCGCCTCGGTGGCATTGATTTTTGAAATCGAAGGCGAGGCAGTATTCCGGCAACGCGAAGCCGAGGTCATACGCGACCTTTGCGCGCATGACGACATCGTACTGGCCACTGGTGGCGGCGCAGTACTCGATACAGGCACTCGACGTTTGCTGGCACAACGCGGCACCGTGATCTACCTGCGCGCCAGCGTCAACAGTATTTTGCAGCGTACCAGTCACGACAAGAGTCGCCCGTTATTGCAGACGGCAGATCCGCGCCGACGCATCGAAGACCTCTCGCGTCAGCGCGATCCGTTGTACCAGGAGATCGCTGATATTGTCATCGATACCGGGCGCCCTAACGTCCAATTTTTGGTGCAGACAATTTGCGCGCAACTCGAGGCGCTACCACCCAAGTCATCAGGAAACACCATGCATCACGCGACACCAGCTTCAAGCGAAACAAACACCAACGTCGCATCGGATCGTTTGGCCACGGTTACGATGCAGGTCGATCTCAATGAGCGCAGCTATCCGATTTCGATTGGTGCGCGGTTGCTCGATGATGCCGCCCTGATGCAGCAATGTCTGCCGGCACAGCGTGTCGCCATCGTGACCAATACCGTCGTCGCGCCGCTGTACCTCGATCGTCTGCATGCAACCTTGGCTGCTGCAGGCAAACAGGTGATCGACATCATCTTGCCGGATGGTGAAGAAGAAAAAAACTGGGCTGGTCTAATGCGCATTTTCGACGCGCTGCTGGAACACAAATGCGATCGCAAAACTACCCTGATCGCGCTTGGTGGCGGTGTGGTCGGTGACATGACCGGCTTTGCTGCGGCCAGTTATATGCGCGGCATTCCATTCATCCAGATTCCCACCACATTGCTCGCGCAAGTCGATTCCTCGGTCGGTGGCAAGACCGGTATCAATCATCCGCTCGGTAAAAACATGATCGGTGCGTTCTACCAGCCGCAGGCGGTGCTGGCCGATATCGAGACCTTGCATACATTACCTCGGCGTGAGTTATCGGCCGGTCTGGCAGAAGTCATCAAATACGGCGCAGTCATCGATGCCGACTTTTTCAATTGGCTGGAACAGAACATTGATCGCTTGATGGCACGCGACGCCGCTGCACTGGTGCACGCGATTGAACGCTGCTGCGAAATCAAGGCTGATGTGGTGCGACAGGATGAACGCGAAGGTGGCATGCGCGCGATTCTTAATTTCGGTCATACCTTCGGTCACGCGATCGAAGCGGGCATGGGTTATGGTGTCTGGCTGCATGGCGAAGCTGTTGGTTGCGGCATGGTAATGGCAGCTGAGCTGTCTTGCCGGATGGGTTTTATCGATGAACTACAACGTGACCGCGTGACCGCGCTGGTCAAGCGTACCGGTTTGCCGGTTACGCCACCGGACCTCGGTCTGTCGCGCTGGATCGAACTGATGCAAGTCGATAAAAAAAGTGAAGGTGGGCAGATTAAATTTATTTTGATGAAGCCGCTCGGCAGCGCCTGCGTCATGGCGGTGCCAGCCGATTTGTTGACCAGCACAATCGATCACTGCGTTCGATACATCGCCTGATTTGCGCCCGGTGCGGCGAATTAGGTGGGCTTCGTTGCATGGTCAAGCGTGATCAAGCCTGATCCAGCGTGATCCAGCGTGATCCAGCATGAACATGCCTCACACCACTCATGGAATCAATCATGGAATCAATTCTTGCTCCGTATGCCGTGCATCCGGCACAGTCCAAAGGTCGTGCGTACCCGGAAGCGGCAACAGTATCGCGCACCGAATTTCAGCGTGACCGCGACCGCATCATTCACAGCGGGGCATTTCGCCGACTCGAATACAAGACCCAGGTCTTCGTCAATC
>JAYTZV010000357.1:0-3027 GCA_043741695.1 Burkholderiales bacterium
CCTGCGCGCCGGTTACGACTTTTTGCTGCTGCGCTGTGCTTCGGGTGAAATTGATAGTGAGCTTGGCCAATGGTGGACTGCTTTCATGGAGGCCGATGGTGGTGGACGTGAGATTTTGTTGACACAAAAGCCGACGAATACCAGTGGAGCGCCGAAGCGCGCGAAACGGCGCGGCGGACGCGGTCGTGTGCGAACTGAAGAGAGTAATAATTCCCAGTGAATTGCGTACTGAATCGCGTACTCAATCGCGCAGCAAATACACAATGACCGCGTCGAAGATCGTCACCTTCGTTGGCCTCGGAGCCAATCTCGGCGACGCCAGAGGAACCGTGCAACGGGCCATCATCGCGCTAGGCAGCATCTTGTCGACGCGCCTGGTGGCGCAATCAAGCCTGTTTCGTACCGCACCAATCGATGCAACCGGCGATGATTATGTGAACGCGGTGGCGCAACTCGAAACCAAGCTCGATGCCGCCACATTACTGGACCACCTGCAACGCATCGAAGAGGCCTTCGGCCGCGAGCGACCTTTTCCAAATGCACCGCGCACGCTCGACCTCGACCTACTGCTGTTCGGTCAGCAGCGCATTGACACTGCCAATCTAATCGTGCCGCATCCGCGCTTGACCGAGCGGGCATTCACATTGATTCCGTTGCTTCAACTCGATCCGCTGCTAATGATTCCGGGACGCGGCCCCGCGCATCAATTTGTGGCAAACGTGGCGGGTCAGGCAATCCGCAAGATTCAATAATACAATCGCGTTTTTTCCCGCTCAACGCACAATCATGTCCTTTCCGATTCTGGCGCAAACCGTTGGCTTGCTGGTGCTGTCGAATATCTTCATGACCATCGCCTGGTACGGCATGCTCAACAGCCTCTCCAGCAAACCGTGGTGGATCGCCGCCGTAATCAGCTGGGGTGTGGCGTTGTTTGAATATCTGCTGCAAGTACCCGCTAACCGCATCGGCCACACGCACTTTAGTCTCGCGCAACTCAAGATCATGCAGGAAGCGATTACACTGGCCGTCTTCGTGCCGTTTGCACTCATTTTCATGAAGCAGCCGTTCAAACTCGATTACATCTGGGCAGCGTTGTGTCTGGTTGGGGCGGTGTTCTTCATTTTCAGATCATGAACTTCGAAAAATACAATTACATCGTGGTCGAAGGACCGATCGGCGTCGGAAAATCGTCGCTGGCAAAAAAACTTGGTACGCATTTTGGGGCGCAGCTTTTGCTCGAAAGTCCGCAAGAAAACCCTTTTCTGGAGCGTTTTTATCGCGATGCTTCGCGCTATGCCTTGCCAACCCAAATGTTCTTTTTGTTTCAGCGCATGAACCAACTGCGCGAGATGGCGCGGACCGATTTTTTCAATGCGTCGCTGGTATCGGATTTTTTGATCGACAAAGACCCGCTATTTGCACGCCTGACGCTGGAAGACGACGAGCTCAATCTATACCAGCAAATGTACGACACGCTGCATCCGCAAGCTCCGGTGCCGGATTTGGTGATCTATCTGCAGGCAGAGCCGGAGACGCTGATCGAGCGCGTACGCAAACGCGGTGTGCCGGTTGAGGCCGGTATTTCAGAAAATTATCTGAAACGCCTGTGCGATAGTTATGCCAACTTTTTCTATCATTACGAAGCAGCGCCGCTGTTGATCATCAACGCCGATCATCTGAACCCGATCGAGCGCGACGAAGATTTCAATCTGCTGGTGACGCGCATCAAGAACATGCGCGGCAAGCGCGAATTTTTTAACCTCGGGGAATAAGCATGGCGGGCTATCTGCAAGAAAATACAAGTGCAGGACGCAACAAGCCGGTCACGGTGGTGTCGGTAATGGCGCAGCGCATCGCGCATGACAAGATCACAATGCTGACCTGCTACGACGCCAGTTTTGCCGCGCTGATGGATCGTTGCGGTATCGAGATATTGCTGATTGGTGACTCACTTGGCATGGTGTGCCAAGGTCATTCGTCGACGTTGCCGGTGACGATTGCAGACGTCTGTTATCACACCGCCAGCGTGGCACGTGGCAATCACACAGCGCTGCTGGTGGCCGACATGCCGTTCGGCAGCTATGCTACCCCGCAGATCGCGTTTGCCAATGCGGTACTGTTGATGCAGGCCGGTGCCCAGGTAGTCAAGCTCGAAGGCGGCGCGTGGCTGGCTGAAACGGTACGATTCCTGACCGAACGTGGTGTGCCGGTCTGTGCGCATCTTGGTTTGACGCCGCAGTCGGTGCATGCACTCGGTGGCTACAGGGTGCAGGGCAAATCGGTCGAAAGCGCCGAGCAGTTGAAAATCGATGCCGTGGCGTTACAGGCGGCCGGTGCGTCGATGCTGGTACTCGAAGCCATTCCGGCGGCGCTCGGCAAGGAAACCACCGATCTGCTGCACATTCCGACCATCGGTATCGGTGCGGGTCCGGATTGCTCCGGACAGGTGCTGGTAATGCATGACATGCTCGGCACTTTTCCGGGCCGCAAGGCGCGATTTGTGAAAAATTTCATGGATGGCGCAAATAGTATTGAGGCTGCAGTCAATGCGTATATTGCAGCGGTCAAAGATAATTCCTTTCCTTCCCAAGAACATTGTTTTTGATCGAAGGCGGTGGGTGCAGTGCACCCTCGCCCGCGTTATCACCCTTTAACATTGGTTTTGCTCCCCTCCTCATAATGCAGGTCGCCGCTGGTGAATTTCCCTTTATCAAACCGTGCCGATGCATCGCCTAGGCCGATCGACCTAGCACTCCCGCTGTGTTACAGCCACTTACACCTGTCACACCAAACGACTAATTAATCTCGTCCGCACAACATGCTTGCAACATAACATTGGCACTGTGATAAATAAGTGGGTCGCTACATAAACCAATTCAATATAGCGATTTGTTTGAATCCCGGTATTCGATCGTGTTACCTACGTTAAAAAAAAATACCGATCCGCAACTTCTCGTCAAGGAGACGGACAAAAATGAGATTCCGCTTACCCCGAACACCCGAGCGAGTAGTTGCTACGCAACTTGC
>JAYTZV010000358.1:0-3012 GCA_043741695.1 Burkholderiales bacterium
GGTGCTGCCTGTGCTGCCCGTGATGCCTGTGCAGCCTGCATGTCATCGGTCTCTACATCGGCTGTGCCATCCTGCGCGGTGCTTGACGCGTTCGCTTGCATGACCAGCGCGTCAGCCGAATCGGGCATCAATTCATTTGGCGTCTGCGTATCGAACGGCAGCGAAGAGCCGAATACGCCGCCGTCAGCCGCTACTTCGCTGAAGAAGCCATCGTCGGCAACACGCGTCAATACATTCTGTGGAACACTTTGCCATGCGGTTGCCGCATCCGAAATCACCAGCCAGGTTTCGCCTAGCCGGAAAAAATCGCCGACGTGCAGATCCAGCAGCATTTGTGCTGATGCCTGTTCGGTATCAAAAACCGGCCCAGCGTCGGCGGTCAGCATCCAGCCTTGGTCGGTGGCTTGCAAACTGGCATGATGCGCGCAGATACCGGGGTCGACCAACACGACATCAGCGTCTTCGTGTGCACCGATCAATAGCGTTGTTTCGTCCAACGGCAAAATGCCACCGCGATGCAGACCATTCAAGATGCGTAGTTCAGTGTGCATAATTATTGCCAGACGTCAGTTCACTCCATCATGAGTGAACTCGGAGGCGCTTGAGTTCCACGCAAAGTTCACTTGATGGCTGGGGGTTGACGAAAAACAGATAGCTACAATTCGAGCATGCCAAGCGGCTGCACGCGAGCATGCTGGGTCAGCTCGGAAAACGAAAATACCGGCACCGAAAAAAATTCTTCTTCGATTAATTTGCGCACTGAACGGCGGATGTCCGCAGCAGTCACCAACACCGGCGGCGATGCAGCGGTACCACCGGTGCCGATCAACTCACCGAGTCGATCAAGAATCGCCTGCTCGGTTTCAACCTCCAACTCAAGGTAGCTGCCTTGACTGGTTTGTCGAATCGCCCCACGCAGCAGGTCTTCCATTTCCGGCGACATCAAAATCACTTCGATGAGACCGTTTTGCGCAACTTCGTGACAAAGCTGGCGTTTTAGTGCAAGTCGCACATAATCAGCGAGGATGTCGGGATCGCGTTCCTTACTCGACCAATCAAGAATGGTTTCGAGAATCAGCCGCGCATTGCGCAGCGAGACACCTTCACGTGCCAACCGTTGCATCACTTCGGTCAGGCGTGGCAGTGTGACCGTACGCGCCAATTCCTTACCGAGTTCTGGAAAGCGTCGATCAGCGAACCGCATGAAGCGCTGCACTTCATGCACGCCCATAAACATCTGGCAATTACGCATCATCTCGACTTCGATGTCTGACGCGAGCACGGTTTCCCAAGTTTGGTAACTTACTCCGGCAATCGTCAACGAATCGCCCTCCGGAATTTTTGCCCAGGTGCGATGACGCCGTGTACCGGCCACACCATCGTCACGGGCTTCGAAACCGAGCTCGGTCAGGCGCTCGACGGTATCGATGGTCGCTCCCCAACCGAGACGGATTTCAACATCGACGAGTGGCACCTCGGCCATCAAAAAATGAATGCGGTCGGTCGGCATCGAATCGCGATATTCGAATTCGATCACGTGCATATCGGGAATACCACGCGAGCCCATCACGTTGTTGCGCATGATCCGGATGGCATCCGATATTCGTTCGGCGTCATCCGATCCCTGAAGGTGCTTGGGCATGCGAACGATAAACGGCTTGGTCGACTCGAACGTCGTGAGGTCGACAACCTTGGGTTTGCCAACCACTTTGTTTTGTTCAGCTTCGCGTTTTTTGGCGGCTTCTGCGCGTGGCTTCAACAAGGCGAGCGTGCCACTCATCCCAAGCAGCAACGCCAGCATCAAAAAAATACTGGTGGGCATGCCTGGAATTAAACCGAACAGCACCATGATGAAGCTGGCGGTGACTAGCGCTTTCGGTTCGGCGAACAGTTCCGAAACAATATCCTGACCGACGTTGCTCTTGCCGCCGCTATCGTTTTCGCGGTTATCGTCCGACACGCGTGTGGTGATCATGCCGGCAGTCAGCGAGATCAGCAGCGCCGGAATCTGCGCGATCAGCGCGTCACCGATACTCAAGATTGAATACAGTTTACTGGCATCGCCAGCGCTCATGCCACGCTGAAAAATACCGATCGAAATACCACCGATGAGATTCACCATCACGATAAAAATACCGGCGATCGCATCGCCCTTGACGAATTTCATCGCACCATCCATTGCGCCATGTAGCTGACTTTCCTTGGCCAGCTCAGCGCGTTTGCGGCGGGCATCGTCAGCAGTCAGGAAGCCGGCGCGTAAGTCACTGTCGATCGACATCTGCTTGCCTGGCATCGCATCCAGCGTAAAACGTGCTGCCACTTCCGAGACACGTTCCGAACCCTTGGTGATGACGATAAATTGCACGACTGTCAAAATCAGAAACACCACCAATCCGACCACCAGATTGCCACCGACCACAAAGTTGCCGAAGGTCTCGACAATATGACCGCCATTACCTTCCAGAAGAATCTGCCGCGTGGTGGCAACCTCCAGCGCCAGGCGGAACAATGTCGTCAACAACAACACTGCCGGAAAGGTTGAGAACGAAGTCGGTCCCTGCATGTACATCGAGACCACCACCATCAAACCGGCAGCACACAAATTGACCGCAATCAAAATGTCGAGCAGCCACACCGGCATCGGCAGCACCAGCATGAAGACGATGGAGATGATCAGTGCTGCGGCAAACAGCTCGGCGCGCTTGGCGGCCCGCGCAGCAAATCCATTCAGTGCGAGGATCAGATTATTCACTGTCAACCACCTTGTCAGCTTCGCCCGGCGAGTAGGCACGACGCCAGATCAGACTGGTCCACGCCAGGCATTCAGAGGTTTTCATTGCATGCACCATTGCGTCTTCGAGTGGCGCCGCCAATTCGACTGCGGCATACGCCGCCATCAAGCTGAATCGCTCGTCGCCTGACCACACACTGGCGCAGCCTCGTGCGAGTTGATACGCCTCCTCAAATTGTCGGGCATTCAAATGGCCCCAGATCAATCCAATCGCCAGTGCG
>JAYTZV010000359.1:0-3004 GCA_043741695.1 Burkholderiales bacterium
GGCAATGCGATTGCTCAAATTGGTAGGTGTGACGTCGGCGTTTGATGAGCTCGACAAGTGCCCACAGCTATGGCATACAAGAATTTCTGAAGCGGGAAATTGTAGATTGATGAGTTAGTAATTTTTTTCGGTCTCGGACCATATTTGCCGCGAACTCTTGGGGATACTTTTATCAGAAGGAAGTGATGTTAACGAATACAGCAGACTTGCCAGACTGTCGTAAGATTTTTATAAAGAATTTTTTGCTCAGCATGAGGATCGGAATTTATCCACATGAGCAAGAGCGTTTCCAAAAAGTCTTGATCAATATTGAATGCTGGGTGCCTCTAGCCGCAAGTACTCCAAAGAATGATTCCATCGATGAAGTAGTCAATTACGATTACATTCGATCTGGCATTACAAATTTAACAGAAAAAAATCATTTTAATCTACAAGAAACATTGTGCGATGCCATTGTTGCTATGTGCTTCGCGCATGCGTCGGTCGTAGCAGCACGCGTTACCACCGAAAAACTTGAAGCTTATGCAGACTGCGACAGCGCAGGCATCGAAGTTTTTCGTATCAAGGAAAAAATTAAATGAGTGAGGAATCGACTAAAACCAGGTATCTGGAACCCAATCAGGTCATTCTTTTGCCTCACTGGGCGCGCGCCACCTTGCTGAGTCTTCTGGCGCTACTTGCGCTTCTGGCGATGGGTGTCGCATTTTCACTCATCAATAATTCTGATCGATGGTCAGAAATTACTCCGTTAATGTCTATCGCGCAGACCGCAGCCGGGGGTGCAGCCATAATTTTATTCGTGTTGTTTGCAGAAAAAAATTTGAGCACTGAAAAACTTCACGACAAAACGGATGAATTTCTTGAAAAATCGATTTATGGATCGCTTAAAAAAATCGAAATTCCGCAAATAAAAAAAGGTTGCACAATTAACGTCAATGTTCTTAAAAGGGCGGAAACTATTCATGGCGGCAGAAAAGATATTTACGGAGCGAACTACGATATTTTTCTCAATGACTTTACTGCACGAATGTGGGTAGGAATTAATGTCAAGCGCTTGAGCGTGATTTATTTTATGCAGGCAGAGTCTGCGGCTGATGCAGATCGCTTCAAAGAGATTTTCAGATTCACTTTTGGTGGCGCAGCAAAAATCGGTTATGAAACCAATTTTGAGTACGTCGAGATTGAGGGCGAAAAAATCGTTTCCGTGTGGTCAACCGTGATGGGTGACAACATCATTTTAGGAAATCCGGCAGAGCAACTTTTTTGGGTTCAAGATATTGCAATGATGACGCAATCGGTACTGAGAACGGCATTTCGGCATGGGTTGAAGGTGCACACGAACGTCGAGCCGGGCCCATTGTGAGTAGCGCCATGCATGAAGCAGGCACATCCTCCTCTAAAGTCGCCTACGAAAACAACAAACTGCACAAGCGTTTGTGCCGTCAGGTCGGTCAGGCAATCGGTGACTTCAACATGATCGAAGAAGGGGACCGGGTCATGGTGTGTCTGTCAGGCGGCAAGGACAGCTATGCCTTGCTCGATATCTTGATGACGCTGCGAGAACGCGCGCCGATTCAGTTCGAACTTATCGCGGTCAATCTCGATCAGAAGCAGCCGAATTTTCCGGCGCATATTTTGCCGGCGTATCTGACTGAACTAGGCGTGGCGTTTCATATCGAAAATCAGGATACTTACAGTATCGTCAAGCGCGTTGTCCCCGAAGGAAAGACCACCTGTGCATTGTGCTCACGGCTGCGTCGCGGCATTTTGTATCGCGTGGCCGATGAACTCGGTGCCACCAAAATCGCGTTGGGCCATCATCGCGACGATATTATGGAGACGTTTTTCCTGAATATGTTCTTTGGCGGTAAGTTGAAAAGCATGCCGCCGAAATTGCAATCCGACGACGGCAAACATATCGTGATCCGACCGCTCGCGTATGTGAAGGAAGCCGATACCGAACGCTATGCAGCAGTCAAGAATTTCCCGATCATTCCATGTGATCTGTGCGGCAGTCAGGAAAACCTGCAACGCAAACAGATCAAAAACATGCTCCGTGAATGGGATAAAAAAACGCCGGGCCGCACCGATAATATTTTCGCTGCACTCGGCACAGTCGCACCGTCTCATCTGCTGGACCGTGATCTTTTTAACTTCACCGATCTGCACATAACCGGCGCACCGGTGGCTGAGGGAGATATCGCATTCGATGACGAACCGTGTGCAATGCCAGCGGCGTCGAATGAGGTGATCACGTTTCGGTCGGCGTCCTGACGGCGGCACTGACAATGTTGCAACGCTTTGTAAAGCGCGCTGTGCAGCGTGCAAAAAGTGCGCTGTAATCTTATAGTAACCATTCGGTTGCATGGCTGTGCTGTCCTGCCGGGTCGAGATTCATCATGATGCTGCGCGCTGTTTGTTTTCTTTTCCTATGTTGTTTTGTCTTGTCCTCGGCATTGGCGGATCCGCCCGGTCGCGTGGCGCAATTATCCAGCCTGCAAGGCGCGGTGACGCTGATCCATCCATCGACCGGTGAGGCGCAATTGGCCTCGTTGAATTGGCCGATTACGGGCGACAACGAACTCGTTACGGACAACTTTTCGCGGACAGAAATTCGCATTGGATCAACGGCAATCCGGCTCGGCAGCAACACGGATCTGACAATCCAGCGGCTCGATGATGACCGGATCCAACTACGCCTGAACCGCGGCAGTCTTCAGCTGCATGTGCGCAATGCCAGCCGCGCAAACGAACTCACACTCGATATTGCGCAAGGTCGCCTTGCATTTGCGGAACCAGCCAACTTGCGCGTCGATACCCGCGACGACAACGACGTGTCGGCAATCAATGTTATTTCTGGCGCATCGTATTTCGATGACGGCATCAACCGCTTTACGATCGTTGCAGGCCGCCGCGCCGAAATTGATCGCGGCGGGCTGCGCGTAGTGGAGTCGCGCAATAATTTTCGCGACGATAGCTTTGATACCTGGATCACTGAGCGTGA
>JAYTZV010000360.1:0-2998 GCA_043741695.1 Burkholderiales bacterium
GTTCGAGCGAATGTTCGGATGAATACGCGCTTCGAAATTGCGGTTGCCGGACAAGATCGCCGAGGCGACGATATCGTGCTTGACGATCGCTTCGTTCATTGCCGGGGTCAGGTCGCCGGCGTTGCCGATGCAGGTGGTGCAGCCGTACGCGGTCACACCGAAGCCGAGTTGCTCCAGATACGGCAGCAGACCGGCTGCTTCAAGATATTTAGTGACCACGCGCGAACCAGGTGCCAGCGATGTCTTGATGTGAGGTGACACCGTCAAGCCTGCCTCGACCGCTTTTTTTGCCAGCAAGCCTGCTGCCAGCAACACGCTCGGGTTCGAGGTGTTGGTGCACGACGTAATTGCTGCGATCAGCACGTCGCCATTTTTGATCTTGACGTTATCGCTGTTGATGTAGACCGCATCTAGATCGGCGGCTTTTTTGTTGAAGCCGTTATCAGCCGTCGATTTCGCAAACAGAGTAGCAAAGGTGGATTTGACCGCACCGATTTCGATCCGGTCTTGCGGTCGCTTTGGTCCGGCCAACGATGGTGCAACGGTACCGAGGTCGAGCTTGACGACGTTGGTGTAATCGATGTCGCCCGCTTTTGGTATGCCGTACAAACCCTGTGCGCGGAAATAATTTTCGAACGCGTCGATCTCGGCTTTGCTGCGACCAGTACCTTTGAAGTATTCGATGGTTTGATCATCGACCGGAAAGAAGCCCATCGTCGCGCCGTATTCCGGCGCCATGTTGGCGATGGTGGCGCGGTCGGTCAGTGACAGCGACTCGGTGCCTTCACCAAAAAATTCAACGAACTTGCCGACGACTTTTTCTTTACGCAGCATTTCGGTAATGGTGAGCACCAGATCGGTAGCGGTCACGCCTTCGCGCAACTGGCCGGTGAGGTTCACGCCAACCACGTCCGGTGTCAGAAAATACACTGGCTGACCGAGCATACCCGCTTCAGCCTCGATACCGCCGACACCCCAGCCGACCACGCCGATGCCGTTGATCATTGTGGTGTGTGAATCGGTACCGACCAGTGTGTCAGGGTAGAAGACGCTATCAGCAGTTTTGTGTACGCCGCGCGCCAGATATTCCAGATTGACTTGATGCACGATGCCGAAACCCGGTGGCACAACGCCAAAGGTATCGAATGCCTGCATGCCCCATTTCATGAACTGATAGCGCTCTTTGTTGCGCGAAAATTCCAGTTTCATGTTCAGGTCGAGCGCGTCTTTTTCACGGAAGTGATCGATCTGTACCGAGTGATCCACCACCAGATCGACCGGCACCAGCGGTTCGATGTTCTTGGCCTTGATGCCCATTTTTGCAGCAACGTTGCGCATCGCGGCCAGATCGGCCAGCAGTGGCACGCCGGTAAAATCTTGCAGCACCACGCGCGACACCACGAAGGGAATTTCGTTGGTACGGGATGCTTTGGCACCCCAGTTGGCAAGTTCGCGGATGTGATCTTCGGTCACTTTTTTGCCATCGCAATTACGCAATACCGATTCGAGGACGATGCGAATTGATACCGGCAGGCGCGCAATATTCACGCCAAGTTTTTTTTGCAGCGCGGGCAGGGAATAAAATTTGCCGGTCTTCGAATCCGACACCTTGAACTCCTTCAGCGTGTTTAATGTATTGCGGGCCATGGCCTCTCCTTGGGTGATGAATTTTGACGAGTGTGGTGAATTTTCAGTGATGGCTATTTGCGGTAGTTATTTTCGGGTGGCCTGCACGAATCAGCTTTTTGCTGGTTCGGTCGCGGGCAATGGCAACTGCGCTGGTTTCAGTTGATCGGCATCCCTGCAATCGTTGGCCAGTTGGTGACCCTGTTTTGAGTCGAGCAAGATACCCTTTGCCGGAATGCCGATCCAGACGAGACCGGAACGCTTGTTCTCAAAACGGTCTGCACCCGTGGTCGTGCTGACACGCTTCATGCGTGTCAGCAGTTTTTCGTAGCGCAGCGCGATGTAATTTTTGTCGTCGGTATTATGAAAAATCGTTACCAGTGCGCCGAGTTCGCACTTGTATTCGGTGGCCATGGCCTTCTCGGGATCGATCGGCGCGCCGGTATCGTCGTCATCCGGTACAGCCAAAGTGAACGGTGCAGGAACAGCTTTTTTTGTCTTCGCCTTTTTTTTGTGAGCTGTTTTTGATGTTGATTTTGCGGTTGCGGCAAAACCAGCGGCAGGCACGACGAGTAATCCTGCGCAAAACACACTCGCCAGGAATGCCGGAAATATTTTTTTCATTACTGCTTCTCCAAAAATACAGTGCGTTTGCGCTGTTGGTAAAAGGGGTATGAATCAAAGCTGATCATCAAGGCTGATCATCAACACTGATAATCAACGCTGATAATCAAAATCGTTTTGCGAGCTCCTGCATCGGCATCATGAATCGTCACCATAAATGAAAGCGTAAATTAAAGCACGCGTCAAAATTGATTGGCTCATGACAATATCGGTGCGTGTTCCGGTAGCGTCAATCCGCTGGCCCTGGCGCGCTGCAGAATTGTCCAGTAATACCGGTAGCTGGCGCGATCATGCAGACGGCCATGAAAATCGATCGGTCCCCACTGTACTCGCTGTGCCTCATACAAAATAGTGGCTGCTTCGTTCACTTCGGAGAGCCGTGGTGCGAAGGCCTTGATGATCGGTTTAATCTGATCCGGATGAATACTCCACATCCGCGTAAAACCGAAGTCGGCTGCAGCGCGCGCGGCGTCGTTGGCGACGATGCCTGTGTCCTTGATTTCGGTGGTGACGTTGTGAGATGGCACTTTGCCGTAAGCGTGGCAGGCTGCTGCAATTTCCAGCTTGGCGCGGGCGACAAGTGGATGCGTGAACTGCCCGGGGCTGCGCATGGCGCTGGCTGGTATCGCACCGTGATGCGCTGATACAAAATCCATCACGCCGAATGACAGGCATTCCACTTCGGGCAGCGCTGCGATGCAGAATACGTCGGCCAATGCGCCATGTGTTTCGATCAATATATGGACTG
>JAYTZV010000361.1:0-21478 GCA_043741695.1 Burkholderiales bacterium
AGTTTGTATGAACCTTCGTCCTTTGCACGATCGCGTCATCGTCAAGCGCCTCGACCAGGAAACCAAAACTGCGTCCGGCCTCATCATCCCTGAAGCGGCGGCAGAAAAGCCGGATCAAGGCGAAGTACTCGCCGTCGGCAACGGTAAAATTCTGGAAGACGGCAAGGTCCGTCCACTCGACGTCAAAGTCGGTGACCGCGTTTTGTTCGGCAAATATTCTGGTCAGGCTGTCAAGGTCGACGGCGACGAATTGCTCGTCATGCGCGAAGAAGACATCATGGCAATCGTTCAAAAGTAATGTCAATCGACCTGCCTTGATGGCAGGTCTTGGCAGTTCATTACACGATTCCACTTTTTAACTGAATTCAGGAGCATCAACATGGCAGCTAAAGAAGTTATTTTCGGCGACGCCGCCCGGGCCAAAATGGTCGAAGGCGTGAATATTTTGGCCAATGCAGTCAAGGTCACCCTCGGACCAAAAGGCCGTAACGTTGTGCTGGAGCGCTCGTTCGGCGCGCCAACCGTGACCAAGGACGGTGTCTCGGTCGCAAAAGAAATCGAACTCAAAGACAAGCTCATGAACATGGGCGCGCAGATGGTCAAAGAAGTCGCATCGCGCACTTCTGACAACGCTGGCGACGGCACCACCACTGCAACCGTACTGGCTCAAGCAATCGTTCGCGAAGGCATGAAATTTGTTGCTGCCGGCATGAACCCAATGGATCTGAAGCGCGGTATCGACAAGGCAGTTGCTGCGACCGTCGAAGAACTCGCCAAGATTTCCAAGCCATGCACCACCACCAAAGAAATCGCCCAGGTCGGCGCGATCTCGGCCAACTCGGACTACTCGATCGGCGAGCGTATCGCTGAAGCGATGGAAAAAGTCGGCAAGGAAGGCGTGATCACTGTTGAAGACGGCAAGTCACTAAATGACGAACTCGACATCGTCGAAGGCATGCAGTTTGACCGCGGCTATCTGTCACCGTACTTCATCAACAACCCAGAAAAGCAAACCGCGATTCTGGAAAATCCGTTTGTTCTGCTGTGCGACAAAAAGATCTCGAACATCCGTGATCTGCTGCCGGTACTGGAGCAAGTCGCCAAAGCTGGTCGTCCACTGCTGATCATTGCAGAAGACATCGAAGGCGAAGCCCTGGCTACGCTGGTTGTGAACAACATCCGCGGCATCTTGAAGACCTGTGCAGTCAAGGCACCAGGTTTCGGCGACCGTCGCAAGGCAATGCTGGAAGACATCGCAATTCTGACCGGTGGTCAAGTGATTGCTGAAGAAGTCGGCCTGACGCTGGAAAAAGTGGCGCTGACCGATCTGGGTCAAGCCAAGCGTATCGAAATCGGTAAAGAAAACACGACGATTATCGACGGCGCCGGTGAAGCTATCTCGATCGAAGCGCGCGTCAAGCAAGTGCGTATCCAGATCGAAGAAGCCAGCTCGGACTACGACCGTGAAAAGCTGCAAGAACGCGTTGCCAAGCTGGCCGGCGGTGTTGCAGTGATCAAGGTGGGTGCTGCTACCGAAGTCGAAATGAAAGAAAAGAAAGCACGCGTTGAAGATGCATTGCACGCAACCCGCGCAGCCGTTGAAGAAGGTATCGTTCCTGGCGGTGGTGTTGCACTGCTACGCGCACGTGCCAACATCAACATCAAGGGCGACAATCCGGATCAAGATGCTGGTATCAAGATCGTTCTTCGTGCAATGGAAGAGCCACTGCGTATGATCGTGCAAAACGCCGGTGAAGAAGCTTCGGTCGTGGTTGCCAAAGTATTGGAAGGCAAAGGTAACTTCGGTTACAACGCAGCCAACGGTACCTACGGCGATATGGTTGAAATGGGCGTGCTCGATCCAGCTAAAGTGACTCGTTCGGCACTGCAAAATGCCGCATCGATTGCGTCGTTGATGTTGACGACCGATTGCATGGTCTGCGAGCTGACCGAAGACAAGCCAGCTGGTGGTGGCATGGGCGGCGGTATGGGTGGTATGGGCGGCATGGGTGGTATGGACGGCATGATGTAATGTCGCTTGCGTGACTGCGGCGAAGTTGCCTCAGTCACGCAAAAATGCAGTTAAAAAAGCCTGCAAGGTGTCGACCTTGCAGGCTTTTTTGCGTTTGTTGTGGGCATCTTATTAGCACCTTTTTATCTGGATTTTTTTCGGTGCGATTGCGCCATCTTGCTTACCCTGCCTGTTTTTTAAGCATCAGTTTTTACGACTTTTTATCGTAAATTTTCGTCGCTGTTTTTATTGATAACACGCGCGAAATTTAATCCGCGTCAAACAAGCGCATTAAACCCGCATCAAGCAACGCGACTTGGCGTGCGACGCCGGAACTCATCATCAATCTCTCGCCACACAACGCCGCTCACCCAAAAAAATTACTGTGGTCGGGTGCAGCGCGATACCGCCAAGAAATCAGCGTTGTCGCTGCAAAACTGCTCTGCGAAGACCAAGGAAGTCACCATCCCAAAACGATGAAAAGGAGAACACGATGATTCCAGCATTGACCCGTCTCACCCGTTCCGCTCTGCGTGAGCAGCCGCCCCTGAACGCGTTCGGCAACGCAATCACTCGCACCGTTGCCAGAGGTTACGCGCGCGCCCTGCAGCAATTTGCCGCACCGACGATGCAACGAGCGCAACAGTACTCACAGCAGCGTGGTGTGGTCTCGCAGGCAATCACGCAACAACTGAAGAGGACCGTCGCAAGTAATGCCGCGCGCGAGGAATTTCGCTTCAACCGACCCCACATGGCGAGCATCGATACGTTCCGCTTGCAACGGGCCGTGATCGACAAGCTGGCGCCGTATGGCTCGCGCCAACCGTTGGCGATCCGCCGTAATGCCAGCGTTGCCGATGTGGAGGCGCTGATTGCAAGGCACGGTCCGGTCAGCCTCAGTCTGCTGGGTATGCTACCTGCGCAAGTAAACGGCAGCCCCGTACCGCGCAGGCACACCGCGCTGGTGCTGTACACGTTTCGTGATGAACACGGCGCGTGTCTCGCGGTCGTTGTCGATGGCAATCCGCAAGTACGCAATCCCGTGCGGGATGCAGCCGACGAAATCGCGCAACGCGCCGGCAAGCAGTTGCACGAACTCGACCGGCACGACCTGGCCAGTGTCGATCAACTACTCGCCGATCGCGGTACCCACATGGAGTGCGCTGAAGCAATTCATGATCTCGTCAACCTCGACCGTGCCTTCGAGGCGCATGAAGCAACGGCGACGAGTTATGCCAATTTTGTCAAACAATTGCGACAGGATATCGAGATCGAAGGACTGCTCGATGACTGCATCACGCATGGGTGCATGGATGCGTCCGAGGTGGCCTATGCGGGTAATGTGCATCTCGATGGCAGACTTCCGGCCGATGCCGCGCGCGCGCTTCTCGATCACATCAAGGCGCATCCCGAGGAAGTCAAACCGTTCGTACCGCTGCAGTCACCGATGACGCAATCGGATTTGTTCGCGCAAGTGCCTGCGGTGCGTGATGTGTTCAATGCGCCGTCGATCGCATCGCGCTGGGTACCGCCTGCCAGCACCGAAGAATTGAAGAACGCATTGCGCGAAGAACCGACTTTTGCAGCGGCCCTCGATGCGCCACAAAACCAGCCTGCGCTCAAAAAGTTAGTCGACGCTATCGCCAGCGTAAAGCTGCCGCCGAATCACCGCGGCGTCTCGCTGCAGCTGCAGTTCCCGGTCACGTATGGCCACGTCGCCCATATTGCACCGATCAATCTGTGGCGCGAAAAAGGGCCCGATGGTGCGCCAGGAAAATTGCGTATGGGATGTCTGCATCAGGAAGCCACCCCAATTAACGGCAAGGTTTGGGAAGGCGAAGTCCACACGACATTCGATACTTCTGCGGTGCATCCGAGCGGTGTCGCACCGGTGGCAGAATCAATCAAATTCAGCGGCTTACCGAATGTCGCCACCATCCTGCCGTGCAAATATCCGGACAAAATTGTGCCGCTGGCGCATGCGATGGCGGGCGCTGAAAACGGTTATCCCTACGGTGGCACGCCGAGCTGGCATGGCGACAAAGGCCGCTTTCCGCAAAGTCGCCCATTTAATTCGTGCTCGAATACCTCGTACGAAGCGCACATGATTTGCAATGGAAAATATCCGACTTATCAATCCACGTTGCCCGAACTCTGGGAGGGCAAGATCGGCGAACTCTACGGTGTCGATCAAAACAAAATCCAGACCTGCACCGTCGGCCGCAATACCTATCGCATCAAGGACATGCTGGAGCTGCCGTTCGAGATCGTTGGGGCGATGTGGCCAAAAGTAACGATTCATTCTGCCTCGCTACCGAGCGCAGTTGACGCCACGTTTGCACCACATCATCCGCCACCAGTTGCTCTCGAGGTCGGCACAAATTTACGACTGCCAACCACTATTTTTCCACGCCGCTTTCATGCCGCGCGCTTCATCAATCCCACCAAAGACATGCGCCTTGCCAACGGCACGCCGATCAGGAATGGCATCACATATTTTTGCGACGACATTCATCAGGGGATTCTGTATTCGAATGACAAAGCCGGGAAAAAACTGGATTACTGGCTTTCGGGAGTACACGATGAGGGCAAGGTTGATGCTCGATGATCTGATGCTGAATGATTTGCTGAGACAAGCATCAACATTCCGCATCCCGAATTGATATAAACCAATTGGGTTGCCACGCAGGTGGGTCAGACTGCGTGGCGGCGCAATTACTACGCGCCCACTACAGTCAGGTATCAGCAAGCGTGATTGCGCTTCAATAGAACGTAATCACAGTAAGCACTGGAATTACAGTAGTCATATTAATTAGACCGATCCACACTCACCAGCGATTAAGGATAGCAAATGAACTCCAACAGCATCGGCGTGATTGGCGGCGGATTGATGGGCTGCGGCATCGCAACCCGTTGTGCACTGGCCGGTTTGGCTACCGTCCTGATTGAAACCGATACCACGCGACTTGCGCAAATCGCACTCTCGATCGATACCATTCTTTTTGAATTGATCGAGGCTGGTTCGATCGATGCAGATCAACGCCAGTTGGCGCACGACACAATGACCATCGCGACTTCGATCGATGCAGTACGTGATGCGGGCGTCGTCATCGAAGCGATACCGGAAGTGCTATCGCAGAAGCAGACTTTGTTCAGCGAGCTCGAATCAGTACTCTCTCCCGATGCGCTCATCCTCAGCAATACCAGCGGTTTCCTGCCCGATGCACTGGCCGAAAAAATGACGTACAAGGCGCGCTGCTTGGTCGCGCATTTTTGGAATCCACCGCACTTGATTCCGTTGGTGGAAGTAGTACCCGGTACCGCCACGCTGCCCGCAGCCACCGAACAAACCGTTGCGCTGATGCGCCGCATTGGCGCGGAACCCGTTGTGCTGCAAAAGGCGATTCCCGGTTTTATCGGCAACCGGTTGCAGTTCGCGCTGTTACGTGAGGCACTGCATATCGTGCACAGCGGTGCCGCCGATGCAGCAACCGTCGATGCGGTAATGACTGCCTCATTGGGCCGCAGGTACAGCATCATGGGGCCGCTCGAATCGGCAGATCTGGGCGGATTGCAGACGCTGCTGAAGGTCGGCACCTATTTGCTGCCCGAGTTGTCGAGCGATATGCAATCCCTTGAATTATTGCGCGGCCATGTCATACGCGACGAGCTCGGTAGCGCTGCGGGTCAGGGATTTTATCGGTGGGATGCAGATCGGCTCGCATCGATTCGCGAGCGAAGGTTGCGTTACCTTCGCCATTACAACCGTGACGACAGTGACTGAAACAATAATAGCGTCAGCAGCGACAGCAGCAATAACCACGCTCCCTGACAGCGCGCAGTCAGTCACCCGGCCAAGGCCGGCCACGGGCAGCATAGTTGAATACTTCACGCGCAGTCATATGTCGTCCGAGCCGCCAGTCCGGGTCGCCTCCTGCTGCCAGCAAGCGATGCAGCATCTGGTCCTCGCCGACAAGCGCCGCATGACGCGCTGCATACGCCAGAGGTGATGTCTGAAATGGCGCGCGCTCATCGTCGGAACGGCCCAGCGGGTCGGCGCCATGATCCAGCAATAAGTTAATTGCCTCCATTGACTCGGCATGCACCGCCAGATGCAGCGCACTCATGCCATTCAGATCGAGCGCATTCAGGTTGGCACCAGATTCGATCAGTTGGCGCATGCTGCCCAACTGTCCCGTGGAAGTCGCCAGCATCAACAAGGTTTCGTCCTGCCGCTGGCACCGCACATTAGCGATACGTTCAGCACTGTGCCACGCGTGTGGATCGGTATTGCCGCGACACCAACCGCGCAGGGTCGCTATGTCACCACTGGTAATGGCGCGATCGAGCATTGTCCAGCCATGCTGATCTGCGCGCGCCGGATTGCACCCTGCAGCAAGCAACGCCTTACCGAGCTGATCACCTGCTTGGCTGTTACGTTCCCACGCCAGCTGCAGCGCAACACGTCCTTGGCGGTCAGGCAGATCGACATGCGCACCCAATTCAACCAGCGCCGCAACACGCGCTTCGAGTGAAATGAATTTTTCTCGCGATAACGCCATGCCATCGATGTGATCGAGACCGCATTTCGCCAAGGAGAGCAACAAGCTGTCGCCATCAGGACCAGGTGCATCGGCTTCGACAATACGGTGCATCAGCAGAGTACGTACTGCATCGAATGCCTCCGCATCGCCGCACACGCAGGCAGTGTGCAGCGCGCCCCATAGTTCGGTGCTGTCAACACGCTCTTCACTATCGTTACTGTCGTTAGTATCGGCTGCATCAACGCGTTGGACTACGGGCAAGCCCAGCCGCACCAGCGCGGCACGCATCGCCCGTTCATCGCTTGCAGAAAATTCAGTGCTGGCCTGATCTCGCAGTACGCCGCACGCCAACAGCAGCGACACAAGTGATTGCTGCGGTCGATGCAAGGCGCGTGCATACGCCCGACCCGATGCCGAGCCGGTTAGCGCAGTCTGGTTGCGCACGCGCATCGAATCTCCCGCCGGATCGAGGTGATCTGATAACGAGGGCGCAGAAGCGGATTCATGCGCTGACACCGCAGATTGAAAGGAGGACGAAGCGCAATGACGTATCGGAATCATGATGAAGAAGTTGTGTTGAACCGACCCATGCCGGATGGCGCTTAGATGGCGGTCACGCGCGCTGGTTCCGCAGTGTGCGCACATGTTGCACGCACCTGTGCGTATATTTAACGCTACGCAAATCGCCCGCGAAATTAGCTTGTAATCGGTCATTGTCCGATCTATAACAAAGGATAAGCATATGGATTTCTAGTGAGATTATTGTGAAGGAATTCGTCATGACGAACGTCCAGCAAAACCACGCACCTGAAATAGCGACGCAAAGAAAAGACGATCAGGCAAACCAAGTTGACAGCGACTGGCGGCTGGAAGGCGAATGGATAAAAAACTGCAACTGCGCTTTCGGATGTCCCTGTGATTTCAATGCTGCGCCGACGTATGGTGAATGCAAAGGCGTACTCGGCATGCACATTGTCAGCGGCTATTTCAATGATGTTCGGCTTGACGATATGAGTTTTTTTGTGACGGTCCATTTTCCCGGCGCGCTGCATGAAGGTAATGGCGAAGCGCAACCCATCATCGATGAACGCGCAACGGCAGCGCAGCGCGAGGCCCTTCTATCGATCATGTCGGGCACGCATTCGGCACCGGGAACACTATTCCATATCTTCAGCCTGATCATCACCCGCATGCATGCACCGGCGTTCGGACCGGTGGAATTTTCTTTCGATCAAACCGGGCGTGTCGCGCGAGTCAAGATACCGAATATTCTCGACACCGACGTCGAGCCGATTCGCAATCCGGTGACTGGCACACCGCATCGCATTCAGGTGGTGATGCCGGAAGGTTTCGAACACCGCATCGGCGAAGTGGCATCAGCCACGATCCACAGCACCGGCGCAATCCGTTTCGACACGGTCGACAGCCACAGCACACTGGCGCATGTGGTGCAGACGCCGCAGGGAGTTGCTGCCTGACACGCCGCCGTAATTTCTGAAAAAATTTCTGAGAAACATTACGATCAATCGCCTTCCAGCCATGCACACATCTTCCGCATGGTTGCAGCGTGTGCGTCGACCTGAACTACTGATCGTCGCGACGCTGCTGCTCGCAGCCAGTGCAGCAGCATGGAGCTACTTGCTGGTCGGTAGCGACAGCATGAGCGATCCCGACAGCCTGATCATGCCGATGCACAGTGGTCCGTGGAGCATCGGCTATGCGCTGCTGATGCTGGTGATGTGGGTCGTCATGATGATCGCGATGATGCTGCCGAGTGCGACGCCGGCGATCCTGCTGTTTGCGACGATTGCGCGCTCGGCGCAAAAAAAGCGAGCGCCGCAATCAAAGCCATTGCACGAGACCGGCAACGTACTGAGCATACTGTTCGCGCTTGGCTATCTGCTCGTTTGGGCGGGCTTTAGCGTGGTCGCAGTGGCGTTGAAGTGGGCACTGGATCAGGCAGCGTTGCTGTCACCAATTTTGCAAACCACCAATCGCACGCTGGCAGGCGAGGCGCTCATCGTCATCGGCATCTATCAATGCACACCTTTCAAGCAAGCCTGCATGCGGCATTGCCGCTCACCGCTGGAGTTCATGCTGACACAGTGGCGCAACGGCGCTGCCGGTGCGCTAACCATGGGCATGCAGCATGGCGCAATATGCGTCGGTTGCTGCTGGGCACTGATGTTGTTGCTGTTTGTCGGTGGCGTGATGAATTTGCTGTGGGTGGGCGCACTGTCGGTGTTGGTGATTGCCGAAAAATATGCAGCGTATCCGCACTGGATACGCCGCGGCTCTGCGCTCGTGCTGGTGGTGTGGGGTATAGCGACGTTGGTAGCTTTCGGCGTACGCTAGCGCGCGTTGGATCAGTAGCGCATGGATCACTACGACATTGGTGACAGCTTGTTTATTGATGGCGCGTCGGTGTGAATTCCGTCATTCGACAAGCGTCGTTATTCACCCGTCGCGGTACATTGATCAGTTGCGATAATTATCCGATGGTGCCTCAACCAGAGCCGCCTTCGCAGCCGCTTTCGCATCCAGCATTGCCTGATGCCCGGCCAAAAGCACTACCCGTGTTTGCGGCGTCTCCAGCGAGATGCGCCCGAGTGCACCGCTGCGATAATCCTGCAACAAGGTATGCGCTGCTTTTTCCAGATCGACACCTTTGCCCTTGAGCTTGAAACCGCGACGCAATGCCACCGCTTCGACAATACCCACGCCATCCATCACTGCCGGATCAACGCCATAACGTCCCGCCAACAAGTGCGGATAACGTACCAGCAACGCATCCGCCAGATAGGTCGCGACCTCTTCTTCAATCAACGCATTGCTGCCCACTGCATGACTCGCCGCCAGCATCAGGCCATCGCTGGGCAACGCGATCTTCGGCCACAGCATGCCGGGTGTATCGGTCAGCACAATGTTATTGCCGAGATAAAGGCGCTGCTGCATTTTCGTCACTGCTGGTTCATCACCGACCTTGGCTACGCGTTTTTTCAGCAGCGCATTCATCAAGGTCGATTTACCGACGTTCGGAATACCCATGATCATGATGCGTAGCGGCTTTAACGCAGTGCCACGATGTGGCGCGATCTGCAAACACAGGCCAGTGATTTTTGCGACATCGGCCGGCAGCTTGCAGCTCAATGCCACCGCACGCACATCTGGCTGCTGCTGATAAAAATCAATCCACATCTTGGTGACTGCAGGGTCGGCAATATCGCTCTTGTTCAAAATTTTGAGACACGGCCGCTGGCGCTCGGCACGCAGCTGTTCGATCATCGGATTGCAGCTCGCCTGCGGCAAGCGCGCATCGAGCACCTCGATCACGAGATCGATTTTTTCCATGGCTTCTGCCGCCTTTTTGCGGGCGGCATTCATATGACCAGGGAACCATTGAATCGACATGACGGGCTGACAGGTTGGAGATTAATTGAGGGATAAGCAAAAACAGGTCGCCATTTTAACCGCGCACCTACAGCGCTGCGGTCGATACCGAAAAAAATCAGTCGATATCAGCCAGCACTTTGAGATGCGCGACAACGCTGCGACCGAGCGCCGACAAGTTGTACCCGCCTTCAAGACAACTGACGATCCGGCCCTGCGCATACTGCTGCGCCACTGCCATGACCTGCCGCGTAAGCCACGCGTAATCAGCTTCGACCAAGCCCATCTGCCCGAGGTCGTCTTCGCGATGCGCATCGAAACCGGCCGAAATAAAAATCATCTGCGGCTGATGGGCATGCAGCGCGGGCAACCATTGTTCGGTAACGATCTGACGCACCGCATCGCCGCCGCTGTAAGCCGGTACCGGTACATTGACCATATTGTGCAGACCGGGCCGACTCTCGGTGTGCTCCGAATACGGATAAAACGGATGCTGAAAAAAACTTGCCATCAGTACCCGTGAATCATTCTTGAACGCTTCTTGCGTACCGTTGCCGTGATGGACATCGAAGTCGATGATGGCAATGCGCTGCAAGCCATGCACTTCCATCGCATGATGCGCGGCGATCGCTACATTGTTGAACAGGCAAAAACCCATCGAGGTCGATGGCGTTGCATGATGACCGGGTGGGCGGATTGCGCAGAATGCATTTTTGAGTTGCCCGGTAATGACCGCGTCAGTAGCTGCCACTGCCGCCCCAGCTGCAGCCAGCGCGGCATGAAGGCTATACGAATTGAGTAGCGTATCGCCATCAATCGGATAGCAGCCCGCCTCTTCATCAGCAGGCACGTTATCAACCACGCGTGCAACTGCCGATGCCGAATGATTGCGCGCCACCATTGCGAGACTGGCATGCGCAGCCTGATGATGTTCAACCAGATTGACGATGCGGCTGGCAATCAACTGGTCATCGATCGCTTGCAAACGCGCGGGCGATTCGGGATGCCATGCGCCAGCATCGTGCCGCTTGCAATCGGGATGCGAAAAATAACCAGTACTCATGCAGGTGTCCTCGTGGGGGCGCGGGAAGATCAGATGTGCCGCAGGGCAACAACTCTCTTTCTCGCTTAGAATCACCGAAGTTTAACAAGATCAGGCTCGTGCGGATATGTCGATACCTTTATGTTGAACGATTCTGCAGCTTGACCGACGTCATCCGCCCCCCCTTTCTCTGGCCTCTCATGTTCTCGAAAATTCATAACGTCGCACAGCAGGTCAATCAAATCGTGGTTGGCAAAGAGCATCAGGTGCGTCAGGCGCTGGTCTGCCTGCTTGCGGGAGGGCATCTGCTGATCGAAGACGTACCCGGCGTCGGCAAGACCACGCTGGCGCATGCGCTGGCCCTGTCGCTCGGCCTGCAATTCAATCGCGTGCAATTTACCAGCGATCTTTTACCCGCCGATGTGATCGGTGTTTCAGTGTTCGATCGCGATACCAGCGCCTTCGTGTTTCATCCCGGGCCGATTTTTACGCAGGTATTGCTGGGCGATGAAATCAACCGTGCCACACCGAAAACCCAGTCAGCATTACTCGAAGCGATGGAGGAGCGGCAGGTGTCGTCCGATGGCGTGACGCGTGATTTACCACAACCATTTTTTGTCATCGCCACACAAAATCCAACGCATCAGATTGGTACGTTCCAGTTACCGGAATCGCAGCTCGATCGCTTTTTGATGTGTCTGTCACTCGGCTATCCGGATGTGGCCGCCGAGCGTGCACTGCTAATGGGTGAAGATCGGCGCAGCATGCTCAAGGCGCTGCCAACTGCAATGCAGCCGCAGGAATTAATAACGGCACGCAGCGCGCTCGCATCGATCCACACGTCAGAGAAGCTGATCGATTACGTACATGCATTGGTACTTGCTTCGCGCCGTAATGACTTGTTCCAGGATGGCATGAGCCCGCGTGCCGCGATTGCGCTGGTACAGGCGTCGCGCGCTTGGGCTGCACTGGAAGGTCGCGATCATGTGATCCCGGAAGACGTGCAGGCGGTGTTGATTCCGGTTGTTGCACATCGCTTGCGACCGCGCCAATCGAGCAGTGGTACTGCGCTGGCGAGTCGCGATCTGGTGGCGCAGATGATGAAATCGGTCGCAGTGTAATCAACGCCAAAAGCCATGTTCGCCCAATGCAAAACTCTGCTGTTACGCAGCGCCGATCGCTGGCTGTTCCGGCTGCACGGCGCGGAATCCGGCGAAGTATTTTTGCATCAGCGCCGGGTGTTTATCGTGCCTTCCGGTGCAGGTTGGGGCTTTGCGGTGATGCTGGTGGTGCTGTTCATTGGCTCGATCAATTACAACTTGAGTCTCGGCTTCGCATTCACGTTTTTGCTCGCAGCCTGCGCGGTAGTCGACATGCATCTGACCTTCCGCAATCTCGCGCATCTGCATCTGGTGGCTGGCCGTACCACGGCCGTTTTTTGCGGCGATGTCGCGCAATTTGAAGTGCATCTGATCAATCGACGCAAACATGATCGCTTCGCACTCTGGCTCGGGTTTGTCGGCTTGCCCACACCCGCGATTGCGCAAGTGGCCGACGTGGCCGCGCAAAGTGCTACCAGCGTGACCTTGAGCGTGGTCAGCACTGCACGCGGCTGGCTGCCTGCACCGCGCATCCGGCTGACGACGCAGTTTCCGCTCGGTCTGCTGCGTGCGTGGAGTTACTGGCAACCCGATGCGCGCGTACTGGTGTATCCGCAGCCAGAAGCGCGTGCACCGGCGTTACCAATGGCAGGCACTCGCGAACAAGGCAGGGGCCCGGCCGGACACGACGACTTCGCCGGCATTCGCGCGTATCAGGTCGGCGACGCAATGCGACATCTGGCCTGGCGGCACATCGCGCGCCTTGATCCGGCAATGGGTGGTGCGCTGGTGACCAAACAATTCGATGGCGGCGCCACGCAAGAATTGCGGATCGATTTCGCGGCACTGCCCGATTCCCTACATCTCGAACACAAGCTGTCGCGCATGACGCGCTGGGTCATCGACGCCGAAGCGATCGGTGCGCCATATGCGTTTAGCTTAGGCACGTTAAACCTGTCTGCTGCCTGCGGCGTGGTGCAGCAAAGCCGCTGCCTGCAGGCGCTGGCAGAGTTCAACACGTCATTCGATACGGAATTGAACGCGCGATGAGCCGCCTGCTGCCACAACTTTCGCGCGACAAGTCGCACATGCTGTTGCTGCTGGCAGCGTGCCTGCTGGTACTGCTGCCGCATCTGCTGCATGTGTCTGGCGCGATCGCGGGCGGCGTACTTGTACTGATGAGTTGGCGCGGCTGGATTGTTTTTTCCGGTCGTCGTCTGCCTCCGCGCTGGTTGCTGCTACCCGTCGCACTCGCAGCGATGGGCGCGATCTATCTGAACTTCCACACGTTTTTTGGCCGCGATGCCGGTGTCGCGATGCTGACTTTTTTATTGGTGTTAAAGCTGCTGGAAATGCATGCACGGCGCGATATGTTCGTGGTGCTTTACCTGAGCTTTTTTTTACTGCTAACGAGTTTTTTTTATTCGCAAACCATCGGTATCGCACTGCTGATGATTGGCGCACTGGTGGCACTACTGACGGCACACATCGGCTTTCAATACGCCGGTGTGGTACCACCGCTCAAGCAACGTATGCGACTGCCACTGACGATTGTCGGGCTCGCCCTACCCTTGATGCTGGTGCTGTTTTTTTTATTTCCGCGTATTCAGGGTCCGCTGTGGGGATTGCCGGGAGACGCCAACAGTGGCCGTAGTGGTTTATCCGAGTCAATGTCGCCGGGGACAATTTCCGATTTGGCGCTGTCGGACGATATCGCCTTCCGCGCAAAGTTCATCGATGCCGTGCCAGCGCAATCGCAACTGTATTGGCGCGCCGCGGTGCTCGGCCACTACGACGGTCGCAGCTGGGCGCAGAACCCGGCACGCCTGCTCTCGCCGACTGCAATTACAGTCACACTGTTCAAAGAACCAACCCGCTATGAAGTGACGATGGAGCCGACCGGTCGCCGCTGGCTGTACGCACTCGACGTGCCATTTGATCCGCCATCCGTGCCCGGACAACGCGTCTATCGCAGCAGTACCTTCGAACTGTTGACGACACAACCAATCAGCGAGCGATTGCGCTATGACGCCGCCTCATCGACCAGTGCCCGACTGCAGCTGGAGCCCGACCCGAACGATATCGACGAGGCCCTGCAGCGCCCGGTTGGCTTCAACCCGTCCACCACCGCATTTGCGCATCAGCTTCTGCAACAGTCGAGCGATGCCAGCACACTGATCAATCTGGTGCTGCAGACCTTTCGGCGCGAACCATTTCGCTACACGCTGGAGCCACCGCTGCTCGGCCGCGATAGCGTCGATGATTTTTTATTCACCTCACGTGCTGGATTTTGCGAACACTATGCCGGGGCCTTTGTCTTCCTGATGCGAGAGCTGGGCATTCCTGCCCGTGTCGTCACCGGCTACCAGGGCGGTGCATTAAACCCGGTCGACGGCTACCTTGAAGTTCGACAAAGTGATGCGCATGCGTGGGCCGAAGTGTGGCTCGAAAAACGCGGTTGGGTACGCATTGATCCCACTGCTGCGGTGGCACCGGAACGTATCGAGCGCAAGGTTGGCTTGCGCGCACCGCGCGGCTTGCTGGGTGGCCTGATCGGCTTCACACCATCGGGCGGCGCGTGGCTGCCAATTCTGCGGCTGAATCTGGATGCAATCGCGAATTCGTGGAATCAATGGGTACTCGGCTATTCACCGTCTCGCCAGAAAAATTTGATCAGCTCGCTTGGCTTTGGCGATGTCGACTGGGCTACGCTAACCGCGCTGATGTTCGGCTGTGGCTCGGCAGTGATGGCACTGACGATGATGCCGCTACTGTTACGCCGCACACCGATGGCACCGATCGATCGAATTTACTTGCGCTTCTGTCGACGCCTGGCGCGTCGCGGACTGGTGCGTGCAATCGATGAAGGCCCCCGCGCGTTGCGCGACCGCGTTGTGCGCGACAGCACGCTTGCGCCTGCAAAAAAACTTGCCGCTGTTCGCTTTCTGGAACGATTCGAGGCGCTGCAATATGGTACGGTGACAACCCCTGCGGGCAATACCGCGCTGACCCAATTGAAGGCCCTGCTGGCCGCTTGCCGATGACTTTTTTACTCCGTTCCCGAACCCTGTTTGTCTACATCGCGTCGACGCTCACTCTGCTTGCCAGCGGCGTCGCCACGGCACAAGAGGCACCCGCTAAGCCCGCCGTACGTGCAGCAAAACCAGTGACTGATACCGACGGCGAATTTGCCGATTTCACGCAGTGGAAAAGTGTCTCTGAATTTATCGATCGCATGGTCAGCCAGCACGGCTTCGAGCGTGCCGAACTAGAAAAGCTTTTTAGGCGTACCCGCTATGTCGACAGCGCAATCCGCTTGATAAAGCCGGCGCCAGCGAACAAGCCAAAAAACTGGCGCGCCTACCGCGCCCGATTTGTCGACCCGATCCGGATCAACGCTGGTGTGCGCTTCTGGAACGACAATCTTGAAGCACTCAATCGCGCCGAAGTCGAGTACGGTGTACCGGCTGAAATCGTGGTCGGCATCATTGGTGTTGAAACCGTGTTCGGCCGTAACACGGGTAATTTCCGTGTGATGGATGCCATCACCACGCTGGCGTTTGATTACCCCGATACGCCCACTCGCGCTGCGCGTATGGAATTTTTTCGTGGCGAGCTCGAAAACACGTTGCTGTTCGCACGCGAGTCGGGTATCGATCCGCTGAGTTTGCTCGGCTCTTATGCCGGCGCGATCGGCCTGCCGCAATTTATGCCTGGCAGTATTCGCGAATTTGCCGTGGATTTCGATCATGACGGCAAGGTCGACCTGCGTAATTCAACAGTCGATGCAATCGGCAGCGTAGCCAATTATTTGAGCAAGCATGGCTGGCGCTCCGGCGCACCAATCGTGTTCGCCGCCAGTGTCAGCGGTACCGATGGCAATGGAGCCAGGGCGTGGGATCAGTTCATCGGACAGGGACTCGAAGCCAAGTTCACGCTCAATGAATTGCGCTCAGCCGGCGTAACTCCCTCTGCGCCCCTACCCGAGGATCTGCTGCTCGGCCTGATCGATTTACAAAACGGTGGCGAGCCCACCGAGTACTGGCTCGGCACCACCAATTTTTATGCAATCACGCAGTACAACCGCAGTTATTTTTATGCAATGTCGGTGGTGGATTTGGGGCGGGCGATTCGGGTGGCGCGGGATCAAGGAAACTAATTTTTTGTGCGACTATACAAATCTTGTTCACGCGTCTGCTCCCGTAAAAGCTCCACTGATGCCGGAGAACATAATCTCTTTACGCTACAGGCGATAAGGAATACGGACACCTGCATCATCCACAGCGAAATCTTTGGTATTACGGTTAACCAGGATGCGATTATTTACTTGCGCGGTCGCCCAAACAATCGCGTCGGTCAACTTGATGCGATGTTGCTGGCGAATCAGCACGGCGAGAGCGCCGATTTCCTGATCAATCGGCACATGCACAAAATTTTTCAAAAAACTATGTAGCCGGCCCTGAGTTTCAGGCGTAGCATCAACCAAAACTTCCATCGATGTGATGAGACTGATTGCCTTGTCGCAGTAGCGCGCCAATTTCATTTCGGCAGGTTCGGCACCATTGAGATAATCGATCAGGATGTTGGATCGAATAATACTTTTACCGTTCCGAACGCGACCACTCTTGAAACGCCACCCCGTCGATCGCGCGATCCTTCCCTATTCCGAAAGCGTCTGCCGTATCAACTTTGCTGTGTACGATGTATTGGGAAATAGCTTGCCGTATGACTTCGGCGCGAGACAGGTTTTTTGTTTGACAGATACGCGCCAGTTCTTCGATTTACCTGTCTGGAATATCCACTAATGCGCGCATCGCCCACCTCTTTTTTGATGTGTCGTGTGTATATCAAATTAATTTAAATAGAAAGTGTGTCTAAAGTTAGTTCAGTTGGCGAACACAAGATGCGCCAGCTCATTGTCGCCATTACACAAGGCCGGGTTTGAGCACGGTCAAATCAATCTGCAACGTCTCACCGTTCCCGTTCACCCATATTTCTCCATCCTGCATCGTGTATTGCAACTGCATATTCCGCTGCGCCAGCCGCGCCATCGCCTGACTGGTCGACGCCGACAAATTGATGACCTCGAGATTTTTTGCGCGATCGACCCGGCTGCCGGTCTGGCCCCACCAGATCGCACTGTTGCTGCTGTAGCTATAGATTTTGACCTGCGCTGCGCGGCCACAGGCTTTCAGAATGCGGCGGTCGTCTGGCTGGCCAACGTCAATCCACAAATCAATCGCACCAGTTAAATCTTTTTGCCAGATATCGGGCTCGTCCGAATCACTCAATCCTTTGCCGAATACCAGCGCTTCGTGCGCATGGCGGGCGAAGGCGAGCAGTCGCACCATCATGCGCTCGTCGGTTTCCGATGGATGGCGTGCAATCGTCAAGACATGGTCCTGGTAGTAGTGTCGATCCATATCCGCGATCTGGATATCTGCCTTGAAAATGGTTGCCTTGAGAGCCATTGAAGTTCACTTTGATTTGAGTAATGCGCATGCTTCGCGCAGGCAGCGAGAATAGCCGATCATCGATTCGAGCGGGCGGCAAAGTTGAATTTGCATGACGCGACCATGCGGGCCCTATACTTCATACCCGTTTCTTTTTTCACAAATCGCACATGCCTTCCGATCCCGTGTCTCCTCATTGCGACCATGACTGCGTGATTGCAGCGACCCGGCAATGGCTGGAAATTGCCGTGATCGGATTAAATCTCTGTCCATTTGCCAAGTCTGTTTATGTACGTGAGCAAATTCGTTACGTTGTCAGCGAAGCGACGTCGGTTGCGCAACTGCGTGAAGATCTGCAACGGGAACTGCGTTTTTTGTCCGAGCATGATCCGGAAGATATCGACACCACATTGCTAATTTTGCCAAGCGTACTGTCCGATTTTTTGGCCTACAACGAATTTTTGCAGGGTGCCAATCGACTACTTGCAAAACTGGATCTGGAAGGCGTGCTTCAAATTGCCAGTTTCCATCCGCGCTATCAATTTGCAGACAGCGATCCGGAGGATATCGATAATTTCACCAATCGGTCTCCTTACGCAATCTTGCACCTACTACGCGAAAGCAGTGTCGATCGCGCGGTTATGGCATTCCCGGATGCCGACGCAATTGTTGGCCGCAATATAACGACGTTACGGCAGCTCGGGCGTGCAGGATGGGATTCTTTGCGCTTGCCCGCCGCGCCCGCGCAAGAATGAATATCGCCTCGATGCGGTACACAGGCAATAACAGCGCCCGCAGGTGAAGTCAGTGAGAGAGCTCTCGCAAGCGTTGCCCGGTATAGGAGCACTCTGCAACGTCGCATTGATCCGATGCACAGATTAATTTGGCCGCGACGAAGTCACTTGAGAATTATCAAAATAATGATGCTGCCAATAACTACACTCAGATTTGTTACGAATTATCTGTGATGCCTCGCTACATTTTTGGCAATACGCTACGTTTTGGATTGTGCTCGCCTGCAAAATTTACGTTAGCGATCCTGATTCATGCCAACAATGTCTCAGTCGTAATAACCGCATCAAGCAACGGTTTGCGACGAAACATCCTCCGCGACGATGACGTTTCATAAACAGCAGCTCAGGTACTGGAGCGCAGTTACACAAGTTTTTGCACACCGCGACGCGGCTGGAAATTGTTAAATAACCACCAGTCCAGCTTTTTCTTGTACAATCTTTCCGCATGGAACTACCACCATAATGACAACTCAGTTAGATCACAAAATGATAAGCAATCGCCTTGAAGACCAACTCGCCTACGATCCGAACAATTTGCTCGATTCGTTAATCGACAAACTTAGCCTGAAAAATGACGCGGCACTGTCCCGTGCTCTCGAAGTCGCCCCTCCCGTCATCAGCAAGATTCGCCATCGGCGCCTGCCGGTCGGCGCTTCGCTGCTCATACGCATGCATGAGGTAAGTGATCTGAGTATTCGTGATTTGCGCATCCTGATGGGAGATCGCCGCGATAAATTCCGCATTAGCGACAAGCAGTTCAAACCGAAAGAAGAAGGCGGTCAGATGGCCGAAGAAGCGGCGCCACGTAGTCCAAATCCTTGATGTCTTTGTTTTGATGCAGCAACCCTGCTATCAAAGCGGGATTTCAAGATAGTGCAGCGTGACAAACACACTCACTTGCCCCGCTGCCTTCAACAAGATTCCTCTACCGGCTGTTTGCGCTACGGTTACGCCGGAAAAACACCAGTGGACAAATAGCGATCGCCGCGATCGCAGACGATGAATACAATCGTCGCGTTCTCGGTTGTCTGCGATATCCGAAGCGCTATTTCGCAGGCCCCTGCCGCAGAGATGCCGCAAAAAATGCCTTCCTGCGCAGCGAGTCGCCGTGCCATAGTCTCTGCTGCAGACTGACTAACCGGCTCGATTTGATCCACCCGTGTCTTGTCGTAAATCTTCGGCAAATACGCTTCAGGCCATTTGCGAATGCCTGGAATCTGCGACCCCTCTTCGGGTTGTGCACCGACGATGCGTATTGCCGGATTCTGCTCTTTTAAATACTGCGACACACCCATAATGGTGCCGGTCGTGCCCATTGCGCTGACGAAATGCGTGACTTGGCCCTGCGTATCGCGCCAAATTTCCGGCCCGGTCGTACGGTAGTGCGCCAGTGAATTATCTGGATTGGCAAACTGGTCCAATATCAAACCCTGACCCTCGCCTTCCATTTTTTGTGCGAGATCGCGCGCATACTCCATCCCACCGGTCTTCGGAGTCAGCACAATTTTTGCGCCGTAGGCGGCCATACTTTGCTTGCGTTCTTCGCTGAGATTTTCCGGCATCAGCAAAATCATCTTATAGCCACGCATGGCAGCGACCATCGCCAATGCGATACCGGTATTGCCGCTGGTGGCTTCAATCAAGGTATCGCCGGGTTTGATCTTGCCACGCGCTTCGGCATTGGAGATCATTGAGAATGCAGCCCGATCCTTGACCGAACCCGCGGGATTATTGCCTTCGAGCTTACCTAAAATGATGTTGTTACGGAATCGAACATCTTCACCGCCGATGCGTTTTAACTGCACCAGCGGCGTATTTCCAATCGTGTCTTCAAGGGTCAAGTAGGGCATGGCATCGCGATGCAAAAATAAGAGTGCCTTATTCTAATCGCAGATGGTGCCCCATGCTTCCCGCCTTGCGACGCGACTGCTGTGCAAACTGCTGATCTCGTTCGCACATCTGCGTTGAGAGCGAAAGTAAAACGCGCGTGCAAGCGCGTCCTTTTGCAACGCGGTCAAGCAACCGCGTTCAACCCTTTATTTTGCAGATTTTTTGCCGGCCTCGACTGCTGGCGCTTTGACAATCGTTGAAGGCTTTTCTGCGGGAGTACCACTCACTTTTGCAGGGACAGTTTTAGCCGACGCTTTTGGTGCCGTATCAGTTGGCGCGACCCCATTTTTTGATTGCCCGTTGACGGTCAATCCGGCGTTCGATAAACGCGTCGCGCTTTTTTCCTTGATGCCCTTGACGCGGCTTTGCAGGTCATTCCAGTCCTTGAAATCGCCACCTTTTTTTCGCTCATCGAGCACGCGCTGCGACATTTTCGGACCTATGCCTTTGATGCCATCCAATCCCGCCTGATCAGCCTTGTTGACATCGACTTGAGCAAAAGCGAAACCAATGCTGGCGATGCAGCCAGCGATAACGAGTAATAATTTTTTTAACATGTGTGTTCCCGGTTGAAGTGAGTGAAATACCAGTACGCAGTATTTATCGCTTCGACCGGGAAATCAGAATGCAGTGTCTCTGCCGTTGAAAATCACCGGCGAGATCCCCACTCTGCGTCAAGCAAACAACTCTTGCACAGTGACCGTGGCGGTACCCAATTTTCCGACGACGATGCCGCCGGCCTTGTTGGCAAGTTGTACCGCATCGGCCAGCGACTTGCCCGCACCCAGCATAACCGCCATGGTCGCGATGACCGTGTCGCCGGCACCGGAGACATCGTAGACTTCGCGCGCCATTGCTGGCGTATGCACGACCTCGTGCTCGGTAAACAATGTCATGCCTTCTTCAGAGCGGGTCAGCAGCAGCGCTTCCAGACGCAAGCTACGGCGCAACTGTTGCGCCTTGGCGACCAGTTCGCTTTCATCGCGCCAGCTACCGACCACACGCTTGAATTCGGCCTTGTTCGGCGTTAGCACCGAGGCACCGGCATAGCGCGTGAAGTCCTCGCCTTTCGGGTCAACCAGAATACGCTTGCCGGCTTTGGCAGCGATGTCGATCATCTCGCTCACGTTAGCGAGACCACCCTTGGCGTAATCGGACAAGACGATCACCGCATAATCTGGCAACAGAGCAGTGAATTGCGTCACCTTGTCGCGCAAGACCAGCTCGTTCGGGGCTTCTTCGAAATCGATCCGC
>JAYTZV010000362.1:0-8421 GCA_043741695.1 Burkholderiales bacterium
TCTGTCGGCAAAATAGAAAGGAATCACCGTGTTCAATAAAGTAACCAAGACCTTCCAATATGGTCAGCATCAAGTCACGCTGGAAACCGGCGAAATCGCGCGTCAGGCATCCGGTGCCGTGATGGTATCGATCGAAGATACCGTCGTGCTGGCAACCGTTGTTGCTCGCAAGGATGCCAAGCCAGGCCAGGATTTTTTCCCACTGACCGTTGACTATGTCGAAAAAACCTACGCGGCGGGCCGTATTCCAGGCGGCTTCTTCAAGCGCGAGGGCCGTCCATCCGAGAAAGAAACGCTGACTTCGCGACTGATCGATCGTCCGATTCGTCCGCTGTTCCCGGAAGGCTATCTGAACGAAGTTCAGATCATCATTCATGTGTTGTCAGTCAATCCTGAGATTGATCCGGATATCGCCGCGATGATTGGTGCATCGGCTGCATTGTCAGTCTCAGGCGTGCCATTCAGCGGCCCGGTCGGCGCGGCCCGCGTTGGCTACATCAACGGCCAGTACGTATTGAATCCAACCACGTCGCAACTGAAAGAGTCAGAACTGGATCTGGTTGTTGCCGGTACCGAAGCTGCGGTGTTGATGGTCGAATCCGAAGCCAAGCAATTATCAGAAGACGTGATGCTGGGCGCAGTCGTGTTCGGTCACGATCAGATGAAAGCGGTCATCAACGCGATTCACGACTTGGTGCGCGACGGTGGCAAGCCGGAAGTCCAGTGGGCGCCAGCGGCGAAAAACGAAGCACTGATTTCACGCGTGGCGCATTTCGGCGAGGCTAAATTGCGTGATGCGTATCAGACTAAAGACAAGCAAGCGCGTACCGCCAAGCTGAAAACTGCGATGGCTGAAGTCCAGGATGCGGTCAAGGCAGAAGCAGCATCGATCGGTGGCGTTATGCCGGATAGTTCGGATGTGAACAATATTCTGTTCGATCTGGAAGCCAAAATTGTGCGTTCGCAAATTCTTGAAGGCGAGCCACGCATCGACGGCCGCGATACCCGCACCGTGCGTCCGATTTCAATTCGTACTGGCGTGCTGCCACGTACCCACGGCTCGGCATTGTTCACCCGTGGTGAAACGCAAGCATTAGTTATCGCCACTTTGGGTACCGCCCGTGACGAGCAAAAGATCGATGCACTGATGGGTGAGTACAGCGACCGTTTCATGCTTCACTACAACATGCCACCGTTCGCGACTGGTGAGACAGGACGCGTCGGCACACCGAAGCGTCGTGAAATCGGGCATGGCCGTTTGGCTAAACGCGCATTGCTGGCGGCTTTGCCACCAGTGGAAGAATTCAGTTACTCAGTGCGTTTGGTTTCCGAGATTACCGAGTCGAATGGTTCATCATCGATGGCGTCGGTTTGCGGTGGCTGTCTGGCGCTGATGGATGCCGGCGTGCCGATGCAAGCGCACGTTGCTGGTATCGCGATGGGTCTGATCAAGGATGGCGGCAAGTTTGCCGTGCTGACCGATATCCTGGGTGATGAAGATCATCTTGGCGACATGGACTTCAAGGTAGCTGGTACCGCCAAGGGGATCACCGCACTTCAGATGGACATCAAGATTCAGGGCATTACCAAGGAGATCATGCAGGTCGCATTGGCACAAGCCAAAGAAGGCCGCATGCATATCCTGGATGAAATGCAAAAAGCCGTACCGGTCGGTCGCACTGAGTTATCCGACTTCGCACCGCGATTGATTACGATCAAGATCAATCCCGAAAAAATCCGCGATGTCATCGGTAAAGGCGGCGCAGTTATTCGTGCGCTGACTGAAGAGACCGGCACCCAAATCGATATCAGCGATGAAGGTGTGGTCACCATCGCATCGGTCGACGCATCGGCAGGTCAGGAAGCCAAGCGTCGTATCGAAGAGCTCACTGCCTCGGTCGAAGTCGGCAAGGTCTACGAAGGCACGGTATTGAAGCTGTTGGACTTTGGTGCGATCGTGCAAGTCATGCCTGGTAAGGACGGCTTGTTGCACATCAGCCAGATCGCCAATGAGCGCGTGAATGCCGTTGCTGACTATCTGAAAGAAGGCCAGGTCGTGCGCGTCAAAGTGTTGGAGACCGATGACCGTGGTCGCTTGAAGTTGTCGATGAAGGCAGCGGCAAGCGATGAAGCTGCGGCACCAGCGCAGCCTGCTGCTGCACCGGCACAGAGCGCACCTGAATCACACGAAGCACAATAAGCCGTAACTCTAGCGGGTTGATAAAACCGCCAGCAGGGCAACCGGCTGGCGGTTTTTTTCGGCGACGATCTTCGTATCCTCATTCATTTTTCAAGGCAGAACAGAGATGCGTGCAATTGAAATTACCCAGTTCGGCGGCCCGGAAGTGTTGCAGCTGTGCGAGCGGCCGATCCCGGTACCGAAGACCGGCGAAATACTGATCAAGGTGCATGCAGCAGGCATCAATCGTCCGGATGTCTTTCAGCGTACCGGCAATTATCCGGTGCCGCCGGGTGCGTCTGATTTGCCGGGTCTGGAAGTGGCCGGTGAAATTGTTGGTGGCGATTTGACTGGCACGACCTTCATGCAAGGCGATCTGGTTTGTGCGCTGGTGCAGGGCGGTGGCTATGCAGAATATTGTGTCGCACCGTTTGCGCAATGTTTGCCGGTACCAGATGGCTTGACCCCACTTGAAGCGGCGTCGTTGCCTGAAACGTGTTTCACGGTCTGGAGCAATGTGTTTGATCGCGTGAAGTTATCGGGTTCGGAAACCTTGCTGGTACAGGGTGGCACGTCGGGAATCGGTGTCACTGCAATCCAAATGGCGACTGCGCTTGGTCATCGGGTGTTTGCGACCGCAGGATCGGACGATAAAGTTCAAGCCTGCATGGCACTGGGTGCAGAAATTGGCATCAATTATCGCACCGAAGATTTTGTCGAAGTCGTCAAAAACGCGACTGGTGGCAAGGGTGTGGATGTCATTCTCGACATGGTCGGTGGCGATTATCTACCGCGGGAAATCAACTGCCTTGCTGACGATGGCCGCATTGCCTTGATCGCGCTGCTTGGTGGTGGTAAAGCCCAACTCGATCTCGGTCAGGTCTTGCGGCGTCGCTTGACCGTGACAGGCTCAACACTGCGGCCGCGTTCGATCGCCTTTAAAGCCGCGATCGCTCAGAATCTGCTCACGCATGTGTGGCCGTTATTTGCGCAAGGCAAGATCAAGCCGGTGATTTTCCAGACTTTTCCACTCGCAGAAGCCGCAGCGGCGCATCGATTGATGGAATCGAGCACGCATGTCGGCAAAATCCTGCTGCAGATTTGACCCGCTACCGGGCGGCGGGATAGAATCACGGACTATTCACTGGGAGCAGGCATGCGCAGAAAGCTGGTCGCTGGCAATTGGAAGATGAACGGTAGTCTCGCTGGCAACGAATTATTGCTGCGCGATCTGTTGCAAGGCCTCACCGCTATTCATGGTGAATCGTCCGCGTGCAACGCTGCAGTCTGCGTACCCGCACCGTACTTGAGTCAGTGCCAAAAAGCGCTATCGGCAAGTCGAATTGCATGGGGGGCGCAAGACCTTTCGGCGCATGATGGCGGTGCCTACACCGGTGAAGTATCTGGTGCAATGCTCAAAGATTTCGGATGCCACTACGTGATCATTGGTCATTCAGAACGCCGTGCGTATCACTCCGAGACCGATGCGCAGATTGCCCAAAAAGCCGTGTGTGCGTTGGCCAGCGGATTGACGCCCATTGTGTGTGTCGGTGAAACTTTGGCGCAGCGCGAAGCAGGGCACACCGAGCAGGTTGTGGGTGCGCAAATCGATGCAGTGCTGGCTGCAATGCCTTTAACCGATGTGCAGCATATCGTGGTCGCTTACGAACCGGTATGGGCGATCGGCACCGGCAAGACTGCAACGCCAGCGATGGCGCAAGACGTACATGCATTTTTGCGCGGCCGGATTGCAGCGATTCATTCTGATGCAGCAGCACGTACCGCTATTTTGTACGGTGGCAGCATGAAGCCGGACAATGCCAAAGAGTTGCTGGCCATGCCCGACATCGATGGTGGACTCATCGGTGGCGCAGCACTGAAGGCCGCAGACTTTTTGGCGATTATCGCAGCGGCATCATCGTCGCAGTGAATACCTGTTTTTGAATAAACTTTTTTGTGGTGTCGGCGAAATCATTCACATCATTTGTCAGCAACACACCGTATTAACACCGATTGGAATTTGCAATGAACACAGTACACACCATCATCGTCATCATTCAGGTCTTGTCGGCCTTGACCATTATCGGTCTGGTGCTGCTTCAGCACGGCAAAGGCGCCGATATGGGCGCGGCGTTCGGTTCCGGCGCATCGGGTAGTTTGTTTGGCGCAACCGGCTCGTCGAATTTTCTATCTAAGTCGACCGGTATTGCCGCTGCGATTTTTTTTACGGCGACATTGGGACTCGCTTTTATCGGCAGCACGCGCAGCGTTTCTACTGGAAGCGTAACCGATACGATGGCAGCACCAGCCGCAAAAGTTCCGTCAACATCTGCCGCAACTGCGCCGGCGGCGCCAGCCTCCGCCACAGCGCCATCGGCACCGGCATCGGGTACTTCAACCGGACAATCGGGTCAGATTCCAAAATAAAGTCATCGTCGGCTTGTTTCGCTCTGTTTGATTGCATTCGTGCATTGAACAACAGAGGTAAAACAAGTTAGAATATGCGTCTCCCGCCGACGTGGTGAAATTGGTAGACACGCTATCTTGAGGGGGTAGTGGCGAAAGCTGTGCGAGTTCGAGTCTCGCCGTCGGCACCAAACATGCATTTCAAAAATGCAGCAAACTATGCAGCAGCGAATGTTTAAAAAACATTCGGAAAAAACAAGCAGTAAGAAATATCAGCGAAATATCAGCGAAATATCAGCGGTTCCCATCAAGTCGGCGAGGGGTTGCCCAAGCTGGCTTTTTATCGAGGAACGTTGATTGATGCCTGGCGGTTTGTCTTGCCAAAAAGCGCGACGACCGATGAGGTTTGATTGAATTTTCAACCGGGTACTGCGCGACGTGAACCTAGAAAATTACTTTCCTGTTTTACTCTTCATCCTTGTCGGCATCGGTGTCGGTGTCGTGCCTCAGCTTCTCGGCCGCGTACTCGCGCCATTCAAGCCGGATTCCCAGAAAAATTCACCATATGAGTGCGGTTTCGAAGCCTTCGAAGACGCGCGTATGAAGTTCGATGTACGCTACTACCTCGTCGCAATTCTGTTCATTCTGTTCGATCTTGAAACTGCGTTTTTCTTCCCCTGGGGTGTCGCCATGCGTGACCTCGGCTGGGCCGGATTCGTCACCATGCTCGTGTTCATTACCGAGTTTGCGGTCGGCTTCTGGTACATCTGGAAGAAGGGCGCCTTAGACTGGGAATAAATCATGTCGATTGAAGGCGTATTGAACGAAGGTTTTGTCACCACCACGGCTGACAAGCTGATCAACTGGACCCGTACCGGCTCGATGTGGCCGATGACATTCGGACTAGCCTGCTGCGCAGTCGAGATGATGCATGCAGGCGCATCGCGCTACGATCTGGATCGTTTCGGCGTAGTGTTCCGTCCGTCGCCGCGGCAGTCCGATGTGATGATTGTTGCCGGCACGTTGTGCAACAAGATGGCACCGGCTCTGCGCAAGGTGTACGACCAGATGGCTGAGCCGCGCTGGGTGATTTCGATGGGCTCCTGCGCAAATGGCGGCGGTTATTACCACTATTCGTATTCAGTGGTGCGCGGCTGTGATCGCATTGTGCCAGTCGACATTTACGTGCCAGGTTGCCCGCCGACTGCTGAAGCACTGTTGTACGGCATCATGCAGCTCCAAAACAAAATCAAACGCACCAACACGATTGCGCGCTAATCCATGACGACTTCTCTCGCCAATCTTGAAGTTGCCTTGCACGCTGCGCTCGGTGCACAAATCCAGAGCCTGACCAATGCACTTGGCGAAATCACCATCATCGTCAAGGACAGCAACTACCTGTCTGCAATGCGCGTGTTGCGCGACCATCCCGACTGCTGCTTCGAAGAGCTGATCGATCTGGCTGGTGTCGACTATTCGACCTACGGCGATGGTGCCTACGAAGGCCCACGCTTTGCGGTGGTGTCGCATCTGCTGTCGATCACGCACAACTGGCGCTTACGCGTGCGCGTGTTCGCCAGTGACGACGAAGTGCCGATGGTAGCGTCGCTGAACGACATCTGGAACGCCGCCAACTGGTACGAGCGTGAAGCCTTCGATTTCTTCGGTATCTTGTTCGATGGTCACAACGATCTGCGCCGAATTTTGACCGACTACGGTTTCATCGGGCATCCGTTCCGTAAGGATTTCCCGGTAACGGGCTACGTAGAAATGCGCTACGACCCCGAGCAAAAACGCGTGATCTATCAACCAGTCACGATCGATCCGCGTGAAAACGTGCCGCGCATCATTCGCGAAGAACAGTACGGGATCAAATAATGGCTGAGATTAAAAACTACACGCTCAACTTCGGTCCGCAACATCCGGCAGCGCATGGTGTGTTGCGACTGGTGCTGGAACTCGACGGTGAAGTCATTCAACGCGCCGACCCGCATATCGGTTTGCTGCATCGCGCGACCGAAAAACTCGCCGAGCAAAAAACGTATTTGCAGTCGGTGCCCTACATGGACCGCCTCGATTACGTCTCGATGATGTGCAATGAACACGGTTACGTAATGTCGATCGAAAAGCTGCTTGGCCTCGAGGTGCCACTGCGCGCGCAGTACATCCGCGTGATGTTCGATGAAATTACGCGGTTGCTGAACCATTTGTTGTGGCTTGGTGCGCATGCTCTTGACGTCGGCGCGATGGGCGTATTTTTGTATGCGTTCCGCGAGCGCGAAGATTTGATGGATTGCTATGAAGCGGTTTCTGGCGCGCGTCTGCATGCCGCCTACTACCGTCCGGGCGGCGTGTATCGTGATCTGCCGGATGTGATGCCGCAATATGGCGCGTCGATGCTGAAGAATGCCAAGGCGATCAAGCAGATGAATGAAAACCGCCAGGGTTCGTTGCTGGATTTCATCGAAGATTTCACCAACCGTTTCCCGCGCTATGTCGATGAATACGAAACGCTGCTGACTGATAACCGCATCTGGAAGCAGCGGCTCGTCGGCGTCGGCGTGGTTTCTCCTGAACGTGCGAAAGCAATGGGTTTTACCGGCCCGATGTTGCGTGGCTCCGGCGTTGAATGGGATTTGCGCAAGAAGCAGCCTTATGAAGTCTATGACTTGCTCGATTTCGACATTCCGGTGGGTGTGAATGGTGATTGCTATGACCGCTATCTGGTGCGCGTCGAAGAGATGCGTCAGTCCAACAAGATCATCAAGCAATGCGTCGAATGGCTGCGTAACAATCCGGGCCCGGTGATGACAGAGAACCACAAGGTTGCTCCACCATCGCGCGTGAACATGAAGTCGAATATGGAAGAGTTGATTCATCACTTCAAGCTTTTCACCGAAGGCATGCATGTGCCACCTGGTGAAGCATATGCCGCGGTCGAGCATCCGAAAGGCGAGTTTGGCGTGTATCTGATTTCGGATGGTGCCAACAAGCCGTATCGTCTGAAAATTCGTGCGCCGGGTTTTGCGCACTTGCAGGGGTTGAATGAAATGGCCAAGGGACACATGATCGCCGACGCCGTTACTATTATCGGCACGCAAGATATTGTGTTCGGTGAGATTGATCGCTGAGTTCGCAGGGCCACGCATCTACTGAATTTTTTTGCTGAATTTGATCGCCGTTTTTGATCGCTGTTTTTGATCGCCATAATGCGATCGCCAATTGAGGCACCAAGCATGCTGTTATCTGAACAAGCGTTAAAGAAAATCGACAGGGAAGTCGGCAAGTTTCCGGCAGAGCAAAAGCAATCGGCAGTCATGGGTGCGCTAGCCATTGCGCAAGACGAGCATGGCTGGTTATCGCCTGAAGTGATGCAAGACGTCGCAACGTATCTCGACATGCCCGCCATCGCGGTGCAGGAAGTCGCGACCTTTTACACGATGTACAACACCAAGCCAGTCGGTAAATTCAAGATTACGGTGTGCACTAACTTGCCTTGCCAATTATCGGGTGGCGACAAAGCCGCGCACTACCTCAAGCACAAACTCGGTATCGATTATCGCGAGACCACGGCCGATGGCCTATTCACTTTGCAAGAGGGTGAATGCATGGGCGCGTGTGGTGATTCGCCGGTCCTGCTGGTGAACAACAAGCGCATGTGCAGCTGGATGTCGGACGACAAAATCGATGCATTGATCGGTGAACTTCAGGAGCAGAAATAATGACCAGTCTGCATACCCGTCATATCAAACCGCTGATTCTCGCTGACCTCGATGGCCAGAACTGGCACTTCAATGATTACGTCAAGCGCGGCGGTTACGCGCAATTGAAACGCA
>JAYTZV010000363.1:0-2973 GCA_043741695.1 Burkholderiales bacterium
CGGTGCCATCGTTTCGCCGGTATGCAGCAAAAATCCAGCGACCGGATCGGTGCGCGCAATATACGGTGTCGCTTCAAGATTCACATAAACCCGTTGCGGCCCGTTCTGAAAATACCAGCGGCCTGCATCGTCGCTGGCGTAATTACGATTGATGAATCCGCACAGCGCCGTATACATGATTTTGTCACCCGGCAGATTGGCGCGCTGTGCCTGCTCGTCGCGCATGCGCCAATTGCCGCGCGCATCCAGTGCCAGCCAGCCGTAGCAATCTGGTACATTCGGCCATTTGCTCATCGCACGTCGAACAATCTCATCCATGACCTAGCCTCGTCTGATCAAAAAATCGTACCACGCGCTGCGGTAACCAATCGAGCTGGCCAGGCAGTGCGCCGGTCGCAAAGCCAACATGACCACCGGTCTCGGGGTACTCCAGCAGCACCCTCGCAGACGCTGAATCTGGCAAATGATGCGCCGGCAGAAACGGATCGTTCTTCGCATTCAACACCAGCGTCGGTACGGTGATGTCATCCAAAACATGTTTGGCACTCGCGCGATTCCAGTAATCGTTGGTATCACGGTAGCCGTGCAGCGGCGCAGTGACGATATTGTCGAACGCGTACAAATCGCGCGCCTGCAGCAACTTGTCGCGATCGAACAAGCCGGGAAACTGTTCGAGCTTGTGCAGGCATTTTGGTTTCAACGATTGCAAAAACATGCGGGTGTAAATCAGGTTGACGCCGGACGACAAGGCCGCACCGCCGCCGGCCAGATCGAGCGGTGCCGAAACCGCACAAGCTGCATCGACAAACTCGGCACTGTGCTGCGATTCACCAAGCCAGCGTAACAGCGCATTACCGCCGAGCGAAACGCCGATCGCGAAAAATTGGCTGCTGCTCGCAGCCTCGGCGACAGTACGCAGACGTCGCAACACCCAATCGATTTCTGCTGCGTCACCGGAATGATAAAAGCGCGGTGCCAGATTCGCCTCGCCCGAGCATCCCCGAAAATGTACCACCGCACCCGACCAGCCGAGCGTCTGCCAGTGCGCCATCATCGCGCGACAGTAGTGGCTATCCGACGAGCCTTCAAGGCCGTGAAACAGCACCGCAAACGGTTGACCGGCACGGCCCTGCATGAAATCGATATCGATGAAATCGTCATCCGGCGTGGTCCAGCGTTCGCGTCGATATTCCACCGCTGGCTTGCGCATGCAGGTTGCTGGATAAATCGTTTGCAGGTGGCCGCCGGGTAGCCAGCGTGGTGCACGGTAATTCATAGGCCTTGCTGGAATAGGGCGATAAAAAAGTCGCGGGTATGACGCTTGTCGGCAAAACCACCCGACTAAAGCGCCAAGGAATAATCAGTGCAGCGTGGTCGGCCCGCGTACATCGATCGGCGCACGTCCTGGTGCCACCGACGCGTGATGTACCGCGATGCGCCAGCCATGCGGTGTTTTGATATACACGTTGGTAGCCAGAATATGCAGATCCTGCTCCGGGTCGCCGCGGCGTATCTGTTCCAGCACGCTATGGGTAGACGCCATCATGTTTTGCATCACGTGCAATTGAATTGGGTGAATATGCACACCACCTTGCTCGAAGATCGCCTGCCATGACGCCCGTATCGCCGCATGGCCGAGCAAGCGTGGTGCTCCTGGATGGATGCAAACAATTTCTTCATCGTCTGCCCACAGCGCCATGAGCGCCTCCAGATCAGCGCGCGCCAGCGCATCGTAAAACGCGCTTTCGGCATCGGCAGGGGTGCCGGATAGATCTTTTTTGCGTGGCATGTCGCGGCTCTCCGCTTCAGTGTGCTTTGATAACTTCGCCGGCTTTCATCCGATAGGCGGTGCCGCAATACGGGCAGCTTGCATGACCGTGTGCCATGTCCAGAAAAACTTTTGGGTGCGACGACCAGACCGGCATCGCAGGATTCGGGCAGTGTGCCGGCAGGTCGCTGGCGGCGAGCTCGACGACTGCGCCAACATTTTTTGATTCGCTCATGGGGCCTTCGCGTTGTGCAAGAAAACAAACTCTGATTTTAGCGGATTCGGACCGCGCTGCCGCTTCGTCGTTAAAATAGGGCGTCTCCATTTCAGACCCGTCCATGCTTTCCAATGATACGCCGACTGACACCGCGTCTGCCAAGCGCCACGAACAAGCCGAATTCAGAGCGGCGCTCAAGGTCAGCGCGGCCACCATGCCCGGCATCTTCGCGTGGGGGCTGGTGTCAGGCATGGCGATGGTCAAGTCAGGGCTCACCTTGTGGCAAGCGCTGGGTATGTCTTTTTTTGTGTTCGCCGGTTCGGCGCAACTCGCCGCACTGCCATTGATCGCAGCCGGTGCGCCAGTGTGGGTGGTGTTTGTCACCGCGCTGATGGTGAATTTGCGCTTCGTAATTTTTGCTGCGGTAGTGGGGCCGCATTTTGCACATTTGAAGTGGTATCAGCGGCTCTGGTACGGCTACTTCAACGCTGATATCGCGATGGGATTTTTTCCAAGTCGATTTCCAATCAATACCGTGCATCAGCCTATCGGCAAGGTTGGTTATTACACTGGCATCTGTTACTCGAACTGGGTGGTGTGGCAGACCAGTGCGGTGATCGGCATCTTGCTGGCAAGTCAGATTCCCGAGAGCTGGGGTGTTGGTTTTGCCGGTACGCTGGCGTTACTGGCGGTGTTGATTCCGATGACGATCAATCGCGCCGCGCTGGGTGGCGTGCTCGTCTCTGGCGTTGTTGCAGTGGCGGCGGCCGGTTTGCCGTATCGGCTGGGCTTGCTGACCGGCGTCATTGCCGGAATGATTGTGGCGATGATGATCGATTCAATGATGGGAAAAGCCACCGAAAAGAAACGAACAACAGACGCATCAAATAATGTGACCGAGGGCACGCCATGACCACCACTGAAATCTGGATCACGATCGCCTTGCTGACGCTGGCCACTGTACTGACCCGCAGCTCGTTTTTTTTGC
>JAYTZV010000364.1:0-2957 GCA_043741695.1 Burkholderiales bacterium
ACGATTCATCCAATCATGGACGCGGGCGGATTGGTGCTACTCTCACCGTTGGGCTTTTCACCTACTGGCGAAGTATTCAACTTGACGATGGAAGACGTCGCCGTCTCTGCCGCAATCGCGCTGCGCGCCGACAAGCTGATTTTTATTAGCGAGATACCGATGATGTGCGACGCCGCCGGCGAAGAAATTCGCGAGCTGTCGGCGCATCAGGCCGAAGCCGTGTTGAAGGCTGGCTTCTTGCCGAGTGATTCCGCGTTTTATCTCGAGCACGCAATCAGAGCCTGCAACGGTGGCGTGGCTCGCGCTCACGTGGTGCCGTTTGCGATGGACGGCTCGGCACTGCTCGAATTATTTACGCACGACGGCGTCGGCACGATGATCTCGTACCAGAATCTGGAAACCCTGCGCGAAGCGACGATCGACGACGTCGGCGGTATTCTGCGTTTGATCGAACCACTCGAAGCCGATGGCACATTGGTTAAGCGCGGCCGCGAATTGATCGAGCGCGAGATCGATTATTTTTCTGTGATCGAACACGACGGCATCATCTTTGGCTGCGCGGCGCTGTATCCATTCCCAGCTCAAAAAATGGCCGAGATGGCGTGTCTAATCGTGAACCCGGAAGCACAGGCACAGGGCGACGGCGAACGCATCTTGAAGCACATGGAAACCCGCGCCCGTGCCGAAGGTTTCAAAAAATTATTTGTGCTGACTACGCGCACCGCGCACTGGTTTTTAAAACGCGGCTTCGTGCAGGCATCGGTCGATGATCTGCCGAAAGACCGTCAGCACATGTACAACTGGCAGCGCAAATCGCTGGTCTTGATCAAGCAGATTTGACTACGCATTTATTCAACGAACAAGGATTAAAAATATGACACGCATGGTTCACTGCATCAAGCTCGACAAGGAAGCCGAAGGCCTCGATTTTGCACCGTATCCAGGTGAGCTGGGCAAACGGATTTGGGAATCAGTATCGAAAGAAGCGTGGGCTGCATGGCTTAAGCATCAGACCATGTTGGTCAATGAAAACCGGCTGAATCTGGCGGATCTGCGGGCGCGCAAATATTTAGCGACGCAAATGGAAAAGCATTTTTTTGGTGAGGGCGCGGATGCTGCACAGGGGTATGTACCGCCAGCGGAGTGAAAATACTGCCCTGATCCTCTTGACCAAAGATCTCCTTACACTAACTTAAGGGATAAATTGATTCGGAACGATGTCGATGTCTACCGCAACGGTCACATCAAAGGGGTAAATCACTATTCCGGCTGCGGTACGCGCATCTCTCGGTCTAGAGGCCGGCAGTCGGGTCGAGTTTGTCGAAACCAGCAGCGGTCAATTTGCCATCATTCCCGCAACCAGCACGGTGCGTGCGCTAAAAGGAATGCTGCGCCAACCTACCTCGCCTGTCAGCATTGAACAAATGCATACGGCAATCGTTTCGCAACGTGCGAAAGCCCGGCAATTGGTCTCGATACCAACGTGCTAGTGCGCTATCTCGCGCAAGACGATGCGAAGCAATCAGCACGCGCAACCAAATTGATTCACTCGCTCTCGACCGAAAATCCCGGCTTTATTACGCTGGTGTCGTTGGTCGAAATCGTCTGAGTGATGCAGAGCTGTTATCAAGCCACCAAGCTGGAAGTGGTTGCGATACTCGATACGCTGCTGCGCATGAAGGAATCGATTACCGAGAATGCTGAGACGGCGATGAAAGCACTGAAAATTTTTGCTGGATCAAAAACGGATTTTTCGGATTGTTTGATAGAACGTTCAGCGAATAAAGCCAGTTGCACTTACTGCGTCAGTTTCGACGCCAACGCGGTCGAGGCTGCTGGCTTTCGGCTGCTGTGGAGCCTATTTAGTCCTTGAATATTAATGTCTGAATCCCATCACTACGACCCAGCAACGCCACATCCGCTCCACGCGCCGCAAACAACCCCACCGTCACCACGCCCGCCAGCGCATTGATCGCGCGCTCAATTGCGACCGGATCAACAATCTTCAATCCAACCACATCGATAATCACATTGCCGTTATCGGTAACAACGGTCTGACCATCCTTGACGCGCAAGCGCGCAACGCCACCGAGCGCCGTCAGCTTTGCTGTAACCGCTGTGTACGCCATCGGAATGACTTCCACCGGTAGTGGAAAACTACCAAGCACATCAACCAGTTTTGAGCCGTCGGCAATACAAATAAATCGCTCTGCAACCGAGGCGACAATTTTCTCGCGGGTGAGTGCGCCGCCACCTCCCTTGATCATTGCGCCGCTTACCGTGATTTCATCTGCACCGTCGATATACACCGGCATCGTATCGATCTGATTCAAATCGAATACCGGAATGCCATGCGCGGCGAGACGCGCGGCGGTAGCTTCGGATGACGCAACTGCACCTTTGATGCGGTGCTTGATGGTGGCGAGTGCATCGATGAAAAAATTGGCGGTCGAGCCAGTACCGACACCGACAATTTCACCGTCGACGACATAGGCGATGGCAGCGCGGGCGACAGCTTGTTTTTGTTCGTCTTGGGTCATGGCGAAATAGAAGAAGAATGAGACACGCATTTTATCCGAGCGCTCGCCTTTACCGACAAATGGCTTGGTACAGCGGATGTCAGCATATGATGCAGACCAACTGATTTACCTTCAATGCGATTCACAGAAAATGCTTCAAAGCGCCCACAAAATCAGCTTTGATTGACAAAATACGGCGATAAAAAACCCCGCGGGTATCTACCGATACCGGCGGGGCTTTTTATGATGCTGGCTATCGCGGACTACAAGCGACCAGTCAGCAGCAAAACGATCAATACGATGACGACCAAACCAAGGATGCCGCTCGGACCATAGCCCCAGCTGCGGCTGTGATTCCAGGTCGGGAAAGCGCCGATGAGGACGAGTACAAGAATAATTAAGAGGATGGTGCCCATGGTGTTTCCCTGTGAAGTAGTC
>JAYTZV010000365.1:0-8364 GCA_043741695.1 Burkholderiales bacterium
TCCTGCAGCAGCACATCGACCCTGACTTTGCTGCGTCCTGGCTTGATACCGTTCATCACTGATCCCTCGCGTCATAAAATAGTGTCGACCGATCACACAAACGTCAATGCGGGTTCATCAATGGATGATGATCACGCGCTCGTGAGTGCGAGTAGTAACTAAATAGTGACTCTTGGTTACAGTAAAGTAAAGTGGAATTTCATCAACGAATGTTAATTTGTGGAGTGGCTTCGATATTTGTTCACGCTTTGCCATGCGAGGGCGAATAGTGATAGCCAGCATTGCAGCTGGAGTGCAGCAGACTCAAGACAATGTCCACTGCGCTCCATGTCACTTCAGGGCGCAGCGGAAGGAAAAAATACTTGCTCTCCGCCAGCGCGAAAAGCAGCGATTTTTTGTTGCCCTGACGGTGATGTGATCCAGTCGATCAACTGCATCGCACCTTTGAAATTATTGTCAGGATAGCGCGCCGGATTGACTGCAATGATGCCGTAAGGATTAAACATGGCAGGATCTCCCTCGATTGCGATGACCAGACCGGTCTTGTTGCGGTAAGCGTTGTAAGTGGCACGATCAGTCAACGTGTAGGCCTGCAATTCGGCAGCCATGGTCAGTACCTCTCCCATACCCAATCCGGCAGAGACGTAGGCTGCACCAGCCGGTTTAATACCGGCGGCTTTCCAGTACAACTGCTCTTTCTGGTCGGTGCCAGAATTATCGCCGCGCGAAATGAATTTCGCTTTGCTGGCGACGATTTTTTTCAGACTGCTCATCAGCTCTTTTTTGCCGACGATGCCGGCGGGGTCAGCAGCTGGGCCGACCACGATGAAATCGTTGTACATCACATCGCGCCGATTGATACCGTAGCCTGCGCTGACGAAGGCATCTTCGGAAGGACGCGCATGCACCAGCGTGACATCGACATCACCGTTTTTTGCCAGCTCAAGTGCCTTGCCGGTACCGACCGCGATGACTTGAATTTTGGTGTGGAATTGCTGCTCGAATTGCGGCAGCAGATAAGTCAGCAAACCAGAGTTTTCGGTGCTGGTAGTGGTGGACAGACGAATGACCTGTTGCGCGAATGCCGACGGCATAATCGCCGCGACAAGCAACGCAAACAGAGAGCGGGACAGTAATCGACGCAGCATGAAAAACTCCTTTTTGATGAATCACGAATCTAAAGCTACACAGATAAGGCTATACAGGATGCGAGAGCGTTGATCGCGTCTCCAGCGCACCCTCTTTCAATTTCAAACGCTGCACGCCCGGCAGGTTGATCAAATCGCGATCATGGCATGCCATGACGATACTGCGACCTTCGGCCAGCAGTGTTGGGATCAGGCCAATGACTTGTTCGCGTGCGGGGCCGTCAAGATTGGCGGTTGGCTCGTCGAGCAGCAGCAGTTTTGGCCGCAGCACACGCGCACGCGCTAGCGCAACGCGCTGCTTTTCACCGCCCGACCAGTGCGACGGATGCACGCCGCGCAAATGTACAATTCCAGCCCATTCCATCGCGTCTTGAACCAACGTTGCGGTCGCCGCCTTACTGATACCGCGTGCGGCCAGGCCATAGCCCACGTTGGCTTCGACGCTGCTGGAAAACATCACCGGATGCTGATGCACGTACACCACGGCATCGCGCAACATCGGAGATCGGACCGACAGCGTCACCGGACTGCCTAAAAAAGAGGCACTTGAATAGGTCGCGCTTTCCAACCCACAAAGAATGCGCAGTAACGTACTCTTACCAGAACCATTGATACCGGTGAGCACCGTAGCGCTGGCAATATCGAGATCGAGTTGGGCAATATCGAGCAGCGTGCGGGTTCCGAATCGCTTTTGCAAATGACGGATGGAGAGCAGACTGCTCATCGCGTATTTCCCTGCAAAACCAGCAGCGCCGCATTGATGACCAAGGCGAGCGCGATCAAGATCAGCCCGAGCGCAATGCCTTGCGCGAAATCTCCCTTGCTGGTTTCGAGTGCAATTGCGGTGGTGATCGTCCGCGTTTCGCCAGCGATGTTGCCACCCACCATCATCGCGCAACCGACTTCGGAAATTACACGCCCGAAGCCGGTAATGATCGCTGCCATCACACCAAATCTAACTTCACGCAAGACTGTCCACATTTCGCGCCAGCGTGATGCACCCAACGTGACTGCAGTTTCGGCCAAGCGCGGATCGGCCGCCTGCACCGCTGCGAGCGTGAACGCCAGCAGCACCGGAAACGCGATTAGCACCTGCCCTGCGATCAGTCCCGACTGCGAAAACAACCAGTGCAACTGTCCTGCTGGTCCGTTTCGCGAGAGTAGCAAATACAGCAGCAAACCAACCAGAACAGTGGGAAAGTAAAGCGTCACTTGAGCCAGCCAGATGATGATGCGCCGACCGACGAATCGATTACTCGCCACGACGTATCCGGCAAAAATCGCCAGCGGTGATGCCAGCAGCAAGCCGACCACCGAAGTCGACAGCGACACCCAGACGATGCGCCAGAGCTCACGATCGCCTGACAACAGCAGCGCAAACGCGGTGCCCGTTGCATCACTCAGACCCATGGGCCGCGCGCCTCAGGCAAGCTTCAGCGAGGCATCAACCGGCAGCGGCTCGAATTGCAAACGTTCTTTGCCGGTCAACAGTAAAAAATGCTTGCCGGTACAGCGCGCCAGAAGTGCCATGCCGAGACGTTCTGCCACCATGTGCCCCATCTGCGTGGTGCCCGAGCGCGACAGCAAAAATGGAATACCCATCTGACCGCCCTTGATCACCATCTCCGACGTCAGACGTCCGGTGGTGTAAAAAATCTTGTCACCACCATCGATACCGTCGAGCCACATTCGCCCGGCAATCGCATCAACGGCGTTGTGGCGACCGACATCTTCGATGAAGTACAACAGCTCGCCTTGCGACGAAAACAGCGCACAGCCGTGTACCGAACCGGCTTGCTTGTAAATCGAATTCTGCGTGCGGATGGTATCGACAATTCGGTACAGCGTTGATTGCGACATGCGCGCATCGGGCGGCAAGGAAATCGCCGCGATATCGTCCATCAAACCACCGAAAACCGAGCCCTGTCCACAGCCGGTAGTCACGACCCTTTTTGCGGTGCGCGCCTCGATGTCGGCAATACCGTTACGTGTGACAACGGCGACTGCCTCGACCTCCCAATCGACCTGCACCGAGACGATGTCGTCGAGCTGCCGCACGAAGCGCTGGTTGCGCAGATAGCCCAGCGTCAGCGCCTCCGGAGCGCCACCGAGCGTCATCAGCGTGACCAGTTCACGCTTGTCGACATACACCGTCAAGGGCCGCTCGGCAGGTATAGCGATAATCGAACTGCGTCCACGCTCGTCGATTGCCTTGACTTCACGCGTCAACAGTGCGCGCGCATCAGACAGTTGCGGTCGTCGCGATATCATTGAATTATTTGACCTGAACCGTAATGGAGTTACTCAGAGCCTCACCATACGATTGATGTGCGCCATTGGCGAACTGCAGCGTCAGGCGGTAGGTGCCAGGTTGTAAGGTAACGGTGGCTTCGGTTTGGCCTTTACCAAAATGAATATGGTGATCATCAAACGGGACTACCTCACCGGCCGCCACAGGACCGCCACCGACGATCAGGTGGTGATGACCACTGGCGGCAGACAATTCACCGGCTGGTTTGACCTCCATGCCATCGACTGCAAATTTCACGGAAAACGTCTTGCCGACGGTCGCACCATCCTGCGGTTCGATGAACGATACCGACGCGGCAAAAGCCGTCGACGATACCGCACCCAGCATCAGCCAGAGCGGCAACAGCAATGACGATAAACGACATTTCATGATCAATACCTCCCGTTTTTTCACGCAGTAAATCGGCTAAGTTCGGCCGACAATCGCGCACTCTGAACATTGGTGTAGCGCATACTCAGGCCGTCAGCGACGACGCCAATGATCAATCGTTTTTGATAACGATGCTCGGGAATTTGCTCGACATATCTTTGGCTTTTTCTGCGACCTTGATGGCTACCTTACGCGCAATCGAGCGATAGATATCGGCCACCGGTCCGGTCGGGTCCGCTACGACAGTTGGCGAACCGGAGTCAGCCTGCTCGCGAATCGACATCGTCAGCGGCAACGCACCGAGAAAATCCACGCCATATTCAGCGCACATTTTCGCACCACCGCCCTGCCCGAAAATCGCTTCGGCGTGACCGCAATTCGAGCAGATATGCGTACTCATGTTTTCGACAATACCGAGAATCGGAATGCCGACTTTTTCAAACATCTTCAATCCCTTGCGCGCATCGAGCAAGGCGATATCTTGTGGCGTGGTCACGATCACCGCGCCGGTTACCGGTACTTTTTGCGACAGCGTCAATTGAATGTCGCCGGTACCTGGTGGCATATCGATAATCAGATAATCGAGATCGCGCCAGTTGGTTTGATCCAGCAGTTGCTGCAAGGCCTGCGTGACGATTGGCCCGCGCCACACCATTGGCTGATCATTGTCGATCATGAAACCGATGCTGGAGACTTGCAATCCGTGATTTTCCATCGGCTCCATCGACTTGCCGTCGATGGTTTCAGGGCGACCTGAAATACCCATCATCATCGGTAACGACGGCCCGTAAATATCCGCATCGAGAATGCCAACTTGCGCACCTTCGGCGGCCAGTGCCAATGCGAGGTTGACTGCGGTCGTCGATTTGCCGACACCACCTTTGCCGGAAGCCACTGCAATAATGTTCTTTACATTGCCCATCAGCTTCACGCCGCGCTGTGCGGTATGAGCGACGATTTTCGACGTGACGTTGACGCTGACATTACCCATGCCGGGCAAGGCGCGAAGCGATGCGATGGCCGCCTTGCGGATGCCATCGAACTGACTTTTTGCGGGATAACCCAGCTCGATATCGAAGGCGACATCGTCGCCATCGAGCTGGATATTCTTGACACACTTACTGCCGACTAGATCCTTGTTGGTATTTGGATCGATAACAGTCGATAGCGCTACTTTTACTGCTTCAACGGTAATGCTCATTCACGGCTCTCCGGGTTTCTTGGCGGTGCCAAGTCTAAACCAAAAGCGCCGACGCCGTTGCCAGAATCTGTCCTCCGCCGTAACTGGTTTGCGCTGTGACCTCGCCGCCGACCCGAATCCGGATTGCACAATATTTGAACTCAGGAATCTTACCGAACGGATCGAGTGCCGAGTTAGTCAGCTTGTTGATCGCCGCTTCGTAGTAGCAGAACGGTACGAAGATTGCACCACGCGGGGAGCTATCGTCAGCACGCGCATAAAGAGCGACCTGACCCCGACGCGATTCGAGCGTGACCACATCACCCGGCAATGCACCGAGTTCCGCCAGATCCAGCGGATGGATCAATGCCACCGGATCCGGCTCAATCGCATCGAGCACACCAGCACGCCGGGTCATGCTGCCGGTATGCCAGTGTTCGAGTTGACGGCCCGTAATCAGCACGTTCGGATACTCGGCATCAGGCCGCTCGTTGGCCGGAATGATGTCGGCCGGTACGAAACGGGCGCGACCGGTTGCAGTCGGAAACTTTTCGGTGAAGACAACCGATTGACCTGGATCGCCTTCGTTCTCGCACGGATAGGTCAGCGAATGTTCGCGCTCAAGACGCTCCCAGCGCATGCCGCCGATGCTTGGCATGCTGCGGCGCATTTCATCGAACACTTCCGAGACGTGACCATAGTTCCAATCGAGTCCCATGCCTTTGGCGATTTGCTGAATGATCCACAAATCCTGTTTGGCTTCGCCCGGTGGATTCAGCGCCTGACGGCCCAACTGCACCAGACGGTCGGTATTGGTGAAGGTGCCGGTTTTTTCCGGGAATGCTGTCGCTGGCAAAATTACATCCGCCAGATACGCGGTCTCGGTCAGGAAAATATCCTGCACAACCAGATGTTCAAGTGCAGCCAAAGCAGCGCGTGCATGATGCACGTCCGGGTCCGACATCGCTGGATTTTCACCCATGATGTACATGCCGCGAATATCGCCGGTACCGATCGCATCCATAATTTCAACGACCGTCAAGCCTGGTTTGTGGTCCAGCGGCATGCCCCACATTTTTTCAAACTTGGCAATCGCGTCTGGATTATCAACACGCTGGTAATCGGGATACATCATCGGAATCAAACCAGCGTCGGACGCGCCCTGCACGTTGTTTTGACCACGCAGCGGATGCAGACCGCAGCCAGGACGCCCAATCTGACCGGTCATCAATGCTAGCGCTATCAGGCAACGCGCGTTGTCAGTGCCGTGAATGTGTTGCGATATGCCCATACCCCATAAAATCATCGAGCCTTTCGAGGTCGCATACAAGCGCGCGATATAACGAATGGTCTCTGCATCAATACCGCATATCGGCGCCATCAGTTCCGGGCTGTATCCTTCGACATTGGCTTTCAGCTCATCGAAACCGATCGTTCGACTTTCAATAAAGTTTTTGTCGACCAAACCGTCGTGCACGATCACATGCATCATCGCGTTCAGCAGCGCAACGTCGGTGTCTGGCTTGAACTGGATGAAGCGATGCGCAATGCGGGCCATCTCAGAACGCCGTGGGTCCATCACGATCAGTTTGGTACCGTTGTCGACCGCATTCTTGATCCAGGTCGCGGCAACCGGATGGTTCACGGTCGGGTTTGCACCGATCACGATCACGACCTCAGCTTTGGTCACGTCCATCACGGGATTCGATACCGCGCCTGAACCGATACCTTCCAGCAGCGCGGCAACCGACGACGCATGGCACAAGCGTGTGCAGTGGTCGACGTTGTTGGAACCGAAACCGGTACGCACCAACTTCTGGAACAAGTATGCTTCTTCATTACTGCCCTTGGCAGAACCAAAACCAGCGAGTGATTTTTTACCGTGCTTGTCGCGCAGTACGACAAATTTGCTGGCAGTAATCGCCAATGCCTCTTCCCAGGTCGCTTGGCGGAAGATATCCAAAACGCGATCCGGATCCATCGTAAAGTCGCCGCTCTTCGGTGCATCAGCGCGTCGAATCAGCGGTACCGTCAGGCGCTGCGGATGGTTCGCATAATCGAAACCATAGCGACCCTTGACGCACAAACGCTTGTGGTTCGACGGACCATCGCGACCCTCGACATACATGATCTGATTGTCTTTGACATTGTAGGTCAGCTGGCAACCGACGCCGCAATACGGACAAACCGATTCGACTTTTTTATCAGGTACCGACAATGCTGCATCGCGGGCTGGCATCAGTGCGCCGGTCGGACATGCCTGCACGCATTCGCCGCACGCCACGCAGGTCGAGTTACCCATCGGATCACCCATGTCGAACACGATCTCTGCATGATCACCGCGGAATGCGAGGCCAATCACGTCATTCATTTGCTCATCGCGGCAAGCACGTACGCAGCGTGTGCACTGAATGCAGGCGTCGAGATTGACTGCCATGGCCGGATGCGACAAATCAGCCTGCACTGCCTTGCGCGGTGCAAAGCGCGGCTTACCGACTTCCAGTTTCGCGGCCCACTGATCGACCTCGTTGTTGCGGGTGTACTCGGTCTCTGGCATGTCGGACTGCAGCATCTCCAGAATCATCTGCTGCGCCTTGACGGCGCGCGGGCTGTCAGTGGTGACGTCCATACCGGCGGTTGGTGCGCGGCAGCATGATGGTGCCAACACGCGCTCGCCTTTGATTTCGACCATGCAGGCGCGGCAATTACCAACCGCGTCGAGACCTTCCTTGTAGCACAGGCGCGGCACGTCGATGCCTTCACGCTGCGCGACCTGGATCAAAGTCTCGTTGCTACGCGCCGAAACCGCGCGACCGTTCAAGGTGAAGTCGATGACAGGTGCATCGACCGCGTTCAATTCACTACGCGTAATAGCATTCATGCGGATTCTCTGCTCGATGGATTCAGTTCATGCGGAAAGTATTTGACGACGCAATCGATCGGATTCGGCGCTGCCTGGCCGAGTCCGCAGATCGAGGCGTCGCGCATCACGGTCGACAGATCCGCCAGCAGATCAACATCCCATTTCGGTTGCTCGATCAAGTCGACAGCTTTCGACGTACCAACGCGGCATGGCGTGCATTGGCCGCATGATTCATGTTTAAAAAAGCGCATCAGATTGCGTGCGGCATTGACCGCCGTATCGTGCTGGGACATCACCACAATCGCCGCCGAGCCGATGAAACAGCCATACGGTTGCAAGGTGTCAAAATCCAGCGGAATCGTGTTCATCGTGGCCGGCAAAATGCCGCCCGACGCGCCGCCCGGCAGGTAGGCGTAGAACGTGTGGCCTTCCTGCATGCCGCCACAATGCTCGTCGATCAATTCCTGAATCGTGATACCGGCCGGTGCCAGAT
>JAYTZV010000366.1:0-2944 GCA_043741695.1 Burkholderiales bacterium
TTTCTTCGACAATACCGTTGCAATTGCTGCCGTCAGCGTGGTTTTGCCATGGTCGACGTGGCCGATTGTGCCCACATTCACGTGCGGTTTGGTCCGCTCGAATTTACTCTTTGCCATTTTATTTTTCCTTCAAAAAGAACGATTTATCTGAGTGCCCGCCCGAAAGATGACCTTTGGGCGGGCATGAGGATGCTGAATTTTTACTGACAGAATTGCTTGGCGAATTACTTTGCCTTCTGGCTGACAATCGCTTCGGTCACGTTCTTCGGTGCTTCCGCGTAGTGCTTGAATTCCATCGTGTAGGTCGCACGGCCTTGGGTTGCGGAACGCAACGAGGTCGAATAACCGAACATTTCGGACAACGGCACTTCGGCCTTGATAATCTTGCCACCACCGCCGGCGATTTCATCCATGCCCTGCACCATGCCGCGACGCGATGACAAGTCACCCATGACGGTACCGGCGTAGTCTTCCGGCGTCTCGACTTCCACCGCCATCATCGGCTCAAGAATTACCGGACTTGCTTTGCGGCAGCCGTCCTTGAACGCCATCGAAGCAGCCATCCGGAACGCGTTTTCATTCGAGTCCACGTCATGGTAAGACCCGAAGAATAGCGTGACCTTGACGTCGACCACCGGATAACCAGCCATCACGCCCGAGGTCAGTGTTTCGCGCACACCCTTTTCAACTGCTGGGATGTATTCACGTGGCACGGTACCGCCCTTAATCGCGTCGATGAATTCGAAGCCCTTGCCCGGCTCTTGCGGCTCGATCTTCAATACAACGTGGCCGTACTGACCGCGACCACCGGACTGCTTGACGAATTTGCCTTCGATTTCTTCGCACACCTTGCGGATGGTTTCACGATAGGCCACCTGTGGCTTGCCAACGGTCGCTTCCACGCCAAATTCACGGCGCATACGGTCGACGATAATCTCAAGGTGCAGCTCACCCATACCGCCAATAATGGTCTGACCGGATTCCTCATCGGTCTTCACGCGGAACGATGGATCTTCCTGCGCCAGGCGGTTCAGTGCCAGACCCATTTTTTCCTGATCAACCTTGGTCTTTGGCTCGACTGCCTGCGAAATCACCGGCTCAGGAAATACCATGCGCTCCAACGTGATGATCGAGCTTGGATCGCACAGGGTTTCTCCCGTGGTCGCGTCTTTCAGACCAACCGCAGCGGCGATGTCGCCGGCGTGCACTTCCTTGATTTCTTCACGCTGATTTGCATGCATCTGCAAAATACGGCCGAGGCGCTCTTTCTTGTTTTTCACAGGATTGAACACGGTGTCGCCGGACTTGATCATGCCCGAATAGACGCGGAAGAAAATCAGTTGGCCGACAAACGGATCGGTCATGATCTTGAACGCCAGCGCCGAAAACTTCTCGGTGTCTTCCGGTTTGCGAGTGGTTGGCTCGTCGTCTTCGTCCAGGCCCTTGACCGGTGGAATATCCACTGGCGACGGCAGGTATTCGATTACTCCGTCAAGCATGGCTTGCACGCCCTTGTTCTTGAACGCCGTGCCGCACATCATCGGAACGATTTCGGCTGCGATGGTGCGTTGACGCAAGGCCATCTTGATTTCAGCTTCCGTCAGGTCGCCTTCGTCGAGATACTTATTCATCAGTTCTTCGTTGGCTTCGGCAGCAGCTTCAACCATCTTCTCGCGCCACTCTTTGGCCAACTCAAGCAGCTCAGCGGGAATTTCGCGGTAGTCGAATTTCATGCCTTGCGAGGCGTCGTCCCAGTAAATCGCTTTCATCTTGACCAGATCGACCACGCCGAGGAAGTTTTCTTCCGCGCCAATCGGGATCTGCACCAGAATCGGATTTGCCTTCAGTCGCGCGCGCATTTGCTCGTAGACCTTGAAGAAGTTGGCACCTGTACGGTCCATCTTATTGACGAACGCCAGACGTGGCACACCGTACTTATTGGCTTGGCGCCAGACAGTCTCGGACTGCGGCTGCACACCACCGACTGCACAGTAGACCATACAGGCGCCGTCGAGCACGCGCATCGAGCGCTCAACTTCGATGGTGAAGTCGACGTGACCCGGGGTGTCGATAATATTGATGTGATGCTCAGGGAAGTTGTTGGCCATCCCTTTCCAGAAGCAGGTCGTGGCAGCCGACGTAATCGTAATGCCACGTTCTTGTTCCTGCTCCATCCAGTCCATGGTGGCCGCGCCATCATGCACTTCGCCGATCTTGTGATTCACACCGGTATAGAACAATACGCGCTCGGTAGTGGTGGTTTTACCGGCGTCGATGTGAGCGGAAATACCGATGTTGCGATAGTGCTCAATGGGGGTCTTGCGGGCCATAATTATTCCTAAACCATTTGAATGAACAAAACCGAGCACCATTTATTCAATGAGCCCGGCCTCGACCAAATTGCAATTACGATCGGCGTACTGAATACAGACACCAACCGTAATCGATTAGTTGCTTAGAAGCGGAAATGCGAGAACGCCTTGTTCGCCTCTGCCATACGATGAACTTCATCGCGTTTTTTCATTGCACCGCCACGGCTTTCAGCGGCTTCCATCAGTTCGCCACCCAGACGCTGTGGCATCGATTTTTCGCTGCGCTTGTTGGCAGCTTCACGCAACCAGCGCATTGATAACGCCATCCGGCGCACCGGACGCACTTCAACTGGCACTTGGTAGTTGGCACCACCAACACGGCGGGATTTAACTTCGACCAGTGGCTTGCAGTTGGCGATCGCTGCTGCAAATACTTCCAGCGGATCTTTACCTGACTTGCTGGCAATGTGCTCGAAGGCACCATAAATAATGCTTTCAGCGATCGACTTTTTACCCGACAGCATCAGCACGTTGACAAACTTGGCGACATCCACATTACCAAATTTTGGGTCCGGCAATATATCCCGCTTGGGGACTTCACGACGACGTGGCATTTCGACTCCTTCAATCTT
>JAYTZV010000367.1:0-2936 GCA_043741695.1 Burkholderiales bacterium
CGCCATCTGCTCGGCACCATCGTCATCGGCATGAGTTTATATACCGCTTTCCGGCTGACTTTATAGTGTCGTGCTGCGCTTTGTAGCGTTGGCACACGATCTCCCGCCGCGTTGTCAAAAATGGTCGTGCCCGGTGAGGGCTGAGGTAAAATACGGCCTCTTTCAATTCTGCTATCGGGAATGCGGCGATGCAATTTAAACGACTATCCGATCTGACTGCTGCCGGCGGCTTGCGCGGTAAGCGCGTATTTATCCGCTCCGATCTGAATGTGCCGCAAAATGCGGCGGGCGAAATTACCGAAGACACCCGTATTCGCGCCTCATTGCCGGCAATACGTCAAGCGCTCGACGCTGGTGCTGCGGTCATGGTCACCTCGCATCTCGGTCGTCCAACTGAAGGTAATTTCATCGCCGCCGATTCGCTGGCGCCAGTGGCACAACGTCTTGCCGAACTGCTCGGCCAGCCGGTCCCGCTGGTGACGAACTGGATCGACGGCGTTGACGTGCAACCCGGGCACGTGGTCTTGCTTGAAAATTGCCGTGTTAATCCAGGTGAAAAAAAGGACTGCGAAACGCTGTCAAAAAAAATCGCCGCACTGTGCGACGTGTATGTCAATGATGCGTTCGGTACCGCACATCGTGCTGAAGCAACCACGCATGGTGTAGCGCGGTTTGCGCCAATCGCCTGCGCAGGCCCGTTGCTCGCAGCCGAACTCGATGCGCTCGGCAAGGCGCTGGGCGAGCCTGCGCGGCCGTTGCTGGCGATTGTTGCCGGCTCCAAGGTCTCCTCGAAACTCACGATTCTGAAAGCGCTAGCCGCCAAGGTCGATCATCTGATCGTTGGTGGTGGTATTGCCAATACCTTCATGCTGGCAGCGGGTCTGAAGATCGGCAAATCGCTGGCCGAAGCCGACCTGGTCAACGAAGCCCGCGAGATCATTGCGATGATGACTGCACGCGGCGCGTCGGTACCGATCCCGACCGATGTGGTGTGTGCCAAAGAATTTTCGGCAACCGCTACGGCCACCATTAAACTGGTTGCCGATGTCGAAGACGACGACATGATTCTCGACATTGGACCAGCTACTGCCGCACTGCTTGCCCAGCAAATCGCGCAGGCTGGCACGATTGTCTGGAATGGTCCGGTCGGCGTATTTGAATTTGACCAGTTCGGCCATGGTACAAAAACGCTGGCACTCGCCATTGCCGATGCGCGCGCATTTTCGATTGCCGGCGGCGGCGATACGCTGGCGGCGATTGCCAAATACGGTATTGCGGATCGCATCGATTACATCTCGACCGGTGGCGGTGCTTTCCTCGAATTTTTGGAAGGCAAAACCCTGCCGGCAGTTGCGGTACTTGAGCAGCGGCTGGCAGCATGAGTGCCGTCGGGTCGCACTGGCTGCTCACTTTCTGATTGGTGATCTGCATGCCGATATCTTTGTCACGTGCCACAAAAATCGTCGCTACCATTGGACCAGCGTCGAGTGATCTGGAAACACTCACGCGCATGATCCGCGCCGGTGTCAATGTAGTGCGATTGAATTTTTCGCACGGCAGTGCGCAAGACCATATTGACCGCGCCGAACTGGTCCGAAGTGCCGCTAGCGTATGCAATCACGAAATAGCCATCATTGCCGATTTGCAGGGTCCTAAAATCCGCGTCGGCAAGTTCGAACACGGCAAAATCAATCTGGTCAAAGGCGATCAATTCATTCTCGACGCTGCCTGCGCACTCGGCAATCAACAAGTGGCGGGGCTCGATTACAAAGAGCTGCCGCGCGATCTGCATGTCAACGATGTGCTGTTGCTCAACGATGGCTTGATCGTACTGATCGTCGACAAAATTATTGGCAGCGCGATTCACACCACGGTGCGTAACGGCGGCGAGCTGTCGAACAACAAGGGCATCAACCGCCAGGGTGGTGGCTTGACCGCATCGGCGTTGACTACCAAAGATATGGACGACATCAAGACGGCAATGCTGATTCGTGCGGACTACGTGGCGGTGTCATTTCCAAAAAGTGCCAGCGACATGCAGATGGCGCGGCAACTCGCAAATCTGGCTGGTGAGCCGTTCGGCCACAAGCCGCAGATGATTGCGAAAATCGAGCGTGCCGAAGCGATTCCGGCGCTGCAGGAAATTCTCGATGCATCCGACGGCATTATGGTGGCACGCGGTGATCTGGCTGTTGAAGTTGGCAATGCGGCGGTGCCAGCGTTGCAAAAGCGCATGATCAAGATGGCGCGCGCGTCCAACAAGCTCACCATCACTGCTACGCAAATGATGGAATCGATGATCGTCAACCCGGTACCGACGCGCGCTGAAGTGTCGGACGTTGCCAACGCCGTACTCGATGGTACCGACGCAGTAATGACGTCGGCCGAGACCGCATCGGGCCGGTATCCGGTCGAGACGGTTGAAGCGATGCATGCGATTTGCCTTGAGGCAGAAAAATCCGAAAGCACCAAACTCGATGCCGATTTTTTGAACCTGGCATTTACGCGTATCGATCAGTCTATTGCGTACGGTGCCTTGTTCACGGCCTACCATTTACAGGTAAAAGCCATTGTTGCACTGACCGAATCCGGCGCGACCGCGCTGTGGATGAGTCGGCACGATATCAACATGCCGATCTTTGCGATGACGCCGAGTCTGACCACGCAGCGCAAAGCAGCGCTGTATCGCAATGTCACGCCGCTGGAACTGGCGCAGTCCACTGATTCCGACAGCGTATTAGATGCCGCTCAGAATTTGTTATTAGACAAAGGTTTCGTTGAAAAAGGTGACATGATCGTCGTCACCTGGGGCGAGCCAATGGGCCAGGCCGGCGGCACCAATGCACTGAAGATCGTCAAGATCGGCCAACACTAATTTATCTATCTGGAGTCTGATATGCCACTCGTTTCAATGCGTCAATTGCTCGATCATGCTG
>JAYTZV010000368.1:0-2927 GCA_043741695.1 Burkholderiales bacterium
GTAGCGCCGGATGCAAATCGGCCCGAGCCATTGGTCAATGCGATGAAAGTTGGGCGCAACGATCCGTGTCCGTGTGGCAGCGGCAAAAAATATAAGGCGTGTCACGGCAAGCTGGCGTAATTGTCGTTGCTCGCCGTCGAGCAGATCACTTTGCAGTAGCAATGCCTGGTGCATTTGACCAGTTGATGTAGCGTCGAGATACATTGAGAGGGCAGGAATTTTTTCTGCCCTTTTTTTATGCGACCATCGGGTCTGAGCGCATAGCTCTATTTCAATTGGTAGCGACGTATCGATGCGCCGTCTGCCGATACGATGGAATCAATTTTCTTTTCACCTCACTTTTACTGATCATTCATCATGGCCGTCAATCTTCCTCTTCCCATCGCCGCGCAACTCACACCTGTTGCCGGTATCGAACTCGGCCATGCCGAAGCCGGCGTGCGCAAGCCGGGCCGCAAGGATTTGCTGGTCATGAGGCTGGCACCGACGGCGACTGTGGCCGGTGTATTTACCACCAACCGTTTTTGCGCCGCGCCGGTGCAGGTCTGCAAGGCGCATCTCGAAGGGCTGCATATCGCCGCGGAGCCAATTCGCGCGCTGGTCATCAACACCGGTAACGCTAACGCCGGTACCGGTGAGGCAGGCCTGGCGAATGCCAACAGCGTGTGTGCCGCGCTCGCCGATTTGATGGGCTGCGAGGTCGCGCAGATTTTGCCGTTTTCGACTGGCGTGATTCTGGAGCCGTTACCGGTCGACCGGGTCACGGCGGGCTTGCCACAAGCCTTGTCGAACCTGCAGGCCGACAACTGGTATCGCGCTGCAGAGACCATCATGACCACCGACACGCAGCCCAAGGCAGCGTCGCGCCAGGTCGTCATCAATGGTGAAACTATCACGCTGACCGGCATCAGCAAAGGTGCCGGCATGATCAAGCCGAACATGGCGACCATGCTCGGCTTCGTTGCCATCGATGCGAAGGTATCGCAGACGGTGCTGGAGCACATGGTCAAGCAGGCGGCGGATCACTCATTTAATGCGATCACCATCGATGGCGATACCTCGACCAATGACTCGTTCATGCTGATCGCCACGGGCGCGGCCAAGCTCGATATCACCAGCATCGATTCACCTGAATACGTGCAATTGGCCGATGCGGTTACCAGCTTGTCGCGTGAGCTCGCTCAGATGATCGTGCGCGATGGCGAAGGCGCGACCAAGTTCATCACGGTGACGGTCGAAGCCGGCAGGTCGATTGAAGAGTGTCGTCAGATTGCATATGCAATCGCGCACTCGCCGCTGGTGAAGACCGCATTTTTTGCGTCTGACCCGAATCTCGGCCGCATCCTCGCCGCGATCGGCTATGCCGGTGTGACGGATCTCGACGTCAGCAAATTGAATATGTATCTGGATGATGTCTGGGTTGCGCGCAACGGCGGGCGCCATCCCGATTATCGCGAGCAGGATGGTCAGCGCGTGATGCAGCAAAGCGAGATCACAGTACGCGTGAATCTGGCGCGCGGTGATGCTGCTGCCACGATCTGGACCTGCGATTTGTCGCACGAGTATGTGACGATTAATGCTGACTATCGTTCGTGAAAGCAGACCGATCATGACATCGCTTGAACATTTTCTAGAACGCGCCGAACTCCTGCTGGCACGCGTGGAAACCTTGTTGCCGCCATCGGCCAAGCCGACCGAATGGGAATCCGGTACCGCATTTCGCTGGCGCAAACGTGGCGCCTCCGGTTATCTGCAACCGGTGCGCCAAATTGCTGCGATCGCCCTATCGGACCTGCATCACATCGGTCCGCAAAAAGAACAGATTGAACAAAACACGCTGCAATTCGTGCGCGGCATGCCAGCCAATAATGTGCTGCTGACCGGCGCGCGCGGCACTGGCAAATCGTCGTTGATCAAAGCGTGTTTGAATCAATTTGCCGAAAAAGGTTTGCGCTTGATCGAAGTCGATAAAGATGATCTGGCCGACTTGCCCGACATCGTCGATCTGGTTGCGACGCGGCCCGAGCGCTTCATTATTTTTTGCGATGACCTGTCGTTCGAAGAAGGTGAGCGCGGCTACAAGGCGCTGAAGGTTGCGCTCGACGGCAGTGTGGCAACGCAATCCGACAACGTGCTGATTTACGCGACCTCGAACCGGCGCCATCTGCTTCCGGAAAAAATGTCGGACAACACCAGCTACACGCATGCCGACGATGGTGACCTTCATCCGGGCGAAACTGTCGAAGAAAAAATTTCGTTGTCTGAGCGCTTTGGGTTGTGGGTGTCCTTTTATCCGTTCAAGCAGGATGATTATCTGGCGATTGCCGGACACTGGCTGGCGCATTTTGGTTGCACGCCACAGCAGATCGACGACGCGCGCGGTGATGCCCTGCGCTGGGCCTTGCAGCGCGGCTCGCGCTCAGGGCGGGTGGCGTGGCAATTCGCCAAGGATCACGCTGGCAAGATGCATGGCTGATGTGAACAGTGCACCGATCGACGTTGCGGTTGGCATTTTGATGCAAGCTAATGGCGACGTACTCCTGGCGCAGCGACCGGAGGGTAAGCCTTACGCTGGGTATTGGGAATTTCCTGGCGGAAAAGTGGAAGCCGATGAAGCGATTTTCGATGCGTTGAAGCGCGAGTTTGTTGAGGAGCTCGGTATCGAGATAATCGACGCCACCCCGTGGTGCGGGGTCGTCCATCACTATCCGCATGCGTCGGTACGACTGCATTTTTATATCAGCCGTGCATGGCGCGGGGAGCCGCAGAGTCTGGAAGGGCAAGCCTTTGCATGGCAGGGGAAGGTCGACGTTGCGCCGCTGCTGCCAGCGACGATTCCGCTGATGGAGTGGCTTGATCGGGTGCGTTTTGCAAATCCGGTCGCGCCGTGCGATGAGTAAAAATTGATCAACGCGATTTCATCAGCG
>JAYTZV010000369.1:0-2913 GCA_043741695.1 Burkholderiales bacterium
TTCCTCAACATACTAACGTAATTGGGTTATCCGCGTTACCGAAGCGGACGCGCCAATCGGCGCATGTCCTCGGTTGCCTACGGTAGCAGGCTTCGGACGCTGCCGCGAATGCGGCCTTCGCTTTCGTAGCGCTGCACGTAGAGCGCGTTGCAGACGAAGCTATGCAGGGTGCCGTCGCCGATGTCGATGCCGATCGTGCTCGCCTCTTCGAGACAGGTTAGACGATGCGGATAGACGCCCAGTTCACGAATCCATTTGCTGCAGCAAATATAACTGCTGATAAATCCCCTGTGGAATCGCCATCAACGCATCATGCGGCCCCAGCTCGGCAATACGCCCGTGGTTCAGCACGACGATATTGTCAGCGTCGCGAATGGTCGACAGGCGATGCGCAATGGCGATCACGGTCACGCGACCGCGCAATGCATCGAGTGCGGTCTGGACTAGCTGCTCGGTCTCGCTGTCGATGTGCGAGGTAGCTTCATCCAAAAATAAGATTCGCGGCGCGCCAGCGAGTGCACGCGCAATGGCGATTAGCTGCTTCTGCCCTGTCGACAAACGTGCCCCACCCTCGCCCAGCGGCGTATCAAAACCCTGTTCCAGCGCGGTAATAAAGCCGTGCGCATTGGCGGCGCGTGCGGCTGTTTCGGTCTGCTGTCGGCTCAGGCCGCGCCCCATATCGATATTGTCATGCGCACTGGCGGCCAGCAAAAATGGATCTTGCGGCACTAAGCCTGCATCAGTGCGAAACGCTGCGTCGTCGATATCTGCCAAGGCAACACCGTCGATCTCAATGCGTCCGTGCTGTGCAGTATAAAAACGCAGCAGCAAACTCAGTAACGTTGATTTGCCACTGCCGGTATGACCGACGATGCCGTAGAAAGCACCGGCAGGAATACTCAGGTTCAAGTCATGCAGAATCGTCTGACCGGGCACGTAACCAAAACGCACATCGCGGATCGATACGGCACCATGCGTGATGCGCACATCGCTCTGAATAGTTGCTGCCAGCGACTCGTTAAGCAGCGTATTCACACGCGCTGCCGACACCACCGACTGCTGCAGCTCACTGAACTGCAACGTAATCTGAATCAGCGGCTCGACCGCGCGGGCGATGTAACTGACAAAAGCGTACAGCACACCAATTTCCAGACCACTGAACCGACGTTGACCAAAGCTGTAAATTACGCCAATCAGCAACAGAATATTGAGCAGATCAAGCGCCGGGCGCAGCAACCACGCGTTGGCACGCAGCGCGGTCATGCGCGCTTGATAATGCGCTTGATTTGTCTGCAAAAATCGGTGGCCAAAGCGCGTGGTCGCATTGGTTGCCTGCAATACTGTCATGCCACCGATCGATTCGGCAATGCGCGCATTGATTTCGCTACGCAATTCACGCGCGAGTGCTACTGCAGGTCCACTGATGCGCTGATACAGCCAGACGATGACCAACACTGCCGGGAACAGCAACAGCACGATCAGCATCAAACGCCAATCGAGCCAGGCCATCGCGCACACCGCACCGGTCAGCACGATGCTGCTGTCGAGAATGACAAACAGCACCTGGATGTACAACGCCTTGACCGCTTCGGTATCGTTGGTAACGCGGCTAACGAGTTGACCGGTAATCGCCTTGTCGAAAAATGTCATTGGCAGGCGCAACACATGGCCATACACCGCTTCACGCAAACGCCGCACCGAGCGCATCGCCAACCCCGACAATCGCACCAGTTGCAGGTAGCGCAAGATGCTGCCGATCCAGCCAGCGATCAGAATACCGGCCAACATGGCAGCCATGCGCGGCCAGTCGAGGTGATGCGGCAGCAGGTGTTGATCGATTAACGCCTTGCCAATTAACGGACCGAGCGCTTCAAGGGCTGCCGCAACGATCAGCCATAACAAGCCAATGACGAGATGACGGCGATCGGGTGCGGCCGAACGCTGCAGCAAATCCAGTGCTTGTCGACTTTCAGAGCGCATCGAGACTGGCCTCCAATTGCTGATAGCGCCATTGCGCGGCGTACCAGCCGTCATGGTCGAGCAGTTGTTGATGGGTTCCACGTTCAGTGACGCAGCCGTCGCGCAAGACCAGAACATGATCTGCATCTGCCACCGCACTCAATCGATGGCTGGCAATGATCACGCTGCGGCCGTGTCGCGCTTCACGCAAATGGGCCAAGATGCTGGCTTCGGTGCCGGTATCGACGGCTGATAGCGCATCATCCAGCAGCAGCAGGCGGCTATCAGCGAGTAATGCGCGGGCGATCGCGACGCGCTGACGCTGCCCGCCGGACAAGGTGACGCCGCGTTCACCGACTGGCGTATCGTAACTTTGCGGAAAACGTTGGATGTCATCGTCGACTGCGGCTAGTTGCGCCGCGTGTTCAATCTCGGCACGCGTGGCATCCGGACGCGCTAAGCCAATGTTGTCTGCAATCGTCGCAGAAAATAAAAATGATTCCTGCGGTACCCAGGCGATGGCGTCGCGCAAAGTCGACAGCGTGTAATCGTCCAGCGCGTGATCGCCCCAAGTAATGCAACCACGTAACGGGTGCGATTGGCGCAGCAGCATACGCAGCAAAGTCGATTTGCCGGAACCAGTCGGTCCGACCAGTCCCAGAGTGTGGCCGGGTTCCAGTTGGAACGAGACGTTGTGTAGCGCAGATATCGATTGACCGGGATAACAGAAAGCGATGTCGTCTACCGTAAGCACCGCGTCTACTAATTCATTGACTGTGCCATCGTCATCGACGGTGAGCGGCAGCGCGAGTACCGGCTGCAGACGGTCCCACGCGGCGCGACCGCGCTCGATTAACGATAGCACCCAACCGGTTGCAAACATCGGCCAGATCAATAGCCCGAGATACATCGTGAAACTGGTCAGCGCGCCAATCGTCAGTCGATCTTGCCAGA
>JAYTZV010000370.1:0-2896 GCA_043741695.1 Burkholderiales bacterium
CCGCAAGCCAATGAATCGGCGCGCTTTAACAGCGAACGCAACCAGTGCGACATCGCGTATTTTTTGCCGGACGAATTCAACCAGCAGTATCCAACGCGCAGCTTCGATCTAGTGCTGGCAAATATTTTGTCCGGGCCGCTAAAGCTGATGGCGCCGATGCTATGCGGACGTATTACTGCGGGTGGTGCGCTGGTGTTGTCCGGTGTGCTGGCACAGCAGGCCGAAGAAGTTATCGCTGCCTATGCGCCGTTTATCAAGCTGTCTGTGTGGGCCGAGCGGGATGGCTGGGTCGCGCTTGCCGGTATGCGAGCTCACGCGGAGTAAGCACGATGGCACTCGCAACGCAATGCCCGCACTGCCAGACCATATTTCGCGTTGCGCACGATCAGCTGAAATTACGTGCGGGTCTGGTGCGGTGCGGTGCCTGCAAAGAGATTTTCAACGGTATTGAAAATCTGTTGCGTTCGGAAGATGTGCCAACCGCCGCTGCACCGGCTGCAGTGCCGACGGTATTGCCAACCGTATTACAAACAGTATTACCAACCGTATTACCACCCGGTGTGCCAACTGCAACACCAATGCAAGCAGAAACGCGCTGGCCCGGACTTCCGTCAACACCTGACCCGGCGACCACAGCCAACCTCGCGCAAGCGCATCCCGACAATTATTTTCCTGCTGTTTTTTTCGACTTGCCAGCCGCGTACGGCAACATGGAATCCGTTGAGGCAATTGATCCGGCGGTGTCTGCATCGTCTGCAGCATTACTGCGTGATTCAGAGGTTGCAGATCCGCTCGATCGGATGACGCTGATTCATCTCAGCGACGATATCGATCAGGTCGACACCGGCCGCATTACGTCCACCACGGCGGCAGTGGCAGATCCTGACACAGTTGACGCAAACGGGGTGCTGACCACGTCATCAATCGATTCTGCACTACTCGATACGTCATCAGCAAACGCAATCTCAGCGGCACTGTCGAGCGGTAGCAGTGGCTCGCTGGTACAACCCAGCGCCGACACAACTGCCGACGAACTCGATCAGGCCATCGATTACCTGCAGCGCAAACCGTGGCGCGGTAGCAAAAAGACGCTCTCGCGCGAGGATGTCGAGGGACTGCACGCTGTCGACAGCGACCACGACGGTCCGCACCACGCCGATGTACCCGGGTTTGTTGCGCGCAGCCGTCGCGCCCAGCAACGACGGGGCCCGTTACGCAAATTGCAGTACGCCGCAGCGGCACTGCTGGTGACGGGCGTTGCAGCACAATCGGTCTATCTGCTGCATGATCAACTGGCAGCGCGCCTGCCGGCGTCGCGTCCAGCACTGGTTTCGCTGTGCGGTGTGCTTGGGTGTCGCATTGGCCTGCCTGCACAAATCGACGCGGTGTCCATTGAATCGAATGAATTAATTACACTGCCGTCGTCAAAAAATAATTTTTCGTTGAAACTGCTTTTGCGTAATCGCAGTAGTCTGCCGCAGCGCTGGCCTGCAATCGAGCTCACTTTACTCGATGGGAACGACCGGCCGCTGGTGCGGCGCGTGTTTAACCCAGCTGATTATTTAACGGCCACGGCGATGCTAACGACCGGCTTTGCGCAAAATACCGAGCAGCCGGCACGCATTAAATTTGAGTCCGCACAGCAAAAAGCGGCAAACTATCGCGTCATCCTTTTTTATCCCTGACAAGTTTATTCTTGTCGCGCCACCAGGCACTTACTTTTTTTGGATCACTTTATGACTTCACTAATTTGCGGCTCTGTTGCCTACGACACCATCATGTCTTTTGAAGGCCGCTTCGCTGAAGCCCTGCTTGCGGACCAGCTGCACAAAATCAATGTCGCTTTTCTGGTGCCCGCCTTGCGGCGTGAATTTGGTGGTTGCGCCGGCAATATTGCCTACAACCTGAAGCTGCTCGGTGGCGATCCGCTGATCATGGCGACCGTCGGTCAAGATGGTTCGCCTTATCTGGCCAGGCTGGCAAAACAGGACATCAGCATTCGCTGCATTCGCGAAATCGCCAACGCCTTTACGGCGCAAGCATTCATCACCACGGACGCCGATAATAATCAGATCACCGCGTTTCATCCGGGTGCGATGACGGTATCGCATCACATTAAAGTGGCCGAAGCGGGGTCAGTGAAGGTCGCCATTATTGCTCCGGATGGCCGTGACGGCATGTTGCAGCATGCAACTCAATGTGCTGAGTTGCAGGTCCCTTTCATCTTCGATCCGGGCCAAGGTCTGCCGATGTTTAGTGGCGAAGAGTTGCTGCACTTTATTGATCTGGCAACGTACGTCGCAGTCAATGATTATGAGGCATCGCTGCTGACCGAGCGCACCGGGTTGAGTCTCGATCAGCTGTCGCAGCGGGTACAAGCGCTGGTCGTGACGCGCGGTGAACAGGGTGCCGAAATTCGCGTCGACGGCGACCGCATCAACATTCCGGTTGTGCCACCGCGCGGTATTGTTGATCCAACCGGATGTGGCGACGCATTTCGCGCTGGCATGTTGTATGGTTTGACGCACGAGATGGACTGGCCCACGATCGGTCGGCTGTCGAGCCTGATGGGGTCGATCAAGATTGCACACCAAGGAGGTCAGAACCACGTCGTATCGCGGGATGACATCGATGCGCTTTTTGTCGAGGCATTTGGTTACAGCCCTGCTTGACCGATTTGTCGCCGGAGTTTTGCGCGGAATCACCGTCGACATCACAGTCGTTACAGCAGCCGCGCAACACTGAGGCGAACTCCGGAAGTCGGCAAAACCACACATCGATAAACCTGCTCGCGCGGCGACTCACGTCAAGAGCATCATCTTTTACGCATGGCGTAGCGCTTTTTGGCTGAAACCGCGCGGATCGAAGGACCAGGCGAGTTCGTCAAGGTATAATC
>JAYTZV010000371.1:0-8178 GCA_043741695.1 Burkholderiales bacterium
CAGGCCGCTGGCGGGATTTCACGGGTGATCGTGCGATTCGCAAAGTGGTGGCGCTGCAGTGAACTCTTTCAGGACACGTATGACCCTCGCAAAAAAAACTGCTGACCGCCTGATCAAAAAATATCCGAATCGTCGCTTGTACGATACGCAGACCAGTTCGTACATCACGCTGACCGACGTCAAGCAACTGGTGCTCGATAATGAAGATTTCACGGTAGTCGACGCGAAGACCAGCGACGATCTAACCCGAAGTATTTTGCTGCAGATTATTCTGGAAGAAGAGTCCAACGGCTCACCGATGTTTTCCAGCGGCGCGTTATCGCAGATTATTCGCTATTACGGCCATGCGATGCAGGGCATGATGGGTAACTACCTTGAAAAGAATATTCAAGCTTTCATCGATATTCAAAACAAGCTGACTGAAAACTCGAAAGGCCTGTACGAAGGCAAACCGTTCAGCCCGGAGATGTGGGCACAGTTTATGAATGTGCAGGGGCCCATGATGCAAGGCATGATGAGTAACTATATCGATCAGAGCAAAACCCTGTTCGTGCAGATGCAAGAGCAAATGCAGACGCAAACCAGGTCCATCTTCACCAAATTCCCATTCAATCCGCTCGATCCGTTGGAGAAGAACTAGGATCACTGCTACCGCCATCGAATTGGCGCAGGTTGGAGGGCGGAGAACGGAGCATCAGAGGGTACAATGGCGTCTCCGCTGTTGTGCCCTTTTTGTTTGCCTCCTCTCATGTCTAGTTCAAGTATTTCATCGGCTGTAATTTCCAATGGTTTGAATGGTGCCACCGCTGCATCCGGTGTGGCCAGTGCGTCCGGCGCAACGCCCAAAGTCGGTTTCGTCTCGCTTGGTTGTCCCAAGGCGCTAGTGGACTCCGAACAAATCCTGACACAACTGCGTGCTGAAGGCTACGACACCGCCAAATCTTACGAAGGTGCCGATCTGGTGATCGTCAATACCTGCGGCTTCATCGACGCGGCGGTGCAGGAGTCACTCGATGCCATCGGTGAAGCGCTGCATGAAAATGGCAAGGTCATCGTCACCGGCTGTCTCGGTGCGAAAAAAGATGCGGCGGGTGACGATATTATTTTGAAAGTCCATCCAAAGGTACTGGCTGTGACCGGCCCGCATGCGTTGGGTGAAGTAATGGATGCGGTACATATTCATTTGCCCAAGCCGCACGCACCATTTCTTGATCTGGTGCCAGCGCAGGGCGTGAAGCTGACGCCAAAACATTATGCGTATCTAAAAATTTCGGAAGGTTGCAACCATCGCTGCAGCTTTTGCATCATCCCGTCGATGCGCGGCGATCTGGTGTCGCGACCAATTGCCGACGTGATGCTGGAAGCTGAAAATTTATTCAAGGCTGGTGTACGTGAACTCCTGGTGATTTCGCAAGACACCAGCGCGTATGGCGTCGATGTCAAATTCCGTACGGGTTTCTGGAACGGCAAACCGGTCAAAACCCACATGACGCAATTGGTTGAGGCGCTTGGTGAATTGGCAAAGCGCTACGGCGCATGGGTGCGCTTGCATTACGTCTACCCGTATCCGCATGTCGATGCGATCATCCCGATGATGAATGAAGGTTACGTGTTGCCGTATCTGGATGTGCCGCTGCAGCATGCGCATCCGGATGTACTCAAACGCATGAAGCGCCCGGCTAATGGAGAAAAAAATAGTGAGCGCATTCAAGCGTGGCGCGCAATGTGCCCGGACATCACAATCCGCTCGACCTTCATTGCCGGTTTTCCTGGTGAGACCGAAGCCGAATTCGAGTACCTTCTCGACTTTTTGAAAGAAGCGCAAATCGACCGGCTCGGCTGCTTTGCCTACTCACCGGTCGAGGGCGCGACCGCCAATTTGCTTGACAACCCTGTGCCGGAAGAAGTGCGCGAAGAGCGTCGTGGCCGCGTCATGCAACTGCAGGAAACAATTTCGAAAAACCGCTTGCAAGCCAAGGTGGGCAAAACCATGCGCGTGCTAATCGACGCGCTGGACCGCAGCGGTGGCGTCGGTCGCTCTTCGGCCGATGCGCCGGAAATCGACGGTGTGGTCTACGTAAAACCGCCTTACGAACCGCATCGAAAATTGCAGGTCGGTGAATTTGTTGACGTGAAAGTCACCGCAGCCGATGCGCATGATTTGTGGGGTGAGGCGCTGTGAAGCGCGTTGCCTTGTTGCTGTTGGTCGGTGCGCTGGCACCGGCATTTGGCGCCGAAACTGCAGTTAATCCTGCAAGTAAAGCCGCAATTAATTCGGCAATTAAGCCAGTAGCCGATGAAGCTGCGCCGCTGGTACATTCTCCCGCCGCATCGCTGCTAGCCAAGCCAGTAACGCTACGCGGCAAACTCGGTGATCAAGCGATTCAGGTGCACTTGCAGTTAAAAGTGCAGGTCGATGAAGGTATCGAGGGCGATTATTTTTTGTTCGGTCGTACGCAAAAAATTTTGCTGGCTGGCGAAGTCGACAACAACACGTTGTCATTGGAAGAGTCTGAAAACGGCACCGATATATCAGGTCAGTGGGATGGCAAGATCGATGGCAATGTGATCCGCGGCACCTGGACCTCGGCCGATGCCAGCATGACCAAACCCTTCGAAGTCACCGCCGTAACCGTTGCCGCGACGGTTGAAAAGAAGTCGGAAAAACCAGCACGTCACAGCAGGAAAGTCGCCGGTACTTCATCGTTTTCTGTACCGGGCCCGGCCGCGAAATAAGCACGAACTAACCTCGAACTAACTACGAACTAACCACGGAGAAGCTGTCGCCATGCACCGCAAATCCCTGCAGACTTTGCTCAGTCACAGCGACTACACCGCACCGGATGGCTTTGCCGCTTTTCCCAGCGCGATTCATCATGCGTCGACTGTGATTTTCAAGGACGTGGCGGCGATGCGTTCGCGCAGTTGGCAAAACAAAAGTGCGTACACCTACGGCCTGCATGGCACACCCACCAGTTTTACGCTTGAAGCGCGGTTGGCTGAAATCGAAGATGCGCGGCACTGCCTGCTGGCGCCAAGTGGCTTGGCCGCGATTGCCATCGTTAATCTAGGCATGCTCAAAAGCGGTGATGATGTTCTGTTGCCCGACAATGTGTATGGCTCCAATCGCGAGATGGCGCATTGGCTTGCGCGCGATTACGGCATAAGCGCGCGCTTTTACGAGCCGATGATCGGTGAGGAAATTGCGGCGTTGATTCAACCGAATACCCGCTTGCTGTGGATCGAAGCGCCTGGCTCGGTATCGATGGAAGTACCCGATGTACCAACGTTGTGCGCGGCAGCCCAGGCGCGCGGCGTGGTGGTAGCGCTCGACAATACCTGGTCAGCCGGATTGGCATTTCGTGCATTCGATCATGGTGTCGATATCGTGATGCACGCGTTGACCAAATACCAGTCGGGCGGCGCAGATGTATTGATGGGTGCCCTGTTGACTCGCGATGAGCAAATCGCCGAGCGGCTAAATTTCGCGCACATGCGGCTCGGTATGGGCGTGGGTATGGATGATGTGTATCTCGTGCTGCGCAGTTTGCCGACAATGCCGCTGCGCTTTCAGCGGCACGATGCGTCGGCGCGGCAGGTTGCGGCGTGGTTGAAAGCGCGTGCGGAGATCAAGACCGTGCTGCATCCGGCAATGCCCGAATGTCCTGGCCATGCGTTCTGGCGGCGCGATTTTACAGGTGCGGGTGGCTTGTTTTCGATACTCTTCGATGAACGCTTTTCGGAGCTGCAGACCGACCATTTTGTGGACAGCCTGCAGTTGTTCAAAATTGGATTTAGCTGGGGCGGCAGCAACAGCTTGTGCGTTCCGTACCGGATGGCGAAAATGCGTGACAGCTGGCCGCATCACGGTCAACTGGTGCGCTTTGCTATCGGCCTCGAAGATCCACAGGATTTGATCAGCGATATCGAGCAGGCGCTGCAGGTATTGAAATAAGCAGACCAGCCCGGCCTAGCGCTGTGCTTCGTTTGTCCGCGAGCAAGAAAGTTCCTTGCCTTGTTACTGGTCGGCTATAACTTATCGTGGTTGGTGCTGTATCGCCCCAGCGGCCGATCGCTCACCAGCGCACCAACTTATTCAAAATAAGGCATCAGCAACCGCATTGTGCAGGCGTTCATCGAAACAAAACGCCCGCTATCAATTCATCCGCGTATGCTCGGAGTGTGCGAATCGAGGGTTGACGGCAACCCGTCGTCACCATCGATGGATGAAATGGGGATGTTTGATGATGCATGATTTTCTCACCAACAACCGTGATGAACTGACGCGACGTTGTCGCGTCAAGGTATCGCAGCGTCCGGGTCGGGATGCTACCGACGTTCAGCTCACCAACGGCGTTCCGATGTTTCTTGATCAGCTGATACGTACGCTGCAGGTAGAGCAAACCGGTCCTTCGCTGGAGAGCCGAAAAATATCCGGCGCTTCTGGTGGTGGCACCGCAGTGTCCGAAATCAGCACAACTGCGGCGCAGCATGGCAAAGCATTGATGCTGATGGGCTTTTCGGTTGAAGAGGTGGTGCATGATTATGGTGATCTGTGCCAGGCAATTACCGATCTCGGTTTTGAGCGCGACGTGCCTTTTGCGGTCGATGAATTTCGTACCTTGAACCGATGCCTGGACAATGCGATAGCCGATGCTGTGACCGAATTTGGGTATCACCGTGATTTGGAGATCGCGTTGAAATACGCTGCCAATGCTAACGTGGAGAAAGGAATCTTCGCACACGAGCTGCGCAATTTCATTCACAACGCGCAGATGGCATTCGATGCTGCACGGTTAGGTAATCTGTCTCTTACAGGAGCTACCGGTGCTGTGCTTGGGCGCAGTCTTGCTGGTGTGCGTGTACTAGTTGATCGATCTCTTGCCGAGGTTCGCCAGGAGACGCAGGACGGTCAAGCTGATGAAGAGTTTTCGCTTGCAGACTTTATCGATGAAATGCGGGCTGCGGGCAGCCTGGCAGCCAAGGTGCGCGGCTGCCTGTTCGTTGTCGCGATAGTCGACCCCACCATCTCAATTCGGGGAACGCGCGAACTGCTTTTTTCTGCGGTATGGAATCTACTGCAAAACGCATTTAAATTTACCGATCCCGACACGGAAGTGAGCCTCACCGCGCATGCGGTTGGCGACAGAATTCTGATCGACGTTACCGATCATTGTGGAGGTATCGACCCATCTGCTCTGCTGACGATCTTTGACGCGTTTTCCCAGAACGGTAACGATAGATCCGGTTTGGGACTGGGTCTGGCGATCGCGCAAAAATGTGTCGTATCCCATGAAGGAACACTTACGGTGGTTAATTCAGAGGGCGTAGGCTGCACCTTTACGGTAAATTTGCCGCGCCATACGATGGCGCATTGATCCGTACTGTTATGTGGGTGCTGGCATGGCATTTACCTTCGTCTGTCACAACCGGTTTTTGCGGCACGGTGTGCAAGTGCGCTACGCGTCAGGGGCGAGCAATATCAGGAATGCGCCTAGGCGCTGTTCAATGCGCCAGATTTTTACGTAATAGCGCAGCGAACGCTTGCGCTGAAAGCGGCTCGCTGAAAAAAAATCCCTGCAGATCGTCACAGCATTGACGTCGCAAAAAATTTATCTGTTCGGCATTTTCAACACCGACCGCCACCACCCGAATATGCTGTTTTTTTGCCGCCGTAATGATTGCTTCGGTAATCGCGCTATCGGCATGATCATGTGGCACGGTGCAAATCAGCGAACGATCAATCTTGACGATATCGATGGCGAACTGTTGCAAGTCGTGCAGCGATGAATACCCAATGCCGAATTCATCAAGCGCAATACGCACCCCGGCTTTCTTTAATCGCGCCACGATTTTGCGTGATTGTGTCGGGTCGAACAGCAGCACACTTTCGGTGATTTCAAGTTCCAGTCGATGCGGCGCGATGCCAAGCTGATCAAGCACGCGCACGATCTCGGTCGCCAGCTTCGGGTCACTGAATTGATGTGGCGTCAGGTTCACGCCAATACGCATCGCCGGCAAGCCTTGCTGCTCCCACTGTTCGATCTGCAAGCAGGCATTGCGCAAGACCCAACGAGACAACGGCAGAATCACACCGGTTTGCTCTGCATACGAAATAAACCGCGCCGGTGCAAGCAAGCCGAGCTCGGGATGCTGCCAGCGCAACAGCGCCTCGGCACCATTTATGCGACCGGTACGGGCATCGAAGCGCGGCTGGAAGACGAGCCGCAACTCGTCGTGTTTGATGGCGCGACCGAGCCCGCTTTCCAGCGCTGCCAGATCGCGACACTGCTCGGCGTCGCTGTGCTCGACACTGCCAGTGTTGCCAGTGTTGCCGCTATTACGGATAGCCAGCCGGTCCAATAGCAAAACCCATTGCACCGCATCGCTTGGCAATACGATCGGTGTCTCGCCGACACGTTTTAAGCGCGCCAGAAAATTGCGCATGCGTCGGCGCACTTCTTGGTCAGGTCGGCATTGGGCGGTTGTTATTCAATTCGACGAAGCCGCGTAACAAGCGATACGCTTTCCAGATCCACGCAGCGAACCAGATCAGATACGCCAATGGAATGCCGATGATGGTCGCAAAGCAAACGCCACCCACCACCACCCAGACTACATACCACCAGAACGATTTAATTTGCCAGCTGTGATGGCTGTACACAAAGGTGCCGGCAGCGTCACCGCGTTTGACGTAACTGACCAGCAATGGAATCCACGAAAGGGCCCCAAGCGTGAATACCATGCTCAATGCATGAAAAATATAGAGCCACCAAGCGAGGTTTTTGATCGATTGGGTTTGGGTGTCAAATACAAGATCTTGCGCCATGTGACATCCTTTGGGCGGGTTCAGAGAGGGTCGAACAAAGCCAATATGCCGTCCAGACCGACAAAATTCAAGGCCACCTTTGCCTGCGACCTGACGACCGGCTTGGCACGAAACGCCACCGACACTCCGGCAATGCCCATCATCTGCAAATCATTGGCTCCGTCGCCCATGACAATCGCGCCAGATGAGTCGACGCCGAGTTCGTTACAGATGCGCTGCACGGTATGTTTTTTTTCTTCGGCATTGACGATACTGCCGATGACACATCCGGTCAGTTTGCCATTGACGATTTCAAGTTCATTGGCATGCGAATAATCCAGTCCACATCGCTGACGGATTCGGTCGGTGAAGAACGTGAAGCCGCCTGAGACCAGCAGGGTTTTCAAGCCCGCCGATTTGACTGCTGCCAGCATTTTTTCGGCACCGGGAGACAGGTGCAGGCGCTCGTTATAAACGCGCTCTAGTGCGGTGGCATCAAGTCCTGCCAAGAGTGCGACGCGACGCGTGAGACTTTCGTTGAATTCGATTTCGCCGCGCATGGCAGCTTCGGTGATGGCCGCGACTTGCGGCTTCAGACCCTGCATGTCGGCGATCTCGTCGATGCACTCGATGGTGATCAACGTTGAATCCATGTCCATCGCCAGCAACTTGAAGTCACTCCAGCGCAATCGCCTGGCGATGAAGCAGCAATCGAGGCGAGCCAGTGCGCAGGCGCGTTCGACATCGAGCTTGATTTGTTCAGAGACGGTTACGTCTTCGCAGCAAAATGCATTGTCGTCAATTGTGGAGATGCGCTGCGCACCAGCCATCGCGGCAATCCGATCAATCGCACTGCGCGGTACGGCAAGGCCTTGCAGGATCAAATTCATCATCGTGGGAAGTGTAAGTCGGTTAGCCGAGCAGTGAGCGAATCGTCGTTTTGATTTGCGCTACGCGTGCGGCGAGATCAGGCATGTTGGCAGTGATGCGCAATTTGTCCTGACCGTTCAATTTGATGTGCCGGTTTTTTTGAATCAGCGTGATGATGCGCATCGGGTCGATCGGTGGCTTGGGTTCGAATTGCAGCAGCGCCGATTCGCCATGCGCGTCGATCTTGATGATGCCAACGGGCTTGGCAGCGATACGCAAGCGGTGTGTCTCGATCAAGGCCTTGGCTGGGTCCGGCAGTTTACCGAAGCGGTCGATCATCTCTTCCTGCAGATCGTCAACCGCCTCGCCTGCTTTGCAGTTGGCAAGGCGCTTGTAAAGCGACAGGCGTTCATGCACATCGCCACAGTAGTCTGCAGGCAGCAGTGCAGGCACGTGCAAATTGATTTCAGTGGTGCTCGATAGCGGCGCGGCGAGATCGG
>JAYTZV010000372.1:0-2885 GCA_043741695.1 Burkholderiales bacterium
GCAGTTAGTCACTTGCCGCATCTGCTTTCATACGCGCTGGTCGACGACATTGCCCGCAAGCCGCATGCCGATTTGCTGTTCCAATATGCGGCCAGCGGCTTTCGTGATTTCACTCGCATTGCCGGTTCGTCACCTGAAATGTGGCGCGATATTTCGCTGGCCAATCAGCCGGCGTTGCTGGCAGAACTTGACGATTATCTGGCCCAGCTTCAGCGCATGCGCGCCTGTCTGGTAGCACATGACGGTGCCGCACTCGAATCGATTTACACCAATGCGCAGCAGGCGCGCCACAACTGGATTCGTACCATCGAGGCCGCCGAGCAGCAGCAACAACAAGGCGGTGACTGATGCGGCATTACCCTCCCTTTATCGATCTGAAGCCGTCGCTACATGCGCGTGGCGTGGTGCGCTTGCCGGGGTCGAAAAGTATTTCGAATCGTATTTTGCTGCTGGCTGCGCTGGCCGATGGCACCACCGATATCCGTGATCTGCTGGCGTCAGACGATACGCATGTGATGTTGACTGCGCTGCAGGCGTTGGGTATTGCGTGGCGGCAGGTCGGCGAGTCGCACGATTATGCGATTGATGGTGGTGCCGGTGTTTTTCCGAACCATCACGCCGATCTGTTCATGGGAAACGCCGGTACCGCGATTCGACCATTGACCGCAGCGCTCGCCGTGCTGGGTGGCGACTACACGCTGCATGGCGTGGCTCGCATGCATGAGCGGCCAATTGGCGATCTGGTCGACGCGCTCAATGCGATTGGCACGCAAATCGAATATGCCGGCGTGGCGGGATTTCCACCGCTGCGGGTTCGGCGTGGGCATATCCATGCGCAGACGGTGCACGTACGCGGCAATGTGTCGAGTCAGTTTTTGACTGCGCTGCTGATGGTCGCACCGTTGATCGCGCGGCAGCATCCGATTCGCATCGAAGTGATTGGTGAGTTGATTTCAAAACCGTACATCGACATCACATTGAATTTGCTGCAGCGCTTTGGCATCGTAGTCGAGCGTGAAGGTTGGCAAGCGTTTGTGATTGGTGCGGGTCAGCGTTACACCAGCCCCGGAAAAATTCATGTCGAGGGTGATGCTTCTTCGGCATCGTATTTTTTGGCAGCCGGTGCTATTGCCGGTGGGCCGGTGCGGGTCGAAGGCGTGGGTGCTAATAGCATTCAGGGCGATGTGCGCTTCGTCGATGCGCTGCAACAGATGGGCGCCACCATCACGCTCGGCGATAACTGGATCGAAGCGACATCGAACGGCGTATTAAAAGCAATCGATGCCGACCTCAATCACATTCCTGATGCAGCGATGACGATTGCAGTCACCGCCTTGTACGCGGACGGACCGAGCACGCTGCGCAATATCGGCAGCTGGCGCGTGAAGGAAACCGATCGCCTGAATGCGATGGCGACAGAGCTGCGCAAGCTTGGCGCAACCGTTGAAGAGGGCAGCGATTATCTGCGCGTGACACCGCCTGCGGTAATCCTTCCAGCAGCGATTGATACCTACGACGACCATCGCATGGCAATGTGTTTTTCACTGGCGTCACTGGACGGCAAGGCACGCCGTGGTGCGGCGATCCGGATCAATCATCCCGAGTGCGTGGCAAAGACGTTTCCCGATTACTTCGAGGTGTTTGCTACAGTGGCGCACCATCAGCTGTTTTGAAAGAGCGTCTGACGCTGCTCTCCAATTTTTATCTGGCTTGAAACGATTCTCCGATGCCGACTTCGAAAGCCCCTGTAATTACCATCGATGGCCCGACCGCTTCTGGCAAAGGCACGGTCGCACATCGCGTGGCCGATGCGCTCGGCTTTCATTATCTTGATTCCGGTGCGCTGTATCGACTGACTGCGTTGACCGCGTTGCGCAAACAGATTGCGCTGGATGATGAGCACGCGTTGGCGAAAGCGGCCGAACATTTACCGTGCCATTTCGATGGCGATCAGGTATTGCTGGCCCACGAAAACGTGAGTGCCGCGATTCGTGCCGAGGCAGTCGGTAATGCGGCCTCGAAAATTGCGGCATTGCCATCGCTGCGGCAGGCGCTGTACGCACTGCAGCTCGGCTTTCGTCGTCCGCCTGGACTAGTGGCTGACGGCCGCGATATGGGAACGGTTTTATTTCCGCATGCGCCGCTGAAAATTTTTTTGACGGCGAGTGCGCAAGCGCGCGCCGAACGGCGCTACAAGCAATTGATTGACAAGGGTTTTTCTGCTAATATCGACGACCTTTTGCAAGACTTAAACGAACGCGATGCGCGTGACGCGCAGCGAGCAGTTGCTCCGCTTAAATCTGCCGATGATGCTCATCTGCTTGATACGTCGCACATGGACGCAGACGCAGCGGTGAAGCAAGTGCTGGTGTGGTACGCGGCGGCAAGAAAGCGCGAAGAGGCAAACGCGCAGGATCATTAAGTTGCAGTCGTTGGCCAGAGATGTCGTAAATCGTCTTACTGAATTTGTTGTTGGGTTTTGTCGTCGTCGTCTTTAGTCGTTGTCGTCCTTAGTAGTTATTGTCTCTCGTTGTAGTTATCTCTCGTAGTAGTTGCCTCTCGTAGTAGTTGTCTGTTGATGTACTGGTGTTCTGCACCGCGCAAAGCGGTGCAAAACAATGTTTAACTTAACCCTCTATCTGCCCCGCCCGACACGTTGTCGCGCGAACCGGATACAGGCACACCCTGCTGGAAAACCTCGCTATGTCTACTGTTGCTACCCCTGAAACCGAAGTTGGTATGGAAAGTTTTGCCGCGCTGTTCGAAGAATCGCTGCTCCGTCAGGACATGCGTTCCGGTGAAGTGATCTCTGCCGAAGTCGTCCGCCTTGACCATAATTTCGTCATCGTCAACGCCGGCCTGAAGTCCGAAGCATTCATTCCAAT
>JAYTZV010000373.1:0-20887 GCA_043741695.1 Burkholderiales bacterium
GGATGGGAAGTTTTTGGGCCGATGTTCGTCAAGCCGCCTGAAAATGCTTACGATCCGAATGGGGCAAAAGCGCCCGGAAAACCAGGCGAAGCGGAGGGATTTAAAGATCCAAGACGAGGTGAAAATTGGATGCCAAATCCAAATCGAGGCATGGGTGGTTCTAGTTATGGTTGGGAAGATGCTAACGGTGATGTCTGGTGTCCCAGTGGCCAAGGAGGGCGTGCTCATGGAGGTCCACATTGGGACGTTCAGACGCCAGGAGGGCGATATAGAAATGTTAAACCTTAGCAGTGAATGATGAAAAATATTCAGATTATTGATGGTGCGGAAAACTGCGTCTACGATATTTTCAAGTCGACAGACGAAGAGTTTTCGCTGATATTTCCAACGGGTACGGACATCGCGTTCATCGAGGAAGTGTACGCGAGAGGTGATGAGGCGATCCTCGACAACGCATTCAATAATATTTGGCAGCGTCGTATCAAAAAGTCTGAGGTCGACGGTATCCACGGCATAATTTTTTATGAGCTTCCTCAAAAAATGTTTTTTTATCCTACAAGAAAGGATGAAGAGGCTGTGAATCCAAACGGGTCGAGGCTACGGTAATGAAAGTGCGAAATATATCAACGTTCTTGCTCATATCGGCAAAAATGATGGCTTCGTTAGCGTAGCTGTATCAAGTGTGAGATCTATTTTTTCAGCGTCGGATAATTACAGCGCTATCCAAAAAAAACCGCTTGGCAGGCGGACACAAAGTTCCGCAAAATGCTGTGTGTATTGCGATTGCCCGATTACCTTCGCTTTGTCGTGACACTAAAAAGTTTAGAAAATATTTTTGGAAGCCTGAATCGCAGCAGGAGAGTTATGAGAACCCAGTTCTCATAAAGTATATTTCCATTTGTCGACTCTTCAGCGAGCCCGCCGCAAAACCCAAAACGCCTGTTCTCATTACGTTATAATTTGTATTTCCCGCACGTGCCATCCGGCACCTTCAGCAATGACCAAGTTTGTATTCGTCACCGGCGGCGTTGTTTCTTCCCTAGGCAAGGGAATTGCCGCCGCTTCACTCGCTGCGATTCTTGAATCGCGCGGTCTCAAAGTCACTCTTCTCAAGCTCGATCCGTACATCAACGTTGATCCGGGCACGATGAGTCCATTCCAGCATGGCGAAGTATTCGTCACCGACGACGGTGCCGAGACTGACCTTGATCTTGGGCATTACGAGCGCTTCATCACAGCCAAGATGAAAAAGGTCAACAACTTCACCACCGGTCAGATTTATGAATCGGTCATCCGCAAAGAGCGCCGTGGTGAATACCTCGGCAAGACCGTTCAGGTGATTCCGCACATCACCAATGAAATTCAGGATTACATCCATCGCGGTGCTGAAGGCTTCGACGTTGCATTGGTAGAAATTGGCGGTACGGTTGGTGACATCGAGTCGCTGCCGTTTCTCGAAGCGGCGCGGCAACTCAGTTTGCGCGGCGGTCGTCAGGCTGCAGCATTTGTGCATCTGACGCTGGTACCGTATCTGGTCTCGGCCGGTGAACTCAAAACCAAGCCGACGCAGCACAGCGTGCAAAAGCTGCGCGAGATCGGTATCTCGCCGGATGCGCTGCTGTGTCGTGCCGATCGGCCGATTCCAGACGATGAGCGGGCGAAAATTTCGCTGTTTTCGAACGTGCAGGAAGACGCGGTAATTTCGGTGTGGGATGCAGATACGATTTATAAAATTCCGCAGATGCTGTTCGATCAGGGTCTCGACAAAATTGTCTGTGACAAGCTTGGCCTGTCGCCCAAGCCAGCAGATTTGACGATGTGGACCAAGTTGGTTCATGCGCTCGAAAATCCAAAACACGATGTGACTATCGGCATGGTCGGTAAATATGTTGATCTGACCGAATCGTATAAATCATTAACCGAAGCGTTGCGTCATGCCGGTATCCATACCGAAAGCCGGGTCAATATCGAATATCTGGATTCGGAAGAAATCGAATTGAATGGCACCGCAGGTCTTGCCAAATACGATGCGATTTTGGTGCCCGGTGGCTTTGGCAAGCGCGGTGTGGAAGGCAAGATCGCGGCGGCGCGTTTTGCCCGTGAAAACAAAATTCCTTACTTGGGAATTTGTCTTGGCATGCAGGTTGCGTTGCTCGAATATGCACGCAACAAGGCAGGTTTGAGCAACGCCAATTCCACCGAGTTCGACAGCGAGACCGATCAACCTGTGGTCGCCCTGATCAACGAGTGGCAGAACCACGACGGCAAAGTTGAAAAGCGCGATATCAATTCAGACCTCGGTGGCACGATGCGCCTCGGCGCGCAAACTTGCGCAGTCAAGCCCGGTACGCTCGCTGCTGAAATTTATGGCAACGTCGTCACCGAACGCCATCGCCATCGCTATGAAGCCAACAATCATTATCTGAGCCGGGTGGAGGCAGCCGGGCTTGTTGTATCGGCGCGTACCCCGACCGAAGATTTATGCGAAATCATGGAATTGCCACGCGCCGGCGACAACGCACATCCGTGGTACGTCGGTGTCCAATATCATCCGGAATTCAAATCGACACCGCGTGATGGTCATCCCTTGTTTATTTCGTTTATTAAAGCCGCGTTGGCACACAAAGAAGCCGCAACCCTTAAGGATGCAGCATGAAACTATGTGGATTCGATATTGGCTTGAACCAGCCATTTTTTTTGATTGCCGGTCCATGCGTAATCGAGTCACGGCAAATGGCATTCGATACCGCTGGTCAGCTGAAGGAAATTACTGCAGCACTTGGCGTGCCTTTTATTTACAAGTCGTCGTTTGACAAAGCCAACCGGTCGTCGGGTACATCCTTCCGTGGTCTGGGTATGGAAAAAGGGCTGGAAATTCTGGCTGACGTCAAACAACAATTGCACGTACCGGTGCTGACCGACATCCATTCGATTGATGAAATCAAACCGGTATCGGCGGTCGTCGATGTTTTGCAAACGCCAGCATTTCTTTGTCGGCAGACTGATTTCATTCATGCGTGTGCGCAGTCTGGACGCCCGGTCAATATCAAGAAGGGCCAGTTTCTGGCACCACATGACATGGTCAACGTGATCGACAAGGCGCGTGCTGCAGCGCGTGAGATCGGACTGCCGGAAGATAATTTCATGGCATGCGAACGCGGTGTTTCATTCGGCTACAACAACCTGGTTTCCGATATGCGTTCGCTGGCGATCATGCGCGAGACCCGTTGCCCGATCCTATTCGATGCAACGCACTCAGTGCAGCTGCCAGGTGGGCAGGGCAGCTCGTCCGGTGGTCAGCGAGAATTCGTGCCGGTGCTGGCGCGCGCCGCGATTGCGGTGGGCATCGCTGGCCTGTTCATGGAAACACACCCCAATCCAGCCGAAGCGAAATCGGATGGACCAAACGCGGTACCGCTGGCAAGGATGAAAGAACTATTGCAAACACTGATCGATATTGATCGCGTCGTGAAGAAAAACGGTTTTCTGGAAACCGACTTCGCCTGACGTCGCCTATTTCGACTCACACCGCAACGCCACCCTACCAAATTCAAAACTGTATTTCTGGAGAATTCATGAGTGCAATCGTAGACATCATCGGCCGTGAAATTATTGATTCACGCGGCAATCCGACCGTCGAGTGCGACGTCTTGCTCGAATCCGGCGTAATGGGTCGTGCAGCGGTACCGTCGGGTGCGTCGACGGGCTCGCGTGAAGCCATCGAACTGCGTGATGGCGACAAGGGCCGGTATTTCGGCAAAGGCGTACTGAAAGCATGCGAGCACATCAACACCGAAATTTCTGAAGCGATCATGGGGCTCGACGCCAACGAGCAAGCGTTTTTGGACCGCACGCTGATTGACCTGGACGGCACCGACAACAAGGCGCGCCTCGGTGCAAACGCGACATTAGCAGTGTCGATGGCAGTGGCCAAAGCGGCTGCGGAGGAATCAGGCTTGCCGCTATACCGCTATTTCGGTGGCAGTGGCGCGATGCAAATGCCGGTACCGATGATGAACGTGATCAATGGCGGTGCCCATGCCGACAACAATCTCGATATTCAGGAGTTCATGATTATCCCGGTTGGCGCGCCCAGTTTTCGGGAAGCGATTCGCTATGGCGCTGAAGTTTTCCACACGCTGAAAAAAATTCTGCAGTCCAAAGGCTTGACGACTGCGGTCGGGGATGAAGGCGGTTTCGCTCCATCGGTCGCGAATCATGAAGCCGCGATCAAACTGATTTTGCAGGCGATCGAAGAAGCCGGTTACGAGCCCGGTACGCAGATCGCTCTCGGTCTGGATTGCGCTGCCAGCGAATTCTACAAAGATGGCAAATATCAGTTGGCGGGTGAAGGTGGATTGGCGCTGTCGTCAGGTGACTTCACCAATTTACTGGCCACATGGTGCGATAAATATCCGATCATTTCGATCGAAGACGGCATGGCGGAAAATGATTGGGATGGCTGGGCCACGTTGACCCAATCACTCGGCAAAAAAATCCAGTTGGTGGGTGACGATTTGTTCGTGACCAACACCAAAATTCTGCGCGAAGGCATTCAAAAAAATATCGCCAATTCGATTCTGATCAAGATCAATCAGATTGGTACGTTGACTGAGACGTTTGCCGCCATCGAAATGGCCAAGCGCGCCGGTTACACAGCGGTGATTTCGCATCGCTCAGGCGAGACCGAAGATTCAACGATTGCCGATATCGCCGTTGGCACCAATGCGCTGCAAATCAAGACCGGCTCATTGTCGCGCTCGGACCGTATGGCCAAGTACAACCAGTTGCTGCGCATTGAAGAAGACTTGGGTGATATTGCCAGCTATCCCGGTCGTCATGCTTTTTATAATCTGCGCTGATCGCCTGCGCTAAACGCCTGTTGCGCCGGCTCTGGGAGCTCGGCGCACATCTCGATCTCTTCGACTATGCGCCTGATCCTGCTCTGCCTCGTGGCGCTTTTGTTGCTGATCCAGTATCCACTCTGGCTTGGCAAGGGTGGCTGGCTGCGCGTCTGGGATATGGAACGGCAAGTTGCCGCGGCCAGGAAAAAGAACACTGATCAGCAAGCGCGCAACAACAAGCTTGGATCGGAAGTGCAGGATCTGAAAGAGGGCACCGGGGCCGTTGAAGAACGTGCGCGCTATGAGTTGGGCATGATCAAGCAGGATGAAGTTTTTGTGCAGGTGCTGGCGCCGAAAGGTACCGCCGCGCCGGGGTCGGTTGTTCCGGCAGATACCGCTCCCTCCCGAGGTGCCGCACAGCAAAAAAAATGACCGTAACGTCCAATCAGAAACACTTGTACGACAAGTTTTTTCGCATCAGGGAAGTGGCGCCCCATTCCACCACTGCCGCGATGCGTTGTACAGGCGACGTGGTGTGATGCCGTTAAGCGGATTAGGAATATCCGGATCCGCACCCCGCTGCATTAGCAAACGGAACAAGGTGGCATTTTTGGCTCGGATGCAAAGTGCGACGCATAGTTCGAGTGGCGATTCGCCACGTATCGTGTGAAGATTCAGATCAGCACCAGCGTCGATCAGTGGCCTGAGTGCGAGTAATCGTTCTTCGCTCGATACAACATAGTGGATGGCGGCCCAGCCACGCTTGTCAATACAATCGACCGGCTCAACCGTGCACAAGAGTGCCAGCAGGTCACGTTCTTTCGAATGACGATCGACAGCCAACGTCAGAGGACTTAATCCGCAGAAATCCGACACAAGCACATTTGATCTCAGGCCGGCAGCACTCCATCCTCGCAGCAGTTGCATGTCGTTGTCACAGACCGCGCGATGCAACAGGGTGTTGCCGGTGGACTCAGAGCGACGGTGCGTATTTGCCCCAGCATCAACCAGCATCCGCGTAATTTCAAGCCCCTCCAGTGACTGGTTTTTGAGCGCGTAGCGCAGCGGTGTTTTCAGCTCCACGTCGTTCATGCCGAAGCCGGGTTTGATGCCGACATCGACCGGAAGTCCAAGGGACAGCCAGCGCCCGGCCGTGGTCACGTCCCCCTGACGTGCAGCGCGATGCAGCAGCGTTTTGCCACTATCTACCTTGTGTAGGTGCAGCGGTACCGGCGTTGCTTCAAGTAACGCACGGGCGACCTGCTCCCAATCTGGTCTGCTGCTATACAGACTTCGCTCGAACGCCGTGCGGCCACTGCTATCACGCGCATTCGGATTCGCACCTGCCGCGATCAGTAGTGTGAGTCGTTCTTTCAAGCCGATCGCTGGCTCGCTCGAATCCATCATGATAGCTGTCTCGCTCGAATCCATCATGTCTGCGTCCGGTGCTGGTCGGCAGCATTCGACCAAGGAATGCAGCAATGTATCGCCGTCCGGTCCGCGTTGGTCAGGGGAGATAATCCGATGCCGAACCAGGGTGATCACTGCGTGTGCGCTGGCTGCGTTGCCACCAGTGATGGCAGCATGTAGTCGACCGAAATTATCAATACGATCCGCGCCAAACGGTCCGAGTCTGTTCAGCGCACGTTGTACCTCGGCCAATTCTGCAGCGCCCATCAAGCGCGGTATCGTGGCGGATCCAAAGTGGCGGCTGCCGGCGAATTGACGCACTTGCCAGGCGGATCGCAAATGATGCGTGACGGGTGCCACGCGGTGTGGTCCTGTGTTGCCTCTCAGCGAAGTCGGCAGACTTGCCGATGCCGTAGATTGGGCTGAATCTGCAGATGGTATTGGATCGGACTCTACATGCGTTGAGTGCAGCGTTGTAGCGCTTCGGATACTGACCGGTTGCGACTGCATTTTTTGTTCCTCGTTGACATTCGGCGTGCGCGAACATGTCAATGAGTGGTGTCGCAATCGAGATGGTTCTGTAGCACTGTTTTTCACATAATTGACTTTCTATTCGGAAAGTTTATTTTCCCTTTGTGTGCGACGCTAGTCGAGCTTGTACGCAATTTGATCCGTGAAAACCTCCAAGCCGAATTGATTACTGCACGCGCCAAAGGTGTTCAACCAGGCAATGCAGCAATGTGCCGCCATCAAGTCCACACTGATTTGGATTGATGATCCGATGGCGATCCAGTGTCAACACGGCATGTGCACTGGCAGCATTCGTGCTGATGATGGCAGCGTGTAATCGCGCGTAATTGTTGATGCGATCGTCACCGAACGGACCGAGCCGCTCCAGCGCTTGTCGCACTTCGACGATGTCGCTTTGCGTCATCAAACGCGGTATCGCGACCGAGCCGAAATAGCCGCTGCCAGCGAATTGACGCACCCGCCATGCAGATTGCAGATGAGAAGCGCGAGGTACGATACGACGTAACGGTGGGGATGGTGGCTGGACTCTTGCCGCAGTACCTGTTGGTGCTAGAGGCGTCACACCGTCAACATCTGCCAGTGAGTTCAAACCATGTGGGTTGCTACCAAAACGCACCGCTTGCTGTTGCATCGGGTCTCCTCACTGAAATATGGCCTTCGCCGGAATCTCAGTGACTAGCTTGGTATCGCAAATGGTTCCGCAAAGAATTGAATTGCGTTCAGTGCTTGATCTGCGTATCGGCAGCTAATAGCGTGGCTGCATCGGGCGCGATAAATAACTGCGCACAATCAATTTTGTCGAACTCGTAGTGCTGGCCGCAGAATTCGCAATCGATTGCGACATGACCCAATTCGTCCAGTACCGACTCGACTTCCGGTTGACCCAGCATTTTCAGCATGTTGCTGACGCGCTCACGGCTGCAGGTGCAACGAAAGCTGGGGTGTTTCGGATCGAATACCCGAATGGTTTCTTCCCAAAATAAACGTCGCATCAAGGTATCGATATCGGTATCGAGCAACTCGGCGTTTTTTAAGGTCGATGCCAGCATTACGGTGCGATCCCAGGTGGCGAGATCGTCGTCTATCGGTGCGTCGGTGCCACCACTGGTCGGTAGCTTTTGCAGCAATAGCCCACGCGAAACACTGCGATCGGCGGCTAGCCAAAGCCTTGTGTCGAGTTGTTCCGAGCGCATCATGTAGTGTTCGATCACGCTGGCGATCGAGTCACCGTCGAGCGGCACCACGCCTTGATAGGCTTGTTGCCCGGGCAGCTTGTCTTTCGGATCGAGTGTGATCACGAAGCGGCCGTTACCGTGCAGATTTACCAGATCGGGTAGCAGTGCTGCCTCGCTGATGATCGTGTCACTGTCGAACTTGGCAGTAGCGCGCATTTGCAAATCGGCATCGCATTCCACTACCAGCAAACGTACCGGGCCATCACCGTGAATTTGCATCACGATGGCGCCGTTGAATTTCAAATTGGCAGACAGCAGTGCCGCGGCAGCCAACATCTCTCCGAGCAGCGTGTTGACGGCAGCCGGATAATCTCGCCGCGATTGCACTTGCTGCCAGGTCGCTGATAATTCAACCAGCTCACCGCGAACCGGCGCACCGTCGAACATGAATTTTTGCAGTGTATCGATGGCCATTAACCGACTCGCTTCAAACTTGTTTTGAATTGATTCGCGCGCTCGACGTAGTGTTGCGCGCTCTCGTGCAAGCGGGCGATTTCTTCGGGCGACAGCGTGCGTGCAACCTTGGCTGGCGCACCAATGATCAGCGAGTTATCCGGAAACTCTTTGCCCTCGGTGACTAATGCACCGGCACCGACCAGACAATGCTTACCGATTTTTGCACCGTTCAAAATGATCGCCTGAATGCCAATTAACGCGCCGTCGCCAATCGTGCAGCCGTGCAGCATCGCTTGATGACCGACCGATACGTTTTCACCGATTGTCAGTGGAAAACCGGGATCGGCATGCAGCACGCACGCTTCCTGCACGTTACTGTTTTTGCCAATCGTGATCGGTTCGTTGTCGGCGCGGGCGGTGACGTTGGACCAGATGCTGGTGTTTGCGTGCAGCGTGACGCGGCCAATTAACGTGGCTTCGTCGGTGACGTAAGCAGAGGGGTCGATGACTGGGGCGTGCTCGCCGAGCTGATAGATGGCCATGGGTTTTCTGCGCAGAGTTGAAGGCTGTATTTTACCGCTGCGCGCGCCAACACAGAACCGAACATCGAAACAGAGCGCAATTGATCAAAACACTTGTTGGAACTAAATGTTTTCAGGCGTTACTCAGTGCATTCTTTCTGTAACTAGTCTCTATCCTATGTCACCAATTCTAGCTTCATCAACGCGTTTGAACGCGCCATCAACCAACGCAGACCGACATTACGCTCCACCAGACCGTGGCGGTTTGGCACTGCCTTACATGGATCATGCTGCATTATGTGCGCTTGGAAGTGCTAGCAAGTACGATCGTTCCCGGCTGGAACAACGGCTGGCCAGCAATACAGCCAACACATTATCTGCAATTATTGCCAGCTTGGGCATGACTACGCCGATCAAACCATCGTGTTTTGATGATGTGGCCAAAGATATTGCCACACTCGATGAACGAGTCGCCGCGCCACTGTGGCGGCAATTTGAGCTCCGTTTTATCTGCATCGCCGAAAACGATATCGACGTATGTGCCGAGGCAGAAAAAGTCCCGCTGCTGGAAAACATGATTGTGGTTAGCAAGCGCAATTTGCCTGCAGATGCACAAGCTCGCGTGCTCAAAGAACTGACCAGCGTTGTGAACCGCTCGTTAAAGAATCCCGATGCGATTTGTACCGCGCTGATTCGCTTGTTTGAACAGTGTCGCGAATTACCCCTCCAGCATCGGGCTGTGCCGCTTCGCAACTTGTTGTTGTCGCTGCCATTCGGATCATCGGATGCATTTCGGCCGCAGATCAATCAGTTGATCGACGCGATGCGCAATGAGATTCGCCTTTTTTCACCGGAGCAGCAGGCTGCAATCGGACGCGACATGCACTTGGCAAACACGACAATGGAAGATTTTCTTGCAACCTTTGCCAGTGTGTCCGCGCTGTCGGGCCAGGCGCGTCAGGAAGGCATGCATGCGCTGGTTTTAAGAATGCTGACGCTCGAACACAATTACGCCGATCTCACTATTGCTAGTACCTTGCGATTTTTTTTGGCACCACCGCAATTGCTGAGTGCAGAAATGTTGACGGATCTGGTGCCTCAGGTTGGGCAAATTCCGAATCGGGAAAATCGCGCCGCGCGGTTGCGAACAATCGTGCACCTATCCGAAGCGTTCGATGCCGAAAAACGCGCACCACTCATCAACAGTCTTGCTGCTGCGACGGTATCACTGTCCGAATCGGACCGGAAAAGAATCCTTATCGGGTTGTATCGCAGCGTCATTACTATGAATGCGAGGGATAAGCTGGAAACCGTTCAACACATTAACGTGTTGGGTGCAACGCTACCAACCCGGCAATTTGTACAGGTTATAGTGACCTTGCCCACCGCATTGCAACGCCTGGTGCGCGGAACAATAAACACTGCGTGACCGCTCATGTAGGCGTCGCGTAGCTTGTCGCTTGTTGCGCCCGTTGTGCTTCCAGTTCGCGCAAAACACGTCTCTGCAGCTTGCCGGTCGCTGTCATCGGCAAAGCATCGACAAATTCGATTTCTTTCGGATATTCGTAGGGCGCAAGTTGATTGCGCACCAGCTGCTGCAATGCATTGATGAGCGCCGCGTCGGCTTGTTTGCTGCGTACGGTGGTGTCGCTCAGCAGCACGAATGCCTTGACGATATTGCCGCGTTCGCGATCGGGTTTCGGCACGACTGCTACATTGACCACTGCTGCATGCTTTTGCAGACAGTGCTCGATTTCAGCAGGCCCGATCCGGTAGCCGGCACACTTGAACATATCGTCGGCCCGACCTTGATACCAAAAATAGCCGTCAGCGTCGATCGTTGCGAGGTCGCCGGTGCGACACCAGTCGCCAGAAAATTTTTGTGCAGTGGCGTTCGCGTTGTTCCAGTAGCCCAGAAAAAAAATCGGGTCCGGCATGCCGTGGCGATCGCGCCGATGTAGTGCGACTTCGCCGATCTCGCCAGTCGGTAACGGAATGCCATCGTCATCGATGACGGCAACCTGATGCCCTGGATACGCCAGACCCATGCTGCCAGCACGCGCCGGCCATCGCTGTGCGCTGTTACCGACTAAATAATTCATCTCGGTTTGTCCGAACATTTCGTTGATCGTCACGCCCAATGCATCGCGCGCCCAACCGAATACAACGTCGCCGACGGCTTCACCCGCGCTCATTACCGCGCGCAGTTTCAGTGCGAATTGTTTGCGTGGCAGCGGCACTGCCTTCATCATGATTTTCAGCGCAGTCGGGAATAGAAACGTATTCGTCACTGCGTATTTTTCGAGCAGGTCGTAAGCCATCTCTGCAGAAAACCGGCGCTGGCAACCAACGATCGTCTGACCAAAATAGAGCGTCGGCAAGAGCGCATCCATCAGACCACCCGTCCAGGCCCAGTCGGCCGGCGACCAGAAGATATCACCGGCTTGCGGAAACCAGTTTTGCGATGCGACGAAGCCTGGAAGATTACCAATAAGTGCCGCGTGCGGCAGCAGCGCGCCTTTGGCTTCGCCGGTCGTGCCGCTCGTGTAGAGCAACAAGGCGGGGTCGTCGGCGCGTGTTGCTACCGGTGTAAAATTGGTCGATGCATCTGCCAGCAGCATGTGCCAGTCGAGACAATCTGCCGACTCACCATCGACATCGATCAGATTTTGCAGGGCAGGGCAGGTCTGCTTACAAGCCAGCAGATGCATCAGCGTGGCGCGGTTGGCAATCGCAGCAACGGCGCCACTATCCTGCAGTCGATAGGCCAGCGCATCAGGTCCGAACAAAACCGACATCGGCATGGCCACCACGCCTAGCTGGAAGCAGGCGATCAATGCGATAGCGGTGTCGACCCGCTGCGGCAAGACGATCGCAACCCGGTCGCCGCGCTGTACGCCGAGGTGGTGTAACGCGTTCGACAGGCGATTGGCTTCAAGCTGCAATTCTTCGTAGCTCAGTTCAGTCAGTTCACCGTCGGCGTCTTCGCAACGTAGCGCAATGCGTGTCGCATCGTTGCGCCAGCGGTGACAGCAGACCTGCGCGATGTTGAAATCCGGCGGTACATTCCAGACAAAGTTATCGTGTAGCTGCCGATAATGAGCGAGGCTCGGTAGTGAGGGAGGCATGCGGCGGTCCTGTATCATCGCGAGCGTCCGGTCGCGGAAAAATGGCATGGGCGAATCATTATTTTTAATTACTTTCACTGTCGGGGATTTGCGGACCATCATGATTATTTCTCGTTCTGAATTTATCACGGTACGCGGTCTGCGTTATCACATTCGACACTGGGGCGCGCCCGGCGCACCGCTGCTGGTGATGCTGCATGGCTGGATGGATATGTCGGCCTCGTTTCAATTTGTGGTGGATGAACTGCAGCGAGAGTGGCATGTCATTGCCCCTGACTGGCGCGGCTTTGGTCTAACCGATTCGTCCGGTGCAGACTCGTACTGGTTTGCAGACTACCTCGGTGATCTCGATGCAATCCTTACCCATTTTTCGCCGGTGCAGCCGGTCAATCTGCTTGGTCACAGCATGGGTGCCAACGTGGCGATGTTGTATGCCGGTGTGCGGCCGCATCGCATTGCCCGGCTGTTTAATCTGGAAGGTTTCGGTATGCCGGCGTCGCAACCTCAGCAGGCACCGCATCGCTACGCAAGCTGGCTTGATCAGTTAGCGGCACCACCAGTAATGCGTGGATATGCGTCGCAAGACGAAGTGATCCAGCGTCTGCAAAAAAATAATCCGCGGTTGACCAATGAACGCGCTGCGTTTTTGTCATCGCACTGGGCTGCGCAGCAGAGCGATGGTCAATGGCAGATATTGGCTGATAGCGTGCACAAGTTACCGAGCCCGTTGTTGTATCACGTCGATGATGTGACGGCGTGCTGGCAGCGCATCACGGCGCCGGTTCTGTGGGTCGAAGCAGCGGACACCGACGTCTGGCGCTGGCTTGGGCAGAAAGACACGGCGCGCGTTGAAATCGACCGCCGCATTGGCTTTATTGCCAACGTCGAAACCGTCATGATTGCGGACGCCGGACACATGCTGCATCACGATCAGCCAGCGGTACTGGCGCGCCATCTGAGCGATTTTTTGCAGCGATGATTGCGGGCCGGGTATTCGCCAGCAGCTGCTGACGTGCGCAAGCGCCGTCGCTTACAAGCGCATCGCGCTACAATTGGGTCATGACAAATCCAGATACATCACCCGCCGTATTGAACATCGATCTGCATTGCCATTCCAGCGTGTCCGATGGCAAGCTGGCACCCGCCATGCTGGCCGCGCGGGCCAAGGCCAATGGTGTGGATGTGTGGGCGTTGACCGATCATGACGAGGTGGGTGGTATCGCGGCGGCTCGCGAGGCGGCAGCTGCATTGGATCTCGCGTTTGTCGCTGGCGTCGAAATCTCGATTACGTGGGGTGGCGAGACCGTACATATCGTTGGGGTGCAAATTGACGAAACTAATCAGGCACTGATCGATGGACTGCACCACACGCGTAATGGCCGCGAACAACGCGCGCGCGAAATGGCCGAGCAACTAGGCGCAGTCGGTATTCCTGACGCATTCAACGGCGCGCTCAGGTTTGCCGGTAATCCTGATCTGCTTGGGCGCACGCATTTTGCGCGCTACATCATCTCGCTTGGTGTATGCAGCGATATCGCAGGTGTATTTAAAAAATATCTGATCGAGGGAAAACCCGGGTTTGTGCCGCATCGGTGGGCCACGCTTGATCAGGCAGTAGGTTGGATTCAGGGTGCGGGTGGTACGCCGATCATCGCGCATCCGGGCCGGTATCGGTTCAATGAATTGCAGCGCAACGCATTGCTGGACGAATTTATCGCGCTTGGCGGCAACGCCATTGAAGTAATTACAGGTAGCCACACGGTTGACGACTATGCGGTCTGGGCCAAAGTCGCCCAGCAATTCAAATTGCGCGGATCGCGTGGTTCGGACTTTCATGCACCCGGTGAATCACGGGTCGATCTGGGCGCGCTGCCGCCGTTGCCTTCTTTTGTCACACCGGTGTGGGCTGACTGGGCCCTCTAGCAAGCGCCCGAGGACTATCTTTCGGGCAGCACAGGCTCTTGCAGTAGAGCGTGTATATCCCCATTTATTGCGTTGTTGGGTGCAACGTTGTTGGCGGCTCGGCTGCCACGCGTTGTTGCCAGCCCAGATATTTATACTGTCTCATGAGCCAATTTTTTCAGATTCATCCCGATAATCCGCAGCAACGATTAATTCAACAGGCAGCCCAGATCATCCACGCTGGCGGCATCGTCGCGCTACCAACTGACTCGTGTTATGCACTGGTCTGCCATCTTGACGACAAGGATGCAGTGACGCGATTGCGCCGGATTCGCGCGGTCGATGACAAGCATCACTTGACGTTGTTATGCCGTGATCTTGCGGAAATCGCGTTGTACGCCAAGGTCGACAATAAACAATATCGTTTGTTGAAATCTGCCACGCCGGGTCCTTACACATTGATTCTGGAGGCAACCAAGGAAGTGCCGCGCCGGGTCAGTCATCCATCGCGCAAAACCATTGGCTTGCGCGTACCGGAAAATCGCATCGCCCATGCGCTGCTCGAACAACTCGCACAGCCATTGCTTGGCACTACGCTGATTTTACCGGGGGGTGACGCGCCATTGAACGATGCCGATACCATCCGCGAGCGCCTTGAAAAACTGGTCGATCTGGTGATTGATGGTGGCGCATGCAGCCTGGAGCCAACGACGGTAGTTGATTTGACCGGCGAGCAGCCAGTGCTGGTTCGCGAAGGGCGCGGTGCGGTATCCCTGTTTGGATTTTGATCACGCTACAGCTTTGCCGATGGCCGCACATTCGCTGCCGTCGAACTTCCCTCTGATAAAATATCGACGATGAATTTCGATGCCCTGATCCAAACTGTTGCGGTGTACGCACTGCCAGTCTTGTTTGCCATCACGCTGCATGAAGCAGCACACGCTTATGCAGCGCGTTATTTTGGCGATAATACGGCGTATGCCGCCGGCCGCATGAGCATCAATCCGTTGAGGCATATCGATCCATTCGGCACAATCTTGATACCCATTCTGCTATTCGTCACCACCGGCGGAGCATTTTTGTTCGGCTATGCGAAACCGGTGCCGGTGCAGTTCGACCGCTTGCGCAATCCGAAGCGCGACATGCGTTGGGTGGCGCTGGCAGGCCCTGCATCGAACCTCGTGATGGCGCTGATCTGGGCCTTGTTGGGTATCGCATTGACTGTTGGTGGGGTGACCGAGCCGTTCTTTTTCAAGATGGCGCAGGCGGGTATTTCGACCAATCTGGTGCTATTTGCCTTCAATCTTTTTCCAATTCCCCCGCTTGATGGCGGTCGCATCATGTTCAGCCTGCTGCCCGCGCGCACCGCATGGCAGTACGCCAAGGTGGAGCCATATGGTTTTTATATTGTGCTGGCGCTGGCCATGACCAAGGTGCTGTATCCGCTCTGGATTGCGCCAGTCGTGTTTGCTGGCAGCACATTGCTGACGCTTGTCTTGACTCCTTTCCACTTTCTCTTGAACTGATCGACTATGTATCCTGATCGTGTTGTCTCCGGCATGCGGCCGACCGGTGCGCTGCACCTTGGCCACTATCACGGCGCACTGAAAAACTGGATCCGGCTGCAATCCGAATTGCCGTGCCTGTTTTTTGTCGCTGACTGGCATGCGCTGACGACGCACTACGACGACCCGGGCGCAATCGAAGCCAGTACTTGGGACATGCTGGTTGACTGGTTGGCCGCTGGCGTAGATCCGTCGCAAGCCACGCTCTTTATCCAGTCGCAAGTGCCAGAACACGCCGAGCTACATTTGCTGCTGTCGATGGCAACGCCGTTGGGATGGTTGGAGCGCGTACCGACTTACAAGGATCAGCAGGAAAAATTAGCTGACCGAGATCTGGCGACCTATGGCTTTCTGGGATATCCATTGCTGCAGGCAGCCGACGTGTTGATCTATCGCGCCAGTCAAGTGCCGGTTGGTGCTGACCAAGTACCGCATGTAGAAATGATGCGTGAGATCGCACGGCGCTTCAATCATCTGTACGGCAAGGAAAAAGGCTTCGAAGAAAAAGCACGCGACGCGGTCAAAAAGCTCGGTGGCAAACGCGCCAAGATCTATACCGAATTGCGCAACGCCTATCAAGAGCAAGGCAAGGACGAAGCATTGGAGCAGGCTAAGGCGATGCTCGACGACGCACAAAATTTAAGCATGATCGACCGCGAGCGTCTGTTTGGTTATCTTGAAGGCAGTCGCAAGTTGATTCTGGTCGAGCCGCAATCGCTACTCACTGAATCGTCGCGTCTGCCCGGGCTGGATGGTCAGAAAATGTCGAAGAGTTACGGCAACGCGATCGCCTTGCGTGAAGAGAAAGACTCGCTGACCAAAAAAATTCGCACGATGCCAACCGATCCGGCACGGATTCGCCGCACCGATCCGGGAGATCCCGAGCGCTGCCCGGTGTGGCAACTGCATCAGGTGTATTCCGATACGGCGACCACGGAGTGGGTCGTCAAGGGCTGCAAATCGGCTGGTATCGGCTGCCTCGAATGCAAGCAGCCGGTCATCGACGCAATTTTGAAAGAGCAGGAGCCGATGCGCGAACGGGCCCAGCTCTATCTGGACGACCCATCGCTGGTGCGCGCAATAGTCGCCGATGGTTGCGACACCGCGCGCAAGCTCGCACAGGAAACCATGCGTGACGTGCGCGAAGCGATGGGGTTGTCGTACAGCTGATGTCTGCGCACATGATCGATACAGCACCGTCGCCGTGGGTGGTGCGTTTTGCGCCATTGATTCCAGCCGGGACCGTACTCGATCTGGCATGTGGCAGTGGGCGGCATAGCCTGTTGCTGGCCTCGCTTGGAATGCATGTGTTGGCGGTCGATCGCGATGCAGCGGCGTTGCAGCGTTTGTCGAGTGATCGCGTTCGTACTCTGTGTGCTGACCTGGAGGCGGGCGATTCACAGAGTTCGCACCCATCGCAACTGACACCTGCTGTGCGCGAACTGCTGCAGCCCAATCATTTTGCAGGCATCGTCGTGACCAATTATTTGTATCGTCCTCTGCTGCCGTTGCTGTTCGCCAGTTTGGTCGATGGCGGTGTGCTGATTTACGAGACTTTCGCGCAGGGTAATAGCGCATTCGGCAAGCCATCGAATCCGGATTTTTTGCTTGCGCATGGCGAGTTAATGGATGCGGCGCGTGGCGCGCCGTGCAAAATGCGCGTGGTGGCTTTCGAAGATGGTTTTCAGGTAGCACCGCGACCGGCGATGGTGCAGCGTCTGTGTGCACTACGCACCGACAGTGCACCAATCGCGCAACAACTGGTTTTGTAGGGCTTTGTCTCAGCGCGGAGTGCCGTTTGTGTCATTGGCACCGGCGATCCGCTACAATCGATGTTTATTTTAATTTCGCATTTCACCATGATGATTCAAGGCAGCCTGGTCGCCATTGTCACCCCCATGCATGTTGACGGCAGTCTCGATCTGCCCGGATTGCGCAAACTGATTGACTGGCATATCGCCGAGGGTACCGACGGTATCGTGATCGTCGGTACCACGGGCGAATCGCCGACGGTATCGGTTGAGGAGCATTGCGAGTTAATTCGGATCACCGTCGAGCATACTGCCAAGCGGATTCCAATCATTGCCGGTACCGGCGGCAATTCCACTTCTGAAGCGATCGAGTTGACGCGCTACGCAAAAGAAGTGGGGGCCGATGCGTCGCTGCTGGTGGTGCCGTACTACAACCGGCCGACGCAAGAGGGGATGTATCAGCACTTCAAAAAAATCGCCGAGTCGGTAGATTTGCCAGCGATTTTGTACAACGTACCCGGCCGCACTGTGGCCGATATGAACAACGAGACCATTTTGCGTCTTGCTGCGATTCCCGGCATTGTTGGTGTCAAGGATGCGACTGGCAATATCGGTCGTGGTAGCGACCTGATTCGCCTCGCGCCTTCGTCGTTTGCCGTGTATTCAGGGGACGATCCAACAGCGATGGCACTGATGTTTTGCGGCGGTAAAGGCAATATTTCGGTGACCGCCAATATCGCACCGCGTGCCATGCATGACCTGTGCGCTGCAGCAATGGCTGGCGAGGTCGCAGATGCGGTGGCAGTCAACAATCGCATGCTGCCTCTGCACAATAAACTGTTTGTCGAACCCAATCCTGTGCCGCTGAAATGGGCAATGCATGAGCTCGGCCTAATCGACTCGGGCATGCGCTTGCCGCTGGTGCCGCTGCATGCAGATTTTCATGACACGGTGCGCACAGCAATGCGTCAATCTGGTCTTTTGAAATAATTTTTCGTTCGCGTTGTTTTCGAACTCCATCCGACCCTCACATCGTATCGACATGACTATTCGCAAGAACTCCAGAACCGCACATGGCATCACTCCTCAACGTCTCATCGTGACTGTGATCGGCATCGCCAATCTTGCTGCGTGCAGTAGTTTCTCCTCGCTTCTTGAGCCAAATCGTCTCGATTACAAAAGCGCGAGCAAGTCCAATATCTCTACGCTAGAAATTCCGCCTGACTTGACCCAGCTTCAGCGTGACAATCGCTACGCGATCCCCGAGAGCAAAAACGGGACGACCACCGCCTCGGCGTATTCCTCGCAAAGAGGGAATGCGCCGATTGCCACCAGTGCGACCGCAAGCGTGGTTGCCCCGTCGTCGATTGCCGATGCGCATATTGAGCGCGATGGTAACCAACGTTGGTTGGTCGTCAAGCAGTCACCCGAAAAACTCTGGCCGCAGATCAAGGATTTTTGGCAAGACAACGGTTTTCTGATCGATATCGACAATCAGCAGGCCGGCATTATGGAGACTGACTGGGCGGAAAACCGCGCGAAGATTCCACAGGATTTTTTGCGCAATACCATCGGCAAGGTACTCGATTCGCTGTACTCGACGGGCGAGCGTGACAAGTTCCGCACGCGACTCGAGCGGGCTGCCGACGGTAGTACTGAAATTTACATCAGCCATCGTGGTGCACAAGAGGTGCTGGTCGGCCAACAGAAAGAAAGCACGGTCTGGACACCGCGTCCTGCCGATCCGGGCCTCGAAGCTGAATTTTTGTCGCGGATGATGGCGCGTTTCGGCGTGGAAGAAGTCAAGGCCAAGGCAAGCGTTGCTCAAGCAGTGGCACAACCGTCTCACGCCAAACTGGCCAAAGATGGCAATGTTGGCTATGTCGCGGTCGATGAGGGGTTCGATCGTTCATGGCGCCGTGTTGGTTTGGCGCTGGATCGGGTGGGCTTCACAGTGGAAGACCGTGATCGGGCGCAAGGTATTTATTTCGTGCGCTACCTTGATCTGGATAAAGATGCGAAGAGCAAATCGGCGGCGTCTGATAAAGGCTTGTTCGCGCGGTTTTTCTCGGGCTCTGATGACAAAGCTAAATCCGCGCAACGCTACCGCATTGCGGTCAAGCAGGTCGATGCAGGCAGTCGTGTGACGGTGCAAAACAGTGATGGCAAAGCGGAAATCTCATCAACCGCGGATCGCATTCTTGCGTTGCTTGCGGAGCAGCTGAAATAAGCATTCCGCTCCGGTGGGGTCAAGCCGCTTGAAGTACGCCAGTCTGGGTAGTGGCAGCGAGGGTAACGCTCTGCTGATTACGGCCTCTTCAGGGACGACCCGCACCATAGTAATGCTAGATTGCGGCTTTGCCCTGAGGGAGACTGAGCTTCGGCTAGCCCGACTCGGCATCACGCCAGTCGAAGTAACGGGTATCGTCATTACCCATGAACATTCGGATCATGTCGGCGGGGCGTTTAAATTTGCACGGCGGCATAACATTCCGGTTTGGTTAAGTCATGGCACCTTTAGCGCGGTGCACGCGCATGCTCGCGATGTCGAGGTCCGATTTTGTCGCGACGGCGAAGCCCTGTCAATTGGCGACCTTGAATTACATCCCTACACAGTACCGCACGACGCACGCGAGCCAGTGCAGTATGTCGCGACGGACGGAGCATTTCGATTGGGGGTTCTTACCGACGCCGGACACGCGACCGCGCATATGATCCGGGCGCTCAATTATTGTGATGCACTGATACTTGAATGCAATCATGATCGTGACTTGCTGGATAACTGTGTTTATCCGCCGTCGCTGAAACGACGCATCGGCGGCGCATACGGCCACCTGTCCAACACGAGTAGTACCGAGATTCTTCAGGCGATCGACAAGAGTCGTTTGAACATGGTGATAGGTGCGCATTTGAGTCAGCAAAACAATACGCAAGCGCTTGCGCATGCAGCGATCGTTGCAGGGCTAGGCGAGAGCGCAGCGCAGATCAGAATCGCATGTCAGAGCGACGGATTCGATTGGGTCGACATCGCTGGGTAAATAAAGAATCAAGTCGTCAAACAAAAAAGCCGACTCGAAAGTCGGCTTTTTCAAAACTGATACAGAATTACTTAGGTGCAGCTGGGGTAGCAGCAGCAGCTTTTGCAGCGTCGGCAGCAGCGTCAGCAGCAGCACCGGCAGCAGCGCCAGCAGCTTTTGCAGCTTCAGCAGCAGCTGGAACAGCAGCAGCAGCTTTGTCGGCAGCAGCAGGAGCGGCAGCGGCAGCGGCTTCAGTAGCACTTGCAGCAGCCTTGGTTGCATCGGCAGCAGCGCCGGTTGCAGTAACAGCAGCGCTGGTTGCGCTTGCAGCAGCGGCTTCAGCGGTTGGTGCAGGAGCAGGTGCAGGTGCAACGACTTCTTCTTTTTTACCGCAAGCAGCCAAAGCAATAGCCAACAGGGATGCGATCAGCAGAGTTTTTTTCATGGATTTTCCTTCGAGTTTGAATAAATTTAACAAGATCATGCGATGAATAATTACCGGTAATTATCGCTCTATAGAAACTCCGTGCTTTGTTTTCACGTCATGCCAGCAGGACCCGAAGCAAAGCCTAGCTTTCCTAAGCGCG
>JAYTZV010000374.1:0-8081 GCA_043741695.1 Burkholderiales bacterium
TTTCCCGCTTCAGAAATTCTTGTATGCCATAGCTGTGGGCACTTGTCGAGCTCATCAAACGCCGACGTCACACCTACCAATTTGAGCAATCGCATTGCCGATGTTTGCAGAATCCCTTGTTGGTTGACCGACGGGTACGATCTCACCTCACCTCATCTCATCTGCGGTAAAACATCAACAAGGCGATAGTGCGCCAATTGTGACAAGTTGCTTCCAACACCGGTGAAACTTTGTGGTCAACGATGGTCATAGTGGTGGTAACTCTCCCCCATACGCGCTGAACTCTCTACAATAACGCCATGCAATTGCAACTACCTGATCCTTCTTCCGATGCGCTGCGTGCATCTCGCGCCCTCCATACGCTGATCGCTAACGATATTCGCCATAAGTCCGGCTGGATTTCGTTTTCGCGTTACATGGAACTGGCGCTCTACGCGCCAGAGTTGGGTTACTACAGCGGCGGCGCGGCCAAGCTAGGCAAAGACGGTGATTTTACAACCGCGCCTGAACTCACACCGCTTTTTGGTGCAACGTTGGCGCGCGCTGTCGCTGAATTGCTACCGCATACCGCACCGCAGTTGCTTGAATTCGGCGCGGGAACCGGCCAGCTGGCGTTCGATATGCTGACCGAGCTCGCCGTGATGGGCTTGCCAGTGCATCGGTACGCAATCGTCGAATTGTCGGGCGAGTTGCGCGCACGTCAACAGCAAAAGCTGCGGCGCTTTCCGCAAGTGGTCTGGCTTGATCAATTTCCGACCAACTTTGCTGGCGTTATTATTGGCAATGAGGTCCTTGATGCCATGCCTGCGCATTTGGTGGTGAAGACCGAGCAGGGTTGGCGCGAACGCGGTATCGGGTTGTCGGGTTTGTCGGCGCGCAATTTTGTTTTTCGCGATCATCCTTGCGAGCCGCCGCTGCTAGCGCAGATTCCCGATGCTGATGCGCTGCCGGTTGGCTATGTGACCGAAGTGCATCCGATCGCGACCGGCTTCATGCGCTCGCTCGCAGAAATGATGTGTGCCGGGTTTGAGGCGTCGGGGCAGGGCAGCGCGGCCGTGCTAATTGATTATGGTTTTCCGGCGCGGGAATATTATCTCGATATGCGTGATCAAGGCACGCTGATGTGCCATTACCGCCATCATGCACACGACGATGTGTTTTATTTTCCAGGTTTGCAAGACATTACTTGCCACGTCGATTTCACAGCGATTGCGCGCGCTGCGGTCGACGGTGGTCTCGACGTATTGGGTTACCTGAGTCAGGCGGCGTTCATGCTGGAAGCAGGCCTCGGTGATATGTTGTTGCGCATCCCCCCTGGCGATGCGCAACGTTATTTACCGCAAGCAAACGCGGTACAAAAGCTGACCTCACCTGCTGAAATGGGCGAGCTCTTTAAGGTGCTGGTGGTCGGCAAGAAGCTTGAATTGCCCGACCGCTACGCGCGTCATGATCGCAGTCAGCGATTGTGATCCGCACTGTGAGTGTCCTGTGATTCGCTGGTTCCTCGCGATTTTTGTTGGCCTTGTCGTGCTGTCGGCGGCGTTGCCTTGGCTGGAAAAACTCGGGCTTGGCAAGCTGCCCGGCGATATCCGTTTTCGTTTGTTTGGTAAAAATATTTTTCTGCCATTTGCGTCGACCGTCTTGCTGTCGTTACTGCTGTTCATCGTGTTGCGCTTGATCCGCTAAGATGGCGACTTGTCTTCTCTCGAAAAGTTCGCTCCATGATTCGCTGGGTCGCTGTCATTTTCATTGGCTTGATTGTCTTCCCACTTCTGTTGCCGTGGTTAAACCGGCTCGGCATCGGGCGGGTTCCCGGTGACGTGCGCTTTCGCTTGTTCGGCACCCTCTGTTGCCTGCCCTTCGGCTCGACGGTCGTGGTCTCGGCGATCGCGTTTTTTGTGGCGAAACTGCTCAACTAATTTGCTGCCGGGGGAGTAATTATCGCTACCATCGAAGTACTGCGCCAACGTTACGGCGAGCGCCATAAGTGGCTGGTGCTACTAACGGTCATGATCGGCTCGATGGCATCGATTCTGTCGTCGACTATTGTCAATGTTGCCGTTCCTGATCTCAGCCTGCATTTTCAGATTGGGCAGGAAAGAGCGCAGTGGGTATCAGCAGCATTCATGCTGGCGATGACGTTGTCGATGCTCACTACGCCATGGCTGCTGCTGCGTTTTGGTCTGCGCCGCACGTACAGCATCACCATCATTGCGCTGCTGATTGGAGGTGTGGTGGGCGGCTTCAGTGTCAATTATTCGATGCTGTTGTCGATGCGTGTGTTGGAAGGCCTTGCAGCCGGCGTGCTGCAGCCGATACCTGCGATCGTTATTCTGCGTGCCTTCGACCTGAAAGAGCAAGGCAAGGCAATGGGTATCTTCGGCTTTGGTGTTGTGCTGGCACCAGCCATTGGTCCGAGTATCGGCGGAGTGCTGGTTGAATTGTTCGGCTGGCGCTCGATTTTTTTTGTCGTGGTGCCATTTTGTCTGTTGGTGCTGGTTTTAGTGCGGCGATTTTTGTCGGTGAATTCACCGCTGATGGGCGAGGCAAAATCGCTCGACTGGAAAGGTCTGCTGCTGGCCGGTGTTGGCACAATCAGCCTGCTCAACGGACTTGTGCACTTACATGACGACCTGCGTCAGGCCGTCATCTTGTTGGTCATTGCAGCGTGCGCCTTGGCGGGCTTTCTGGCCTGGCAGCGGCGCGCTGCGTCGCCCTTGATGAATTTGGCATTGTTTCGTTATCGCCAGTTTTCAATGGGTGCGCTAGTGGCGTTTATTTATGGCATGGGACTATTTGGCTCGACCTATTTGTTGCCGGTGTATCTGCAAATCGGGCTCGCCTACTCGCCGTCACGCGCTGGTCTGGTATTGCTACCGGCGGGTTTGGTGCTGGCTGTGACGATTCCGTTGGCGGGTAGGTTGGCCGATCGCTTCGCGCCGAATTTGCTGGTCTCTCTTGGCTTGATGCTGCTGGTCGCGTCATTCGGATTGATGGCGGTTGGTGCGTCTGGTACCAGTTATTTGCTGTTGGTAGCGTGGGCGATTATCGGTCGTATCGGGCTTGGTTTCGTTTTGCCGGCGCTGAGCCTGGGGGCAATGCGCGGGGTGGATCGCGAGTTGATTGCGCAGGGAGCGAGCACCATCAATTTTATGCGACAGCTCGGTGGTGCCATCGGCGTGAGTCTGGTCGGTATTGTGCTGGAATGGCGTTTGGCCAGTCATCGTTCCGTGGTGGCCGGATCGGTAGCCGACAGTGCCGGGCGAATTCACGCATTTGATGAAACGTTTTTACTGGTCGCGCTGCTGTGTGCGTTAGCGGTGATTGCGGCTTGGCAAATGCGGCCATCGGACAAAAAGAGTAACGAAAAAGGCGAGATGGAAACCATCTCGCCTTGAGTGCTGGTGATGCTGCAGTCGAATTACTTTTGCTGAAATAGCACCAGTTTGGTTTCCTTGTTCAACTCGCCTTTGCTGGCGGCGATCGTCACTTCATATCGCGTACCCGGCACCGTGACTTGCGGCTGGAACGAGAACACGAAATTGCCATTGGCGTCCGAGCGTAGCGACTGTGAGTAAATCTGCTGGGTCAGACCAAAGAATCCGGCAATTGACGCCACGGCTTGCACCTGCACGTCAATTTTTGCATCAGCACTGGTGCGTCCTTTAATTTCGATTGGACCTGCGCCCACCTGTGCATTGTTCGCATGGCTGGTGACTTGCAACGACAGCGTAGTCGGCGCAGGTGCCGCAACTGACGCCACAATAAACGACCAGGCCTGATGTAACGCCTTGCCATTATTGTCTTTGGCACTGACGTCGACGCTGGTGGTACCGGGCTTTAAATCAGCGCGATAGCTGAAAAATTGCGGCGTGATGCTGGCGCTGCGTGTGACATCGGTGCCGCCGACAAGTACGCGTACGGTTTTGGTGTCGATGCCGATGCCACCAGTGTCGTCAAAGGTGGCAGAAATCAGCACCGGATTCGCGATCACTGTTTCACCCTGATGCGGCGACACGTTCTTGATCACGGGTGGTTTTCCTTCGATCAGCAGCGATTGGGCGAGGCGTGAGCGTACGGAACGGCCGTTTGCATCCAGCGTCGCGGTGATGTTTATGGCAGGTGGGAAATTATCAAGACGGCGAATGGTGTAGGCACCTTCATAGACACCGGGTTGTGTTTCCACCATCGGCACATCCTTGACGATGCCTTCGATCGAAAATGACGCTTTGCTGCGGGCAAGTCCAGCCAGATTGAATTTAAGTTCTGCACCCGGTTCGATTTTACTGATTGGAGTGACCGTAAAGCGCTCGATGAAGGCAGCCGGAGCCACCCCCGTCGCATTGCCGGCGGCGGTGTTGGAAGCAGCGTTTGCTGCATTAACTGACGTTGCGGCGGCAGCGGTTGTTGATGTGATTGGCAACGTGCCGATCGGCTGGTTGAGGATGGTCTGGCGCCCACCTACTTTGAGAGTGCCGCGTAAGGTATCGGATGCCGTCAGATGGTCGCGGCTGGAGATCGTGTACGTACCTTCGTAAATACCGCTATCCGTTTCTTCAAGCACAATATTTCTAACGATTTTACCTGCGCGGACGAAAGCGACGCCATGGGGCGTGCCTTCCAATGTAAAGACGAGGTCTGAGCCGGGTGCAAACTGATTTGCCGGATCGACGGTAAGTCGTGCGATTTGCGGTGCAGCTACGGCTGCGCGGCGTGATTTTGATCTCGATTTCGCATCGACACTAGCCGTTGTGCCGATGAGCGACAGCGCAACCAAGGCGCAAAATAGATGACGTTGTATCAGCATAAAACCTCCAGAAATAACCGCGTCCCGTGCGCTGGTAGCGCGACATGATGAGGACGGTTAACGTCGTTTGGATTGTCGGCGTCGATCTGGAAGCGGTCTGTGCGCTTGCGAACACAAAAATTGCCTGATTGCAGTTTTCATCAAGGACAATTGCAGACAGATCAACGACAGTTCAGCGTTTGTCGCAAGCTGCTGACGAATGCGATGCTGATATGCCAGTAGTGAAGGCCCCGCCGCGTACTATACTCGTCGCACCTAACCGTCTGAAACGAATCTTGGCAATGAATGATTTGCGACAACTGTCTGCGCTGATTATCGATCCGAGTCCCGGCATGCGGAGCAGCCTTCATGGCATGTTGACGACTTGTGGCCTGACAAAAATTGAGCACGCGATCAGTTCCGGCAATGCGATACGTCATCTTCAGGCGCATAGTTTTGATCTGATTCTGTGCGAATACGATCTTGGCGAAGGGCAGGATGGACAGCAGTTGCTGGAGGATTTGCGGCATAACAAAATCATTACTTTGTCGACCCTGTTCTTTATGGTGACCGCCGAGCGCTCGTTTGAAAAAGTGGTGAGTGCTGCCGAGCTGGCGCCGAACGACTATCTTCTCAAGCCGTTCGCCGCAGATGCGTTGCTGGAGCGGATCGGGCGCGCAGTTGAAAAACGCGCTGCGTTCTCGGCGCTGTACGCACTCATGGCGAATGGCAACTGGCAAGGTGCCATCGACGCCTGCGAAACTGGCGAAGCATTGAAAAACCGCTATCTATCTGACTTCAAGCGTCTGCGCGCAGAGTTGCATGTCACGCTCGGCGAGCCGCAATTGGCTGAACCGATTTATGCGGAACTGGTTGCGCTGCGGGCAATTGCATGGGCGCGTTTGGGTCTCGCAAAAACCCTTTTTTTGCAGAATAAGCTGCCCGAATCTGTTCATATGCTGTCTGATCTGGTTGCTGAAAATCCGAAGTTCATGGATGCCTACGATTGGTTGGCAAAGGCGCATGCGGCGAGTGGTCAGTTGCCTGACGCAAAAACTGTACTCGAAAACGCGGTGGCTATTTCGCCGCATGCAGTACGGCGCTTACGCAAACTGGGCGAAGTTGCGCTCGAGTCTGGCGACGTGCTGGCAGCTGAAAAAGCGTTTCAGAAGGTAGTCAGCAAAGCGCGCTATTCGGAATTCCGTGATCCGGAAGACCATGTGCAACTCGTTAGGACCTTGATTCAAAAAGGAGATACGACGCAAGCCGCGACGATTATTCGCGATCTCGATAAATCGCTGGCTGGTTCAGCCAAGACCAAAGCCTGCCATGCGATTTCATCGGCCATGTTGTTTGCACAAACAGGTGATGAAGCCCGCGCAGCCAGCGAATTGACGAAGGCGGTCGAGGCCTGCCGTAATCCGATTGGCCTGTCGACCGACATGAAAATGACATTAGCGGCGAATTGTCTGGAACATCATATGGACGAGGGTGCATCGGAAATCATGCTCGATGTGATGAATAATGCGGCCAGCCCGGCGGCACATGAGAAGGCTGTGCAGCTGTTCAAGCAGGCGGGGAGGACGGACCTGGCCGAGCGCGTCGCGTCTGAAAGCCGTCGGGTCGTGGTGGATCTGGTGTCGGCCGGCGCTGACAAAGCCCGCATCGGCGATTATCGCGGTGCGGTCACGTTGATGATGGAAGCCGTCGCCAAGCTGCCGGAGAATCCGCAAGTAGTCTTCAACGCGGCTGTCGCGGTTCTGAAATATCTGGAAAATCTGGGCTGGGACGAGCGATTAGGTGCGCAGGCAAGGTCGCTGATCGATACGGCGCGTCGGCTTGATTCTGCCAATCCGCGATTAGGCTCGCTCACGGCGCTGTACCAAAAAATTCAGTCCATTCGCAGCGTAACTGGCGTGGCGCGCTAATTTTCGATCGTTGATGATAGCCATCGTTCCTCACGCGCCTCCGCGGGAAACGATGCCTGTATCTGCCTTGCTGATGATGCCCGCAAGATATTTTCATCTATCGCGGGATAACTCAGGCTGGAATGCGGTCTATGCACCTCTTAATCAACAACGACAACATGCCCACACAAGCCGATATCCCCTCTACCTCTTCCTCCCCAGCAAATACCGGGCTCGACAAGCTGCCACCAGTGGTGTCTCCCGACCCGGCATCGGCGGTGCCCGCAATATTGCCTTGGGGGCAGTCTGCCAGTGATGCGCCATGGTCCGAATCCTGGCGCCTGCTGACGGCACAGGTGCGCAAACACACCGATCGTATTGGCAAGCGCCTGATGCGAAGGACGCTGAAAATCGGTATCTCCGCACGTATATTTCATCCCGAGCCGGACGGAAAAGGTCTGCGCGGAAAGACCCTGCAATATCTCGAAGAATCCATTGCACAGTGGGTGATGTCGCGTGATGTTTTGGTATTCATGATACCAACCGTAAACACCAACGGGATCCTTCATCCGAGCAATATCCGACTTCGGGATTATGCACGGCATCTTGACGGCCTCGTGCTTCAGGGTGGGGCAGACGTTTCCCCGCAAAGCTATTCCGAGCAGGCTACGAGACCCGAATGGAGCGGGGACCGTGCACGGGACATGTACGAACTCGAATTGCTGCACGAATTCATCGAGGCCGACAAGCCGGTTCTCGGGATCTGTCGTGGCTGTCAATTAATCAATGTCGCGTTCGGCGGCACGCTGTATCAAGACATTGCGTCCGATGTGCCAAGTGCGATTGCACACGTCAACGACTTGTACGATAGCCATCGTCATTCGATCCATTTCCCGGAAGGGTCTTCTCTCGGTGCCTTGTTTGCCAGCCAGGCCGCACCTCTGGTCAATTCGATTCATCATCAGGCGGTTCGCACGCTGGGGCGGGATTTGAATATCGAGGCAGTGTCGGGGCAGGACGAAATCGTCGAGGCAATCCGTTATCGCAAGGCGAATTTTGTGATGGGTTTGCAATGGCATCCCGAATTCCATCGCGCCGGCGGTGCCGAACTGCTCGATTGCACACCGGTTCTCGATAGTTTTTTACGCGCTGCACGCGAAACACGATTTTGAATAGCGCTGTAATGCCAATCGAATTAGCAAATTTGCCTTGAGCGGCCAGGAAGTCCCTCGTAGACCAATAAATTTGCACTTATGCACTGCCCGTTGGTTGACAAAGACAGGGCGCTCAAATATAGTTTGGGGTTCCCTGCGGAGGGGTGGCCGAGTGGTTAATGGCAGCAGACTGTAAATCTGCCCTCTAACGAGTACGCTGGTTCGAATCCAGCC
>JAYTZV010000375.1:0-2849 GCA_043741695.1 Burkholderiales bacterium
TTCGGCAACTTCGCCGACGCCGGCGCAGTCGCAACAGGCATCGCAAAATACTACGGAAAACTTCCTGCGCAATTGTTTGCGATTGCGTTAATCGACGCCTGCATCATCGGCGCATCGGCGGTGTCGCTATCGACTGCGTATGCGATCGGTGACGTGCTGTCGGTGAATCATTCATTGCATCGCAAGCCGCGTGAAGCACTCGGTTTTTATGCGGTTTATTTTGCGCTGATCGTGGTGGCTGCGGCACTTGTACTGATACCGGGCACACCGCTAGGCTTGCTGACCAATGCAGTGCAAACATTGGCCGGAATTTTGCTGCCAAGCGCGTCGGTATTTTTGCTTTTGCTGTGCAATGACAAGGAAGTATTGGGGCCGTGGGCAAATGGTCGCAAGCTCAATATCTTTACGGCCGCAATTGTTGCTGTACTAGTCATGCTGTCGATTATCCTGACCGCAGCAGTGCTGTTTCCGGATTTATCGAGCAACGCGATGGTCGCGATTTTAATTGGTGGCAGCGTGATCGGTATCGTGCTGGCGCTATTGGTGCGATTGCTCCAGACGCGACAAGACAAGCGCGCAGGTAAAACCAGACAGATTACAGAGACCATCACCGACACCGCGAACTGGCGCATGCCGCCGCTCGATCAATTGAAGCCGTTACAGCTCACGCTGGAAAAGCGGGTGTGGATGGGCGTCTTGCGCGGCTATCTTGTGGTAGCGATTTGTCTGGTCGCCTACAAGGTCGCACGCCTGGCGCTGGGCTGACGATTGCGATGCGCACTTTGCTCATGCTCAGACTTGCACGTGTGCCGCCACGGCGCGCGGCCACGGTACGACGCTGTAAGTGTGGCGCTGCAGATGTGGCGCTGCAGATGTAGCACTGCCAATGTGGGGCTATGATACCGTCCGCGCTAACGTGATCAACGCGACATCACATTCCCTGAGCTGATCATCATGAAAAATACCGAATTAGCCGACGTGCTCGACGTCTCTTCACTGTCCGAAACCCAGCGCGCGCGCCAGATGGCGAAAACTACCTGGGTTAGCGTCGCAGTCAATATTGGCTTGAGTACTGCGCAAGTTGCAACAGGTATCGTGACCGCATCGCAGGGCTTGATTGCCGACGGCGTGCATTCGCTGTCGGATCTGATTGCCGACGGCGTGGTACTGCTGGCCAATCGCGAAAGCAGCAAGGAAGCCGATGCCGAACATCCATATGGTCATTATCGTTTTGAGACGGCAGCGTCGCTGATTCTGGGATTGCTGCTGCTGGCCACCGGCTTTGGCATTGGCTGGAATGCGATCGGTAAATTGATGCATCCCGATGCGATTGCACGGGTCGGTATAGCTGCGCTGTGGGTTGCCATCGGCGCGCTGATCACCAAGGAATGCCTGTTTCGATACATGCTCCATACCGCAAAACAGCTGCAGTCGAGCATGCTGATTGCCAACGCGTGGCATGCGCGGTCCGATGCCGCGTCGTCGCTGGTGGTCGGTATCGGTATCGTCGGCAATCTGGCTGGCTATCCGATTCTTGATCCGCTCGCGGCTGTCATCGTCGGCCTGATCATCATAAAAATGGGTGGTGGGTTTGCCTACGATGCGCTGCACGATCTGGTCGATCGCGCCGCCGAACAAACACAGGTGGAGGCGATTCGCCAAACCTTGCTGGCTACTCCTGGCGTACGCGGGGTACACGATCTGCGTACCCGCAAGATGGGCGACATGATTGCGGTCGACACGCATATTGAAGTCGACGGCTCGATCACGATCAGGGAAGGTCATAACATCGTGACGCAGGCGCGCCTGAGTGTGGCCGAAAAACACCGTGTCATCAGTTTGATGGCGCATCTTGATCCGGTTTGATACCGCCAATACGCACATTAACCGTGCAAACCTGCTTGCCAGCCGCGATAGAAGTGGCTACCGAAGAACGAAGCGCCAGATCGCAAACCACGAGCACCGCCGTCCGATATGGTCTCGTGCGCCTGAGGTGCTGACATCATGTTTAAGCTGGGATGCGCGCCTTCTTCCGTCGTAAGTTACATGCCGCACACTTGCAGTGGGCGATCCGATCCAAGATAGTGAACGACCACTAGCTGTCGGTCAGACAGGTCAGACCGGTCACACGGGTCAGACCGGTCACACGGGTCAGACCGGTCACACGGGTCAGACGGGTCAGACGGGTCACACGGGCCACACGGGTCACACCAGTCACACCGATCACCACCGCACAGGATCTTCATGAATAAGCCAACGCCAGAGGACAGCAAAAAACCCTCGCCAGCACAGCCATCAAGCAACGACACCGTCAACAAGAACAAATAAAAATCAGAAGAGGCGGAGGTCGCGGACCGGCACAGGAATGACGGACGCAATGGCCACGTAGGGCATCAGGTGTCGAAGTAATCGGCCTGCGTCACGGCGCGATTTCTGGCAAAGGATCGCTAATGGCGTCGTGTGCTTCACCGGGACTTTGGCAAAGTAGCGCCCTTTGCGTCTCGGTCTTCAGTCGGCCTTCACATTCTGTTCTTGGTCAGGCGGGCCAGGCAACTAGCGCGCTAGCAGAAGTCTGCTACGCGCATCGCCGATGGCGCTCATCACGCAAGCGCGACCTGCAACCAACGAGTAATCAGTATGGAACTTGTGCAATATGGACACATTTGGAGAGCGACTCTCTCCGCTGAGCGGTTGGCAATGCCCTTGACACGCGCTAAAAGCGGTCGCGAGGTCAGAATTCTGCCAAGCCCGCGCCGAATTGCACGCGCCAAATCCCCGGCCCCAAAACACTTTTGGTGTATCCTGTGGCTCATCCCAACAACGTCGCACCCACGGCTAACAGCCCAATG
>JAYTZV010000376.1:0-8044 GCA_043741695.1 Burkholderiales bacterium
ACAGGTGCCGGGCCGACTTTTTCAACTGGCTGGAATCCATGCAAAATCCTTTCGAACGGGTTGGTATTACGGAAGTCAACATAAATACTACTGCTGCAAAGCAAAAGCACGAGGCGTGCCAGCGCTTAATAGGTAGAAAGTCCATAAAAGTTCGGCCCGTTGGTGAGGAAACACCAGGAACAGCGGTATCGAGCCGCGTCACCGCATTATTTCTGTGCCGCGCGCACCAAACTGGATGCCTGTTCGCCGAGGCGAGGTGTTGTGGAATCGATCGGGTATCGAATCTTTGCACGATGAACGCGATGGGAAGCGCGCCGGCTCCTCTGCGCGCTGACTATTGATCAGTCGGGTCGACGGGCGATCATGTCGATCTCGATCCGCGCATGACGTACCAAGCCCGTCACACCGATGCAGGTTCGCGCGGGAAATTTATTGTCTGCAAAATAAGCGGAATACAGCGCGTTGAAGCGCTCGTAGTCTTCGTAAAAATGCGTCAGAAAGGCGCGAACGCTGACCACATCCGAAAGAGTAAGATTTAGACCGCTCAATATCACCAATAAGTTGTCGAATGTCTTGCGGGTTTGCGCCTCAATACCATCTGGAATCGGGCTGGCTTCATTGCCGGTATCGATGGGAAGCTGACCAGTAATGAATACCCAGCCGTCGGCTTCGCAAGCAAGAGAAAACGGTGCGGCTGTTGCTGGCGCTGATGTGAACAGATGATGAAGCGGGTGTGACATCGGTAGCCTTTTCAAAAAGTGAATGAGTCAACGACAGATATATGAAGTGCACGGACACGCAAATTGATACGCGTTTTCTGGGTTATAAATAAATTGGATATATGCGGCGCAAATCGACGTCATTTGACGCAGACAATGCGCGCGAAGCCTCTTTTTTTCTGTGCTTTTCTCGTTGTCTCACATTCGAGTATTACGTCGATGTATTACGTCGATGTATTACCTAGATGCCCCACGCCGATGTACTACGTCGATGTATTACGTCGATGTATTACGTCGATGTCTCACGCCGATGTCGACCTGTTTATCATTTAATGCATCAGCAACGAACTACCAATTCAGTACGACTAATTAGTCGCAAGCGACGTCTCACCCGGCAAGAACAATCCAGCCTTTTTTAATTTATTATTTCTGCGAGAGGCGTATGCATATTTTGGGCCATACGCGAGATGGCATGCACCGCCTAAGGTATCCGGTTGGCTTTATTCAGTGCAAAAGCACCGACGGCATAGCGAGAACGCGCATCGTGTGCCATGTGCCCTGCTCATGCGTGCAGAACAAGTGTGTACGTGATCCGCACAGTACGGCAGACACTGTTGATGCACCGCGATGGATAGCACAGCCGGGATTGTTGGCGCATCACCTCCGGCTTAATGCCGTATCTGTGCAATGTCACCCGAAAAATTCATCGATCCACGTCCGAGAAATTGCTCGCACTGCGAAGCCGATAGGGGTTTGCTGAACAAAAAACCTTGCATTGTGGGGCAATCCTTCTCCATCAAAAACCGCGCCTGCTCGATCGTGGCGACGCCTTCAGCCACCACCTGCAAGCCCATACTGTGCGCAAGTCCAATGGTAGCGGTCACAATCATTGCATCGTCCGGATGTTCGAGCAGATCCCGAATAAACGACTGATCGATTTTGAGCGTATCCACCGGCAGTTTTTTCAAATAACTCAATGACGAATAGCCGGTACCAAAATCATCGATCGACATTGAAATGCCCATTGCCTGGATGCGCATCAGCGTATCGAGCGCAGCATCGATATTTTGCATCAGGCTGGTTTCGGTGATTTCGAGTTCGAGCCAGTCAACCGCGAGTCCGCTTTCACGCACGATCCGCTCCAGCGTATCGGCGAACACCGGTGAGAGTAATTAATGCGCCGAGAGGTTGATCGATATTTTCGTCTTTGGCAGACCGGCATCTTGCCACGAGCGATTCTGCCGGTACGCCGCTTGCAGAACCCATTCGCCAATCGCGCCGATCATGCCGATTTCTTCGGCCAGTGGAATGAAATCATTGGGTGCGATCATGCCGTGTTCTGGATGCAGCCAGCGCACCAACGCTTCCACGCCCACAGTCAGGCCTGTTACGACATTCACACGCGGCTGGTAATGAACAACCAGTTCGTTGCGATCGATCACGCGGCGCAAGCCGGTTTCATTCAGCAGGCGATCCAGTGTCTTGACATTCATTTCGGGACTGAAAAAACGGAAGGTACCCGAGCCCGCATTTTTTGCCTGATACATCGCCAGATCGGCATGCTTCAATAACGTATCGGCGTCGGTACCGTCTTGCGGATACACGGCAATTCCGATGCTGGTTGAAATACTGACTTCATGGCCTTCCAGGTCAATTGCTTGTTCGACTTCGGCCAGCAGCTTTTGCGAAATGCCAGAAATCTGTTCGACCGATTCGATTTCGTCGAGTACCACGACGAACTCGTCACCGCCGAGTCGCGCAATCGTATCGCCATGACGCAGCGCGATTTGCAGTCGTCGGGCAACGATTTTTAGCAGCAGGTCACCCTTGTCGTGACCGAAACTGTCATTGATCATCTTGAAGCGATTCAAGTCCAGAAATAACACGCCGACCTGACGCTTGCCGCGTTGAAAAATCGCATGGCGCAAGCGATCATCCAACAGATTGCGATTTGGCAATCCAGTCAATGCGTCATGCGAGGCGAGATAACGAATATGCCGCTCGTAATCGATCGCTGCCGTGATATCACGAATGACCACAAAGATGCCGATGACACGTGCGTCAACAATAATCGGAATATGGGTCGCTTCGACCTGCAGGATGCGGCCATCTTTACGGCGAACACTGCTCTGGAATTTTTGCGGCGTACCACTGACTGCAAGCATGAAGTGCGTTCTCGGCACATGCGCTTCTTCTTCGGGTGCGAGACTGCCCACTTTCAGCATGCGCAATTCGGTATCGGAATAACCGGTCAACTCCTGCATCATCAGGTTACTCTCGGCGAAACTGCCATCGAGACGACTGGCGAGGATCGCGTCCATGTGATGGGCAAACAACGAGCGAAAGCGCTGCTCGCTTTCTTTCAACTCACGCTCTGTCTGTTTGCGTTCCGAGATATCGGTGAATGTACACATCGAACCGTACAGTTCGCCGCCCTGCCAGATAGGGCGGACGCGATATTCGACCGGAAAGCTGGTGCCATCGACCCCGAAAAATACTTCATCATCGACATATACCGACGTGCCGTCGCGTGCTGCCTGATAGATACGGCAGTCTTCGCGCAAGTAAGGCGAACCGTCTGCATGTGAATGGTGGATTTTTTCGTGCAGTTCCTGGCCAACAATCGGATCGCCATCGGAAAAACCAAGCATGCGCATAAATGCGGCGTTACACATGGTGACTTTCATCTCGCGGTCGAGTGCGTACAAGCCTTCGGTCATTGTATCGAGCAGCAAATGCAGATAATTGCTGTGGTCTCGGCCAGTGATTTCCGACCGGCGCAGCGCATTTTCTGCATCGCGGCGCGGTGTGACGTCGCGGCAAAAAATCGCAAGCCCGCCCTGTGCGGTGGGATAGATGCGTATTTCATACCAACGGTGGTCGCAGGTTGAAAACGACATGAGTTCTTCAAAATTCACCGATTGCCCGTCCTGCATGACGCGTACAAACTCTTTTTCGACCTGCGTGCCGCGCGTGTGCGGCCAGATTTCCCAGACGTTGTGGCCGAGGACATCTCCCAGAGATCGACCCGCGAGTCGCAGGCCGGCCGCGTTGATGTGGCGGATTGTCCAATCCGGATCAATCAGGGCAAAAGCCTCGTCCATGCTGTCAAACATCTGATGGCGTTCATCACCATCGGTATGTCTTTGCAGCTGTAACGCCTCGTTGATCACGTCATCGCTGGCATCATCCGGCACGACAGCAATGCGGCGGTTCGGGACCGGATCCCAAGCGGGCGCATTAGGCTTGCGACTAGACGTGATAACTAATTCCGTACAGGAAATCTGAACGCCAACGATGTGATGCAAGCTGTTGGCAACAAGTATGCAGCTAACCGCAAACATAACGTGGTCGACAAAGCCGTTGCGCCGCAGCGTGATGCCAACCGAGGGGGCATAGTACGGTTGCCCTGCCATGGCGTATGCGACGGCGGTGGCAAGGCCAGGCGATGCAACGCTGTCGGGTTCAGTAGTAAGCAGCAGACAATCGGTTAGTGACGCATGACTGAATAGCTGTACACAACGACCACCTTGCACGATGCTGGTTACGTTGGTTTGCATGACTGAACCGGACTTGCTGGTCGGCTTGATGACATCGCCAGCAGAGCGTTCAGGCGTGACACTGACGTCGGCAATGATGGAAATACTGATCTGAATCGGCTCAGCCCAACCGCTTGGATTGCCTGAAGCAAACTGGTTCCAGCAGCCGAGATGCATGACGGCACTGACCACATTTTCGGCCAACAAGTTGTCGAAGGCAGATGTCATCGAAGCTGATTCGCAAGGTGAGTAAATCACTCATTACCTTACGCGCGATACGCAAGTTTTCCGAACCTTACCCGTTGTATTTCTTCGTAAAAAAATCAGGTCTTAACGGATATCAAATCAAGTGCGAATATTTTGCCAATAATTTTTTATGTTGAGGCATCTTTGTCAGGCTACAGAAAAAATTTTGCAAAAATACCGAACGCATGATTCGTTATGACCGCGTATTAAACGAATTATTGCGCGGCGATACCACCGTTGCGAATAGATCTTCTTGCACCGGCATGCCAATCGTCTTATCCCTCGCGTACTGGTTCCGATATCGGCGACAAGCTCTGCAGTTGTTGTACCAGCCGGGAAAAGGTGGTGCCGAGGGTCTGGTCGCTGGTGTCGAAGGCGAGATCGGCTTTGGAATAAAACGCGGCACGACTATCGAGAATACTTTGCAGATCGGCCATCGCCTCGTTGTTGCCTAGCATCGGCCGGGTATCACCCTGCGCGATGACGCGGTCCATATGCTCTCGCGGCGACGCCTTGATCCAGACCGAATAGCAATGCGACAGCAGCATATTGTAGGTAGCCGGATCAGAAACGATACCGCCTGGCGTAGCAATGACTGCGCGCGGATAGCGCTGGATAATTTCTTCCATCGCGCGCCGTTCGTGACGCCGGTAGGCGGTCGGTCCGTAGAGATTATGAATTTCGGCAATACTGCATCCGGCAAGCGTTTCGATATGCCGGCTCAATTCAATGAATGGCACCATCCATGCGTCGGCCAGCATGCGACCGAGACTGGTTTTTCCACCGCCACGCAGTCCGATCAAGGCAATGCGCCGGCGTCGCGCCGATTCGGTCGCGGGCGCATCGAACAAGCCCATAATCACGTTGCGCACCCGCGCCAGTTCGTCATCCGAACGACCACGCAAAATTTCGCGGATCATCAACCACTCTGGCGAACTAGCGGTTTCGTCACCGATCATTTCCGCCAGCGTGCAGTTCAAAACCGCAGTGAGTTGCCGCAGAAACTGGATCGAGGCGTTACCAACGCCTGATTCGACATTCGCCAGATGGCGTTCAGAGACATCCGCTAATCTCGACAGCGCCTTGCGTGTAATGCCTCGGCGCGAACGCAAGGCACGAAGGCGTTCTCCCAATGCGACAAGAAACGGATCTTTTAGCAATGCATTTTTGGCGGGAAGCGGTGTTGTTTCCGATGAGGCTGTCATGCGATGGCTTTCATTCAAACCGGTGTTGGCGTTGGCAACAAGCGTATTGTTCAGTCACCGGATTATCGCAAAATGGAATCTCGCTGGCGAGCATGCGCATGAAATATACTACGCGCGAGCTCAATACCAAGCTATCTGCCAGTTGATGCATTGATGCAAAACCATTTGCACTACCCGATAAACGATTCGATGGACGATATGTCATTAGCAGCCTCTGCAGCTTCCGCACCATCCGCATCAGCACCGCCACCCGCCCGCTTCAATTTCGCACGCCATGTGCTCGATCAAACGTTACCGCACACCAGTCGCGTCGCCTGCATCGACGATTACCGCACGCTGACGTACCGCGAGCTCGCCCATCGGGTGCGTTGCGTCGCCGCCGGACTGCTGGCCACTGGCTTGCAGCGTGGCGATCGACTTCTTTTTATATTGCATGACAGTGTCGATTTTCCCGTCGCTTTTCTTGCAGCCGTGTACGCTGGAATTGTGCCAGTGCCGGTCAACACCTCGCTACATGCGGCTGACTATAGCTATCTCATCGAGCACAGTGAAGCAAAATGTGTCGTGGCGTCGCAGGGGTTGCTGGCTGTCGCTACAGAGGCGATCTCAGCCACCGCTACGCGTCCGCAGTTGATCGTCACCGCAAGCGATTCTTCAGCTGGCGTCATTAGCTTCGACACACTACTGAACGCTGCATCACTCGATGAGGCTGCCGATACCGGTAGCGCCGAATGCGCCTTCTGGTTGTACACCTCGGGATCAACCGGTCGACCAAAAGCTGTCAGGCATGCGCACGCAAGCTTGTACTGGACCTGCCAGCTTTATGCCAAACCAATCCTCGCTTTGTGCGCTGACGATGTTGTGCTATCGGCGGCGAAACTTTTTTTTGCGTATGGCCTGGGCAACGGATTGACCTTTCCATTAAGCGTAGGCGCCACGGTTATTCTGATGGCAGAACGCCCGACCCCCCAGACAATTTTTCAGCGACTGGTGCAGTATCAGCCCACAGTTTTTTTCGGTATACCCACGCTATACGTGGCAATGTTCGCCGACGCGAAGCTTCCGAGCCGTGCGCAAGTCGCGCTGCGCCTGTGCGTTTCAGCCGGTGAAGCGTTACCGCGCGACACCGGCGAACAATTTGGCGCGCACTTTGGTTGCAACATTCTTGATGGGCTCGGCTCGACCGAAATGCTGCATATTTATTTATCGAACCGCATTGATGCACTGCGCTACGGCACTTCGGGAAAACCGGTTCCGGGGTACGAAATCGTCTTGCGCACAGACGATGATGAATCGGTCGACATCAACGAACCCGGTGAATTGTACGTGCGCGGTCCGAGTGCCGCATTAATGGTTAGCTCTCACCCGGGCCCCACGCATACCACCACCAGCGACAACTGGGTCCGCACCGGAGATCATTATCGAATTGATGCAGACGGCTTCTACATCAGCGCCGGCCGCAGCGACGACATGCTGAAGGTCAGTGGCCAGTATGTAGCGCCAATCGAAGTGGAAGCCGCATTGATGGCACACGATGCCGTACTCGAATGCGCGGTGGTTGGAAAACCTGACGCCGATGGCTTGATAAAAACTGCGGCTTTTGTGGTGTTGCGCGAACCTCAAATTGCATCGTCAGCGCTATCGGACGAGTTGAAAAACTTCGTCAAGAGTAAGCTCGCACCGCACAAATATCCGCGTAACGTGACCTTCGTCGATGCCCTGCCAAAAACGGCTACCGGGAAAATCCAGCGCTACAAATTACGCGCTATCTGATTGGCACTTTCAACGCAGACGAATCAGACGTTCAAGCAACTATTTCGTCAGCTGCCTGCCGATGATCAGGATCGTCGGCTCGGGCATGCTGTCCGAGATGGTTTGTAAGCGATGCCCTTTTAAGTTTATGAAAATCAGACTTTGCATTGATGCCTTCAAAAAACACGGGATGACGGTGATCTCATCTCAACTTTCATCCGAGCGCAATCGATCAATGCATCGCATCGGTTGAACGCAATTGCGCACGCAACGCAAATTTCTGAATCTTGCCAGTCGATGTTTTTGGTAACTCGCCGAATACCACGCTGCGCGGCACCTTGAATCCGGCCAGACAGGTTTTGCAATGCGCGATTAACTCTTGCTCGGTCAGCGTCGCGCCATCGCGCAATTCGACAAATGCGCAGGGTGTTTCGCCCCACTTTGCGTCTGGCCTGGCGACAACTGCAGCAGCCAGTACCGCCGGATGCCGATACAACGCGTCTTCAACTTCGATGCTGCTGATATTTTCGCCACCTGAAATGATGATGTCTTTGCTGCGATCCTTGATCTTGATATAGCCATC
>JAYTZV010000377.1:0-2838 GCA_043741695.1 Burkholderiales bacterium
CGCAGCGTGGCGTCAACGCCTGCGGCATTGCCGACGATCAGTTGCACCGGTTCGGTAATATCGAACGATTCGGTCGTGCCAGCGCGGTACAGCTTCGAGGCGATAGTATTGTGCGCGCCGTGAATTTCGATCCAGGAATCGTCACGCAGATTCAGAACAAGCCGGTTCGACGCATCGGCTGCAAGTAGCGGCTTTGCCAGAGTCGTCGCTGCATTCAGCGAAAGCGATGTGTCTGCAACCGGCGGGGTCGCGGGCGTAGCGAGCGCTTTTGCACCCTCGATGTTCGTTGCCGGTAGCACGATCTGCGCAGTCGATACCAACACCGCCTTGTCTTTATCGGCGTCGTCAGCTTTGGTTGGGGCGCTCAACGTAGTTGCGCTGACCGGATCATTCGCCACCGATACGCTGCGGCTTTCGGCTGCGGGCGCTGGCACGTCTGTACCCGACAGGCCGAGTTGCGATTTCATTTTTGTCGCGATCGATTGCACACTGCCAGGCAACAAGTCAAAGTGCTGAGCCAGCGCCATGCCACCAATGACTGCGACTGCCACCAGTACGGCTAAATACCACGTTGAGCCGTTTTTACCATACCCACCGTCGCGCATGCGCGTGTCGGAAAATTGTGCATGTGCCAGTGTGCGGTGTTGCAGTTGCTCAGACAGACTTGCAGATGGATTTGCCGGGACGTTTGCCAACAAAGGCATGGGATCAATCTTCAGCAGCTTGGCATAAGCGCGAATGAAACCGCGCACGACCGCGATTGCCGGTAACGCTGCGTAGTTGTCTGACTCCAGCGCAGCGATCTGGCGCGCAGCCAGGTTGAGCTGATCGGCTACTTCGAGAATCGTCCAGCCATGTGCTTGGCGATGCCGGGCCAGCTCTGCACCCGGAAGTACATCTGACGGCCGTGCTTCGTGCAGCATGACACGTGGCTCTGTCGACGAATTCACCAGCAACCCATCGTTGTCGTTGTCGCTTTTGCTTACGCTGGTATTAACGCCGGAATTCGCGCTGCTACTCAGACTGCTATTCACGCTGTCACTCATCGAACGCTCCGCGTTGGTAAGCTGCCGCTTCCGTCGAGGCAGGATAGCGACGACGCAGTTGGGTACCCAGACTGTTTTCTGTCGCCCGGTCACCGAGCTTATGTTCTGTTTTTATAGCCAGCCACAGCACATCGACACCGAATTCATCCGCTTTTATCAAGCGGCTGAGATAGAACTGCGCGCGTTCATATTCGCGTCGATCGTAATGAAGTTTTCCCAGGTTGTAGGCGGCGGATGCATTACCCGGATCGAACTGGAATGCCTGTTTGAAGTAGCGCTCGGCGGCGACTTCGTTTTTGAGTTTGAGGCTGCATAGGCCCGCATTGTTCGATGCTTTCGACGGGTACTGATAGCTACGATTTTTCAGCGCTGCGTCAAAGTACGCAATCGACTCGGCCGCGCGTTCGTTTTGGCAGAGGAACCAGCCGTAGTTATTGGCAAAATCAGGGTTGCCGGGCGAGAGCTTGATGGCACGCGAAAAATTGTCGTCCGCCAGTCGGGTTTCGCCCATATCCATGTAAATCAGCGCGCGCACGCTGTAAGCATCAGCAAGATTCGGATCCGCCTGCAAGGCCTGCTTGATTTCGTCGAGTGCTACAGGCAGTTGGTGTTGCTGGTAATAATCGACCGCCAGTTGCAGACGAATCTGTGCCCGCCGCTGGCTTCCCGACTGGTCCGATGCGGTAGTCAGTTCCTCTTGCGGTGCCTGGCTGCCCGGTCCTTTGGTGGCGCATCCTGCGAGCGCCGCCAACATCACAAGCAACAGTACCGGGTTCATTTTTTTCATGAAGGTATCTCCACGAGCCGGCCGAAATCGCTGCCGAATTTTTTTTGGTATTCCGCCATTTTTTGCATGCGCTCCTGCACCTTGGTTCGGTCCTGCACTTCGCCGGCCAACTGCCCGCAGGCAGCATCGATATCGTCGCCGCGTGTTTTGCGGATGGTGGTGACGATACCGGCATCCATCAGTACTTGCGCGAACGCCTTAATGCGTGGATTGTGCGAACGGGTCAGGCCGGATTCCGGAAAAGGATTGAACGGAATCAAATTGAACTTGCACGGCACCGGCTGCGCGCCCTGCCGCACCAGCGCCACCAGTTCACGCGCATGCTGGTCAGAGTCATTGACGCCATCGAGCATGCAGTACTCAAAGGTCACAAAGTCACGTGGCGCATGTGGCAGATAGCGCAAACAGGCTTCCATCAAATCTGCCAACGGATATTTTTTGTTCAGTGGCACCAGGCTGTCGCGCAGGGCATCGTTGGATGCATGCAGCGATACTGCGAGCGCAACGGGACAATCTTCACCGAGCTTGTCGATCATCGGTACCACGCCACTCGTCGATAACGTTACGCGGCGGCGCGACAAGCCATACGCGTTATCGTCGAGCATCAGTTTCAACGCAGTCACCGTTGGTTCGTAATTGAGCAGCGGCTCGCCCATGCCCATCATCACGACATTGGTAATTTGCCGCTCGCCTTTCGGCCCCGGCTCGATGCCTTTGGTCTGGCGCAACGCAAACTCTGCCATCCACAACTGACCGATGATTTCAGCCACCGTGAGGTTACGATTGAACCCTTGTTTGCCAGTTGAACAAAACCGGCAATTGACTGCGCAGCCCGCCTGCGTCGAGATACAGAGCGTGCCGCGATTTTCCTCCGGAATGAACACGGTCTCTACTGCGTTACCCTGCCCTACATCAAGCAGCCACTTGCGCGTGCCGTCTGTTGACGTGTGGTCGCTGATCACTGCAGGTGCCGCTACCATTGCGTGGCTTGCCAGCTTGTCACGC
>JAYTZV010000378.1:0-8036 GCA_043741695.1 Burkholderiales bacterium
AGCGAAGACGAGTTTTACTAATTTATTCATGTTTCTCCTCTCGGTTGGGATATCCGCAGATATTAAGCTGCGCTACAAATGCTACGACATCAAAAAAAAATGGATTCTACCACGTGGATCGATGATCATAGATAGTAGATTGTTATGACGCAACACCTCAGTACACCGATATTCTGCCACAACGTCGGCGCCGCGGTAGGCCTTGTCAAATCTGCTAATTCACGTTTCGCACACATTGTCGTTTATATGCAACGTATTGTTAAAATGTTTCCATTTGCTTCGTGAGAAGACGTTCCGATTTGTTTTTAAGAAATCATTTGTTATTTGGCAATCCCTCGAACATCAATTGTGGCACGCCGATCTGGTGCGAGGCAGCGAATCAGCGCAGATTTGCGGAGTCGTCCTTCACACCGCGTCATCGGATGCGTGCTTCCAAATCCCTGTATTTCAATCGGCGCAGTAACACCTTCACTAGTGAGTACGTCAAGCAGGAAAGCAGCACGCCGCTCGGATAGTCGCTGATTGTCGATTGATTTGCCCATCCTATCGGTGTGAGCGTTAACTGTGATGGATTCAATCAAAGCGCAGGCGGAGACTTTTTGACGGAACTCAGCCGCCAGTCGTTTTTTTCCTTGGCCCGACAGATGATCTTGGCCAGAACCAAAATTAGTATTACCGAGTAGTGCAATATGGAAGTCACATCGCTTTGTGGCAGGACTTGCCAAAGGCGAAACCGCACTGGTCCCCCTTGGTGTTGGTAAAAAGTCGGGAGCGGCGGGTTTGCCGATGGGAGGCGCCAGTTCGCCGTCACAACCAGTGATCGCATCGCGTGGCGACCAGTAACCAGCGCGCCAGCACAAGCCATCGGCGCTGCCAACGGGATTGCCATTTCCATCACGCAAATAAGCATTGGAATGAGAACTGGCAAACGCCGCTCCGTTTCCATACAAAAGTAGTGCGGCTAAGAAAACGACGGTTTGACTGCGCATGATCATTTATATGTCGGCCAAAAAGCAGTCCAGCGTGCATTGACAGGACGAGAGCGAATCGCGGGTATTTAATCACAATTTTTTCGTGTCGCATCAATTTATGCGCTTGACGCCGCGACAGGGCAAGCGTGCCCAAAAGGCTGCTTGCGATAGCCTGCGTGCTAAAATCCAATGCTGCGCTTGCGTGGTCACGTTAGCAATGGGACTTGCGAAAAGTATCCAGCTGCGCGCCCAAGGTCGCACGCGATTCCGCCCCCAATTTTTAGTCAAAGATTAGCTGCCCACCCATGGATCAATTCGCCAAAGAGACTATCCCGATTTCCCTCGAAGACGAGATGCGCAAGAGCTACCTCGATTACGCGATGAGTGTGATCGTCGGCCGTGCGCTGCCGGATGTACGCGACGGCTTGAAGCCGGTGCATCGTCGGGTATTGTTTGCCATGCATGAGATGAACAACGTCTGGAACCGGCCGTACGTAAAATGCGCACGGGTTGTGGGTGAAGTAATGGGTAAATTCCACCCGCACGGCGACCAGTCGATCTACGACACGCTAGTGCGGATGGCACAGGATTTCTCACTTCGCTACACATTGGTGGACGGCCAAGGTAACTTTGGCTCGGTCGATGGCGACAATGCCGCCGCGATGCGTTACACAGAGTGCCGACTCGACAAGATCGCCAGCGAAATCCTCGCTGATATCGACAAGGATACCGTTGACTTCGTACCGAACTACGACGGCAAGGAAAAAGAACCGACAGTATTGCCGACCAAAATTCCGAATCTGCTGATTAATGGCGCATCCGGTATCGCCGTCGGCATGGCGACCAATATCCCGCCACACAACATCACCGAGGTCATCAACGGCGCATTGCACGTATTGCGCAACGCCGATTGCACAATCGATGAGCTGATCGAAATCATTCCAGCACCCGACTTCCCGACCGCCGGCATCATCTACGGCATCTCAGGCGTACGCGACGGATATCGCACTGGTCGCGGCCGCATCGTCATGCGCGCCAAAACGCATTTCGAGGAATACGGCAAAGAGAATCGCACCGCGATCATCGTTGACGAACTGCCGTATCAGGTCAATAAAAAATCGCTGCTTGAGCGGATCGCTGAACTGGTGCGCGACAAGAAGCTCGATGGAATTTCCGACATTCGCGACGAGTCCGATAAATCCGGTATGCGCGTGGTCATCGAATTAAAGCGCGGCGAAGTGCCTGAGGTCGTACTCAATAATCTGTACAAGCAGACGCAGTTGCAAGATACCTTCGGTATGAATATGGTGGCGCTGGTGGATGGCCAGCCGAAACTGCTGAACCTGAAGCAGATGCTGCAATGCTTCTTGTCGCATCGCCGTGAAGTGGTTACCCGTCGCACGATATTCGAACTGCGCAAAGCGCGCGAGCGTGGTCATGTGCTCGAAGGTCTGGCAGTGGCATTGGCCAATATCGATGACTTTATTGCGATCATCAAGGCCGCGCCAACACCACCGGTTGCCAAGACTGAATTGATGGCACGTTCGTGGGATTCATCGGTGGTACGCGAGATGTTGGCGCGTACTGGCGAAGAAGCGCTTGGCGGTATCGAAGCCTTCCGCCCTGAAAATTTGCCGAAGCATTACGGCATTCAAAAAGACGGCATGTACAAGCTGTCCGACGATCAGGCACAAGAGATTTTGCAGATGCGTCTGCAGCGCCTGACCGGTCTGGAACAAGACAAGATCGTCAATGAATACAAAGAAGTAATGGCGCAGATTGCCGACCTGCTCGATATTTTGTCGAAGCCAGAACGCGTCACCACCATCATCGTTGATGAACTGACCGCAGCAAAAAATGAATACGGCGAAGGTGCCAAAGACGTGCGTCGGTCGTACATTGAACTTAACGCCACCGACCTCGGTACCGAAGACCTGATCACACCGCAGGACATGGTGGTGACGTTATCGCATACGGGTTACATGAAGTCACAGCCGGTGTCGGAATACCGTGCACAAAAGCGCGGCGGTCGCGGCAAGCAGGCGATGGCGACCAAGGAAGACGACTGGATCGATCAGCTGTTCGTCGCCAACACCCACGACTATATTTTGTGCTTCAGCGATCGCGGCAGAATGTATTGGCTGAAGGTGTGGGAGGTGCCACAGGGTTCGCGCAATTCACGCGGCAAGCCGATCGTCAATATGTTCCCGTTGATCGATGGCGAAAAAATTACCGTGATCTTGCCGGTGTCAGGTGACAACCGCAGTTTCCCGGTCGATCGCTACATCTTCATGGCGACCAGCTTGGGTACCGTCAAGAAAACACCACTGAATGATTTCAGCAATCCGCGCAAGGCCGGCATCATCGCAGTCGACTTGGACGACGGCGACTTCTTAATTGGGGCCGCATTGACCGACGGTGCGCACGACGTAATGCTGTTTTCCGATTCGGGCAAAGCGGTGCGCTTCGATGAAAACGATGTACGTCCGATGGGCCGCACTGCACGCGGCGTACGCGGTATGAATCTCGAAGACGGTCAGCAAGTCATCGCGTTGCTGGTCGCAGAAAACGAGCAGCAGTCAGTGCTGACCGCAACTGAAAACGGTTACGGCAAACGCACACCAATTACCGAATACACGCGTCATGGTCGTGGCACCAAAGGCATGATCGCGATTCAAACGAGCGAGCGCAACGGCAAGGTGGTTGCGGCCACGCTGGTTGAAACAACCGATGAAATTATGCTGATTACTACCGGCGGCGTACTGATCCGCACCCGTGTTGCCGAGATCCGCGAAATGGGTCGTGCCACGCAAGGTGTAACGTTGATCGCTGTCGAAGACGGCACCAAACTGAGTGGCTTGCAGCGCATTGTCGAGTCGGATGTCGAGGATGACATCGAGGCGGCCGAGGGTAGCGAGAGTGGCACTGACAACGTGGCTGATAACGCAACCGACACTGATCCACAAGCCTGATTAACGAGGGGCACGAAGGCAATGAGGCAATGAGCCGCGTCTACAATTTTTCCGCAGGCCCGGCGATGCTGCCGCAAGAGGTGCTGGCCGAAGCCGCGGCCGACATGCTCGACTGGCATGGCAGTGGTATGTCGGTGATGGAGATGAGCCATCGCGGGCCGGAGTTTTCGTCGATCATCGCCGACGCGCACAATGATTTACGCGAATTAATGGCGGTACCGCAGAACTACAAAATCCTGTTTATGCAGGGCGGCGGCTTAGCCGAGAACGCGATCGTGCCGATGAATTTGCTGGGCCGCGTCGCGCAACCTGCGGTTGTCGATTTTGTGCACACCGGTTCATGGAGCGGCAAGTCGCTGAAGGAAGCCGCGCGTTATGCGCAGGTTAATGTCGCAGCGTCGGCGCAAAGCGCAGGCTTCACGCTCGTTCCACCGCGTGCGCGATGGCAGCTGTCGCCAAACGCCGCATACGTGCACATCTGCACTAACGAAACCATCGATGGTGTTGAATATGCCGGCGCGCCCGATATTGCTGCTGATACCAATAACGCGCCGCTGGTGGCAGATGTGTCGTCACACATTTTGTCGCGCGAAATCGATGTCAGCAACTACGGTGTGCTCTTCGGCGGCGCGCAAAAAAATATCGGCCCTGCGGGTTTGACGATCGTTATCGTGCGCGATGATCTGCTCGGTCATGCGCTGCCAATTTGCCCATCAGCCTTCGACTGGAAAGTTGTTGCCGACAATGCGTCGATGTACAACACACCGCCGACTTACGCGATCTACATTGCTGGCCTGGTGTTTAAATGGTTGAAGCGTCAGGGTGGCGTCGCCGCGATGGAGCAGCGCAATATCGCCAAGGCGGCGCTGCTTTACGAGTGCATCGATAGCAGCGGCTTGTATGTGAATCGTGTACACAAGCCGGATCGCTCGCGCATGAACGTGCCTTTTTTTCTGCGCGATGAAAATTTGAATGCCGCTTTTTTGGCCGAAGCGAAGGCCCATCGACTACTGCAATTGAAGGGCCATAAATCGGTCGGCGGCATGCGTGCGTCGATCTACAATGCGATGGCGATTGATGGTGTGCAGGCGCTGGTCGCGTTCATGCAGGAATTTGAACGGACGCACGGCTAACGCGTTAACCTGTGGGAAGGTGCGCGTTACCCGGCACTTCTTTAACCTCGTAATTTCGTAATTTCGTAATTTCGACACGCAGCATCACTGAATCCAGAACTGACCGACAGATGACGATCGATAGCAAACTCAAACCGCTGCGCGAACAAATTGATGCGATCGACGCACAACTGCTCGCATTGTTGAATCAGCGCGCCCATGTCGCGCAGCAGGTCGGCCACGTGAAGGCTGAAACCAATGCGCCGGTATTTCGTCCCGAGCGCGAGGCGCAGGTGCTGCGCAGCGTGGCTGAGCGTAATCCCGGCCCTTTGATCGCCAGCGATGTGCAAATCATTTTCCGTGAAATCATGTCGGCGTGTCGCGCGCTAGAAAAACGCGTCACGGTTGCCTATCTCGGTCCCGCCGGTACATTCAGCGAACAAGCGGTGTATCAGCAATTTGGTCATGCAGTCGATGGCATGCCCTGCGCGTCGATTGATGAAGTGTTCCGTGCGACCGAAGCAGGTACCGCTGATTTTGGCGTAGTGCCAATCGAAAATTCGTCTGAAGGCGTGATTAATCGCACGCTCGATTTGCTGCTGCAAACCACCTTGACCATCAGCGGCGAAATTTCGATTCCAGTGCACTTGAGCTTGATGACGCGCTCCGGCACGATGGATGGCATTGCACAAATTTGTGCGCATTCGCAGGCGCTGGCGCAGTGTCAGACCTGGTTGAATTTGCATTATCCGAATGTCGCTCGTCAGGCAGTCGCGTCCAACGGCGAAGCCGCGCGGCTGGCGAGCGAAGATGGCAGCGTGGCAGCGGTCGCTGGAGAAATCGCCGGACAAAACTACAATCTACAGATCGTTAATGCGCATGTGCAGGACGACCCGCACAATCGCACCCGCTTTGCGATCATTGGCCGACTGCAAACCACCGCGAGCGGCAAGGACCAGACATCGCTGGTGCTGTCGGTGGCGAACCAGCCAGGAGCGGTCTACAATTTGCTGGCACCGCTGGCGCAACATGGCGTTTCCATGACCCGTTTCGAATCGCGCCCCGCGCGAATGGGCACCTGGGAATACTATTTTTATGTCGATGTGGAAGGTCATGCGCACGACGCAAAAGTGGCGTCGGCATTGACCGAGCTGAAAAACAGTGCAGCGTTTTTCAAACTACTGGGATCGTATCCGGCCAGTCTGTGAATTCCCGTTTCTGATTTTTAGCGTGCACAAATCGCACCCTGTTTTTTAATCACATTTATTTTCTGGACGCGCCATGCCAATTCAATTCGGCCCCGATTATGTTCGTGCCATCGCGCCTTATCAAGGCGGTAAACCGATCTCCGAAGTCGCCCGCGAATTCGGTCTCGACGAAACCACTATCGTCAAACTCGCGTCGAATGAAAACCCACTCGGCATGCCAGAGTCCGCGCGCCTGGCGATGATCGAGGCGATGGCTGATATTGGTCGCTATCCTGATGCGAATGGTTTTGCATTGAAAGAAGTCATCGCTGCCAAATACGACGTGCCGATGGACTGGATCACGCTCGGTAATGGCAGTAACGATATTCTCGAATTGGCCGCTCATGCGGCAGTGGAGCCGGGCCAGCAAGTGATTTACTCGCAGTATTCGTTTGCCGTGTATCCGCTGGCAACGCAGGCGGTTGGCGGTAAGTCAGTGGTGGTCGCAGCAAAAGATTTTGGTAATGATCTCGATGCGATGGCTGCAGCAATCAATGCGGACACACGACTGATCTTTGTCGCCAATCCGAATAATCCGACCGGTACATTCTTGCCAGCGGCGCAGATCGTGGCGTTTCTCGACAAGGTGCCGACCAATGTGGTCATTGTGCTCGACGAAGCCTACAACGAGTATCTTGCGCCGGAATGCCAGTACGATTCGATTGGATGGGTGCGCCGCTACCCCAATCTGCTGGTGTCGCGCTCGATGTCGAAAGCGTATGGACTGGCGGGTTTGCGGATCGGCTTCGGTATCGCGCAACCGATGATCACGGATTTGCTCAATCGGATTCGACAGCCGTTCAATGTCAATTCGATGGCACAAGCAGCGGCGATTGCGGCGTTGAGTGATGAGGCATTCTTGCAAAAAAGTGCGCAGGTCAACGCGTCGGGCTATCTTCAGCTTACCGCTGCGTTCGATGCGCTTGGTCTGCAGTACGTGCCATCGTTCGGTAACTTCGTGCTGGTCAAAGTTGGTGATGATGACGGCGCTGGCGCGCGCGTCAATCTGGCGTTGCTGAAGCGCGGCGTGATCGTGCGACCGGTTGGTAATTACGGTTTGCCGCAATGGCTGCGCGTGTCGATCGGGTTGGAAAGCGAGAACGCGGCATTCATTGATGCGCTGAAATCGAGCCTTGGTTGAGTACGTCTCGGTGAGTGATCTTGATAAAAATGAAGCCGTACCCGGTCTGAAAAAAGTCGTCGTTATTGGCGTTGGCTTGATCGGCGGATCGTTCGCACTCGCACTGAAAAAAGCAGGTGCCGTCGGTCAGGTTGTCGGCCTGGGTCGCACTGCTGCGGTGCTCGAACGCGCGCAGCAACTAGGTATCATCGACCGCATCGCTAGCTCGGTACAAGATGCCGTGCACGACGCAGACTTGATCATGATTGCCGCGCCGGTTGCGCAGACCGAATCGATCTTGCGGATGATTGGTCCGTATTTGCAGCCCGGTACTATCGTCACCGATGCCGGCAGCACCAAGAGCGATGTCGTTGCTGCTGCCCGCGCTGCGCTGGGCGACAAGATTGGCCAATTCATTCCAGGCCATCCGATTGCCGGGCGCGAATCGAACGGGCCGGATGCGGCGATCGCCGATTTATATGTCGGCAAAAAATTTGTCCTTGCAACGCTGCCAGAAAATACAGCTGCAGATATCGAGCGTGTGGCGGCTGCATGGCGTACTTGTGGCGCTGTGATTCACCAGCTGAATGCCGCTGATCACGACCGGGTTTTTG
>JAYTZV010000379.1:0-7999 GCA_043741695.1 Burkholderiales bacterium
AACAATCGTCAACGTTGCTAGCGACAGCGATGGCCCGATACGATCCGTAACCATGCCCAATACCGGCACACCGGAAATCAGCGAGCTACCCAGATCGCCGCGCACCAGCTGCATCAGCCACAATAAAAACTGCATCGGAATCGGCCGGTCGAGCCCCATTTGATGGCGAATCAGATCGAGCTGTTCGGGCGAGGCAGAGTCACCGGCGATGATGGCAGCGGGGTCGCCCGGTGTGAGCCGCAATACGGCAAAGACCACCAGCGCCACCATCATCATGACCGGGATAGTTGCCAGCAATCGGCGCAAAATAAAAGCAGGCATCAGGGTGCGACCTTTCTGAATGCAGCACCGGCGAACTCGATGGCGAGGTCACCGTATCATCAACGAATCTAGCAAAAACTAATTCTGTTCAACTTTCCAGATGCGCAGTGATTGCCTTTGAAATGAACGCGGCATCGGCCACGTTCGCCGCCGGCAAACCGGCACGATGACCCCACTCCGACGGAATTACCAACAGACGTGCATTGCGCATCTGTTCGACTTCGAGCCGATTATCTTCGACCTGAAAATACAAATCGGTCGCGCTCGGCATGATCAGCGCCTTGGCCGTAATCGCTTTTAACGCTGCGTGAAAGTCGCCGTTGAAAGTTTCGTTGGCACTGATGTCGGCATGCTGCCAGGTCCACATATGCGCCAGCAAATTATTGGCGTCGCGTTTTAAAAAATTCGCTTCCCACGAGGTCAGCAAATAATCTTCGAGCGATGAGCAACCCGCCTCGCGCCACAATTCATTGCGATAAAACGTCTGCGACATCGCCATCGATGCGTACACCCGACCCATCGCCCGCAATCCGCGCTCGGGCCGCGCTATAAAATGGCCGTCCTGAAACGCCGCATCGGCGGTCAATGCACCGCGCACGCCGTCCAGAAATACTTTGTTATGCGGCGAGCATTTGGCTGCGCCACACGAGACCAGCAGCCGCTTGACCATCGTCGGGAAATGCGCCGCCCAGTGATACGCCTGAATGCCGCCCATCGACCAGCCGAGTGCCAATTCCAGTGAGGTGATGCCAAACACCTCGGTCAACAGTCGATGCTGAATACGAATGTTGTCGAGGATCGTCATGTTCGGCCAATAACGACCGGTGAACGGCTCAACGGCATTGCTCGGCGACGACGACAGACCATTACCGAACAAATTGGGAATGATCACAAAATATTTGGTCGTGTCGAGCGCCTTGCCGGAGCCAACCATCCATTCCATATCCATGTGCTGCGCCGAGAACGACGTCATGTACAAAATTACGTTGGATTTATCGGCGCTCAATGTGCCATAGGTTTGATATGCCAGCGTGGCATTGCGCATCGTGATGCCGGACTGCAAAACGACATTACCAGCGTTAAATTCGTGATGGGTTTGCATGATCGGTTTCAATAAAAAATAGAATCAATAATAAATAAGTTCAAAAAATCGCGCATTAATCAGAGCGCCAATTTTTCGTCAAAAAGAGTGAGCAAAATTCAGGCCACGCCAATCGCTGCGGCCCACGGCATGGTTCTCTCAACCGCGCCGGTTTTCTCCGTACCGAGGCACGATACACCGGTCGCAATCGTGTAGTTGGTGGGTAGCACAGCACGGTCAGCCAGCACCACCGGCATGATGTCAGCCAGCGCCCGTAACGTCGATGGTGGCAGGCGCGGATCGGCTGTGATCCACGCAGTGCCACTGACATCGATGCGCGGCGCGGCGATAGCGTCATCAAGCGACAAGCCGTGATCGGTCATCATCGCAATGAGTTGCAGCATGGCCGGCATGATCTTACGACCACCCGAGCCGCCGATGGCATGATTGCCTTTGTCGCCGAGCAGCAGTGCGGGACAAAAATTCGCCAGCGGTTGCTTGCCGGCTGCGATCGAGTTCGGTCGACCGGGCACCGGATCGAACCACATGACGCCGTTATTCATCAGCAGGCCGGTCGTTGGCAGGGTCAGGCGCGAACCGAATAGCGATAGCAAGGTTTGCGTCAGGCTGACCATATTGCCATCGCGATCGACCACGCTCAAATGCGTGGTGCAGCTTTCACCACCGCTGCTGCCCATTGCTGCGAGCCGGTCGCGCCAGGCGTCGCGCAGGCTGCGGGCGCAGTGGACAAATAATTGGTCGTCGGTTGGCGATCCAGCCGATCCAGCCGCCAGCGCACGCAGTGCTGCCAGCAACGTTGGGCCGCCATTCAATCCCGGCACTACGCAAACGCGTTGATTGCGATACGTGAATTCGGCGGGCGTTACGATCCGCGCGCGATAGGCCCGCAAATCATCGAGCACCATCGTGCTGCCTTCGGCCTGCAAATCCGCGACGACCGAAGCAGCAATCGCACCTTCGTAAAAATCACGTGGACCGGCGTCGGCAAGCGCCTGCAACGTTGCGTGCAAACGCGTGCGCGGCAAACGCGACGGCTGTCTGCCCGGCGCGGCTGGCGCGGCGAACGGTACATGCCCGTCGCTTAAAAAATCAGCAGCCGATGCCGGAAATTTTTGCAGGTCTGCAGCCGCTTGCGCAATCGACAGGCTGGCAAACCAGTCGAGTTGCAAACCTTGTTCAGCCAGCTTGATGGCTGGCTGCAGCGACTCAGCCCAACTGCGGCTACCGAATTCTGCCAGTGCCAGCGCCAGACCATCGACGACGCCTGGTACTGCGACCGACGATGCGCCAAGCACGTTGCGGTTACCAACGACTTTAGGCCAACCGAACAAATCACTATCGACACCATCCACGATCGGATAACTTGCTGGATCAAGTCCACTTGGCGCAACCATCGAGAAATCGACGCACCGAACCGAGTCGGACTTGGCTGCGTAATGTAGCAAGGCGCCACCGCCGCCGAGTCCACTCATCCACGGCTCGACCACCGTCAATGCAAGCGCGGTCGCCACCGCCGCATCCATCGCATTGCCACCATCACGCAAGACTTGGGCACCCACTTCAGAAGCCGCACGGTTTTGTGATGCCACCACGCCACCGGCTGCGCGCACGGCAGACTTGGCCACATCGGTCGGTACGGCCAAGGCCAGATAAGGGCTGCTGAAGTTGGTGATCGTCATTGGCTGAGGTTCATTGGCTGATGTTCATTGGCTGATCATGGCTACTACATCACCCTGAATGGCGCACCCATCGGTGCAATCCGCATGCCTGCCTGCAGCCGCTTCCATGGCAGCAGCGCGGTATCGGAAATCATCGGACCGGGTGCGGCGCAGACCAGAATCTGTTCGGCAATCAGCGTGAAGTCCGCGCGAAAATGCGCCGAGCTTTTGAGTACCAGAATTGCCTGCTCGATCGGCTCGATGCCGATGAAGCGAAACATCGCCTGATCGGCCAGCTGCACCTTGGCGCTCGCCACCACCACCCGCACATCGTTGATGCGCAAACAGGCACACGGCCCCAGGTCCATATGGAAGCCGCGATAGAACGGCCCGGTCGCATCGAACTTGCCGTCCGAAAGTGTCTCGACAACAAAGTCAGCGTCGAGCGGCGCGTCTCCCGGAATCGCTGATTTACCACCGAGACGTAAATGAATGGTGCTGCCCACGCCCGCCGCATGCGCGGCCAATGCCGCTTCGGGATCGACAATCAAGCCGATCACGGCACGTTGCGCATGATGGCGAATCAATGCACGCAAGATGCCGGTGGTATCCGAATTGCCGCCAGCGCCGGGGTTATCCTGTGTATCGGCAATCACAATCGGCTTGCCGCTGCGGGTCGCCAATTCCATCGCATGCAGCACAGCGCCGTCGGGGTCATACAGCGTTCCAGCAAAACCCGGCTCGGCCTCGAGTACCGATTTGGCGAGCGCTTCAGCTGCGCGATCTGCCACAGCTTGGGTCGGTGCATACGCCAGCACGACCGGCCCGCATTGTGGAAAATCCGCTGCCGGAAAACCGGTCGCAAACGAGACGCTAGTCAGCTCACCTGCATGGGTCTGTTCGAGCGCACCGACCTGGTAGTAGAGCCCTTTGGCAGGCTGCAGATCCGTCGACTGCCAGCAGAGCGGCATCAAATACGGAATACGTCGCACGGCGACTTTTTCACGCGGCAGACCGTCGAGGCGACGCTGCAACAAAACAAACGCTCGCGCACCAGTGTCGGCCATATCGATATGCGGATAAGTGCGATACGCGACCAGGGCGTCAGCTTGCGCCACCATCGCCGCTGTAATGTTGGCGTGCAGATCGAGGCTGGCAACAACCGGAATCGATGGTCCGACCAGCGCACGTACACGCTGCAGAATTTCACCTTCACCATCATCCAGATGTTCGGTCACCATTGCGCCGTGCAAATCCAGATACACCGCATCGACAGGCATGACTTTGCGGATACCACCGACAATTAGATCGGCAATGCGCTCATACGCATCTTCAGTGACGTGTGCCGACGGACTGGCCGAGCACCACGTGGTCGGCAGCAACGTGTGCTGACGCGCTTGGGCGGCGGCGATGAAACCGGCGATCGGCATGTTGGCACCGGCGACTTCGGCAAACATCGCATGACCACTTACCATCGCTGGCCAACCACCACCGGCAATAAAATCATCCCAAGTAGCCTTGCTGGCTGCGAAGGTATTTGTCTCGTGCTGAAAACCGCCAATGGCAATGCGCATGGAAATCGCTTTCAAAATAAATTAAATCGAACTCACATCGAACTCACAGAAAAATCAGATGGCATCTAACGGATAAATCGGTCGGCGCACACGCTTAAATTGCAGCTTGCCGTAATCAGACGTCGCCACGCCAAGGCCATCACATTCGATGATGTCAGTTGCCAGCGAACCGAAACCGGCGCGCCAATGCACCCGGCTTTTTAAAATTACGTAGCGCTTTTTGAGCGGATCAATACCGGCCGAATGCAGGCAACTCAAATCAAATGGCTCCTGATGTTCGGAGATGATGACGATCTCAACATTACCGGTGTCGAGTACCACCGTGGTGCCGGTATCGTTGAGCACGCCTTTGTACATCGGGCCATGATTACGGTACTGGCCATCGAAAATGGTTTTGATTTTGCCGCTGACGGTGATCGGTGGATTGGGCACGCCCAGCGACGGCATCGCCATCTTGCCACCGAGCGTCAGCGTGACATTGGCACCGACGCCAGCTTGCGCCGCCATCGTTGCTGCCTGTGGATCATGCAGCGCATAGAACGCCACGTTTTGCAGCCCTTGCCGCAGCACTTCGGCCAGTACGAGAGTTGTATCCATCGTGCCACCTGATGCGCTGTTGTCGCAGTGGTCCAGCAAAACAACCGGGCCGTTAGTTTGGCGGCGGGCGCGCGCTACTGAATCGACCAGCGGTTCGGCATGGAAAACAAATTCGGAACGCGACGACCAAGCCTGATCAAGTAATTCATCGCGCAGACGTTGCGCCAACGGACGATCATTATCGGTACAAATTGCGACGCTCAAACCGGCGTTGCGAATATCCGCATGCGGAAAGCCGACAAACAGCGACGCTGCTAATACCTTGCCGCGTTCGAGCGCGATGCAGTTGGCTTGCAAGCTGCGATTCGGTTCGCTGTGCGTACCTTGGCGCATCACATGCGGCAGCATCGGCCGATTACCCCATGCCATGACCGGATGAATTTGTCCGGCAATGGTGCGCATCATCAATTCGGCCGCGCGTTGGCCGGCGTCGAACATGTCGACATGCGGATAGGTGTGATAGCCGGTGATGATGGTGGCGTGATTGACGATGTCGTCATACAGATTGGCATGCATGTCGAGCGTGACAGCCACCGGCGTCGTGCTATCGATACTGCGCAAGCGGCGCAGCAATATGCCCTCGCCGTCTTCATGCGAGCGGGTCACCATCGCACCGTGCAGGTCGAGCAAAATACCGTCGAAGCCGCCACGCTGTGCTTCGTCCAGAATCAGCTTGCAGATGCGATCGAAGGCATCATCATCGAGCGGCCCGCTCGGCCATGCTTCGGCCGCCGCCGGCACGACGATTTCGGCACCGTGGCGTTCGGCGACTTCGATGAAGCCGCCGAGCCCACTACCGGTACCGCGATACGCGCTCAGTGCATCATCACCCCGCAACGGCACCGAGCGACCGTTGAAGAAACGTTCGAACGGTGTCGGCACCGGCGAAAACGTATTGGTCTCGTGCTTGAACATCGCCAGCAACAAGCGCATCGCATCTCCTCCATGACTACTTCAGGAACAAGCCGACATCACGCCGACCTTACGCCAGCATCATTTCGACACACGGTAGACCGGCCAAAGCCGGTCGCCCGCGCCGTCGTTATTTACCGGTCTTCTTGAGATTCCAGAAGTACGGCACGCTCTCAGCCATCACGCCCGACAGCGACGTACGATAGGCAGCCGTCACGTAGTACTGACCCATCGGCGCAACCACGCCTTCATCGACCACTACCTTTTGCACTTCATCCGCCAGCGACTTGAGTTTGACCGGGTCAGACGTCCGCGCAAAACCCTGTCGCAGCTCTTCGATCTTCGGAACATCCGGCCAGCCAAACCATGCCTGCTTACCGTTGGCGGCCGTGGTCGGATTACGCAGCGGGTCCATCACATCGATGATGCTGAAGTTGGTAGAAAAAATATTCCAGCCACCTTTGGCAACCGGCTCTTGCACCGCGCGGCGCGTCACCACACTTTGCCAATCCATCGATTGCAAGTTGACGACGAAGCCGGCCTTGCGCAGTGCCTGCGCAATCACAACTGGCTGCGCGGCCAGCAAACCAACATCGGTCGGATGCATGACCAGCACCGGCGTGCCGTCGTACTTCGCTTCCTTCAACAGCTTTTTCGCCATCTCCAGATTCGATGGAATCAGTACGTCCTTGCCGGCGCTGCTTTCATACGCGGTGCCGCAACCGAACACGGCAGCGCAGGTTTTGTAGTACTTGGCGTTACCGATCAGCGCCTTCAACACATCGTCTTGCTTGATGGCGTACATCGCCGCCTGGCGAATCAGTTTGTTATTGAATGGCGGGTACAGATGATTCATCCGCATCAGCGTTTGGTAACCGCTCTTGTCGAGAATTTCAACCTTGATGTCTTTTTTACCTTCGACCATCGGCAGCAAGTCGTACGGCATTTGTTCGATGTAATCGATCTCGCCATTTAGCAATGCGTTCACTGCTGTCATTGAATCCGGCATCGTGACCCATTCCACCCGGTCGACGTGGACGACCTTGCCACCCGCATTGCCACTGGCGGGTTCGCTGCGTGGCACGTAGTCACGATTTTTTTCGTAGACCGCTTTCAGACCCGGCTTGAATTCGGCGGTTACAAATTTGAATGGCCCGGAACCGATCTGCTCCTTGATTGGCTGGCCGCCGGGTGTCTCGGCGATCCGCTTGGGCATCATAAAAGGTGGCACACCGCTCGGCTTGGCAAGCGTGCGCAAGATCAGATCGGTCGGCTCTTTCAATACCAACTGAAACGATTTGTCGTCGATGGCTTTCATGCTCGCGACCAGTCCTTGGGTCACTTGTCCCATTTTGTCTTGCGACAGGAAACGCGTGATCGAGGCAATGCAGTCGTCGGATTTGACCGGCGCGCCGTCATGCCATTTCAAGGCGGGACGCAAGGTGAAGGTGTAGGTTTTTCCGTCAGCCGAGACCGTGTATTTTTCCGCCATCTGCGGCTGGATCTTGCCTGCGCCATCAGTGGCCAGCAGCGTGTCGAAAATCATGTAGCCATGGTTGCGGCTCATGTACGCAGTCGTGATGATCGGATCGAGCACACGCAGACCGGAATGCAGCACCGCAGTGACGGTTTGCGCATGGACGGGTGCCGCCATCATCATCGCCAGCGAGAAGGACGCCGCTGCCAGTACAGCAGGCGGTAGACGAGATTTAAGAGCGCGAGGCATCAGGCAAATTTCGTTCATAAAACATCCTTCTCAATGAGTGCGATAAAGATTGCGGGTGGGGTGTAATCCTTTGAGCGAACCGAGTGCGGTGAAGCGGTAACTGTGAGCC
>JAYTZV010000380.1:0-2814 GCA_043741695.1 Burkholderiales bacterium
TTGACTGCGACACGATCGCATCCAAGAACATAATTTTTGGCACGGAGACAGCATGAACGCACCTCTTCCACCATCGCTCCCGCTGGCGACATCGCTCGAAGATAAATACACGCACCAAACCGGCCGCGCTTTCATCACCGGCACGCAGGCACTCATTCGCTTGCCGATGCTGCAGCGTCAACGCGATCTACAAGCGAATGTGAATACTGCTGGCTTCATCACCGGCTATCGCGGCTCGCCGCTCGGTAGCGTCGACATGACGGCACAAAAAGCAAAAAAATATCTCGACGCGCATCACGTCAAATTTCAACCTGGTGTCAACGAAGACCTCGCTGCTACCAGCTTGTGGGGTACGCAGCAGGTCAATCTTTTTCCCGGTGCGCAGTATGACGGCGTGTTCGGCATGTGGTACGGCAAAGGGCCTGGCGTTGATCGCTGCGGCGACGTATTCAAGCATGCCAACATGGCAGGTACCGCGCGGCATGGCGGTGTGCTGGTGCTGGCAGGGGATGATCATGCGGCTAAATCATCGACCACCGCGCATCAGAGCGAACACATCCTGAAAGCTTGCGGAATACCGGTACTGTATCCGTCGTCGGTGCAGGAATATCTCGACTATGGTCTACACGGCTGGGCGATGAGTCGCTACACAGGCTTGTGGGTAGCGATGAAATGCGTGACCGATATTGTCGAATCCGGCGCGTCGGTAGAGCTTGATCCCGCGCGTGTGCAAATCACGCTGCCAACGGATTTCGAACTGCCTGCAGGAGGTCTGAATATCCGCTGGCCCGACGCCGTGCTCGACCAAGAAGCACGGATGAATAATTTTAAATGGTACGCGGCGCTAGCCTATGCGCGTGCCAACAAGCTCAATCAAATTATCTGGAACAGCCCGCATGCGCGCTTCGGCATCATCACCGCCGGCAAGTCGTATGGTGACACGCGTCAGGCCTTGGACGACCTCGGTATCGATGAACAGATTGCGCGCGATATCGGATTGCGCTTGTACAAGGTCGGTATGACCTGGCCGCTGGAAGCGCAAGGTGTGCGTGAATTTGCGCAGGGTCTGGAAGAAATTCTCGTAGTCGAAGAAAAGCGCCAGATTCTCGAATATCAATTGAAGGAAGAGCTGTACAACTGGCGCGACGATGTGCGGCCGCGCGTGGTCGGCAAGTTCGACGATACTGGTGAATGGAGCAATCAACCCGGTGCTGGTCACGGCCACTGGCTACTGCCGGCGACGTATGAATTAAACCCCGCGCAGATCGCGCGGGCAATCGCGGCACGCATCGAAAAATATTTTGCAGGCCATCCGATTGCTGCACGCGTGAACAAACGCATCGCGTATCTGCAAGCAAAAGAAGCCGTCCTTACGGTCAGCAGCAAACCCGATCCGGAAAAAGACCGCACCCCGTATTTTTGCTCCGGCTGTCCGCACAATACCTCAACTAAATTACCCGAAGGAAGCCGTGCGTTAGCCGGTATCGGCTGCCATTACATGGTGCTGTGGATGGATCGCGAAACCGCCACCTTCACGCACATGGGCGGCGAAGGAACGACCTGGATCGGCCATGCACCGTTCACAAGCGAGCAGCATGTTTTCGCCAATCTCGGTGACGGCACGTATCACCATTCCGGCTTGCTGGCGATTCGCGCGGCGGTCTCGGCCAAGGTCAACATGACCTACAAAATTTTATATAACGACGCTGTGGCGATGACCGGTGGTCAGCATGTCGATGGCTTGCTTGATCCCGCAAGGATCTCGCGTCAGATTGCGGCCGAGGGCGTGACACCGATCATCGTCGTCACCGACGAGCCGGACAAATATCCGGCCGGTGTCGATTGGGCACCGGGTGTGACGATCCGCCATCGCAGCGAACTCGACGCAGTGCAGCGTGAACTGCGCGAATGTAAAGGCATCTCGGCGATGATTTACGACCAGACCTGCGCATCGGAAAAACGCCGCCGTCGCAAACGCAATGCGTATCCCGATCCGGCTAAACGTGCAGTGATCAACGAGGCGGTGTGCGAAGGGTGCGGTGACTGCAGCGTGCAATCGAATTGTCTATCGGTCGAGCCACTGGACACCGAATTCGGTCGTAAACGGCAGATCAATCAGTCGTCCTGCAACAAGGATTTTTCGTGCGTGACCGGTTTTTGTCCGAGCTTTGTGACGGTCGAAGGCGGCACGTTGAAGAAGCCGAAAAAAATCGCTGCGGACACACCGCAATCAACCTCAGCGGCGGCGCTGCCGCAACCCATCATTCCATCGACCGCAACGCCGTACGGCATTCTGGTTGCCGGTATCGGTGGCACCGGCGTCGTTACGGTCGGTCAGATTCTGGCGATGGCAGCGCACCTCGAAGGCAAGGGTTGTTCGGTGCTCGACATGAGTGGCTTGGCGCAAAAAGGTGGTCCGGTGATGTCACATGTGCGATTGGCGGATCATCCCGATGCGCTGCATTCCACGCGTGTTGGCGCCGGTGCCGCTGATCTGGTAATCGGTTGTGATGCGATCGTTGCCGCAAGTCGCGATGCGTTGTCGCGCATGGGCGAAGGTCGTACTTTTGCAGCGATCAACACCGCGGCAACACCGACTGCGGCCTTCATCAAAAATCCCGATTGGCAGAACCCCGGCGCAGCGGTGATTGCCGCTGTCAGCAATGCATGCGGCGCATCGCGGGTCGACACAGTCGATGCCGGGCATCTCGCCACCGCGCTGATGGGCGACAGCCTGGCGACCAATATGTTCATGCTGGGCTACGCATGGCAAAAAGGCTGGGTGCCACTGACGAACGTGGCGATCGTCGAGGC
>JAYTZV010000381.1:0-2812 GCA_043741695.1 Burkholderiales bacterium
ACGCTCAGATCATCGACAATAGCAAGATCGCCGCCGATGCCTGGAAGTCGTTCCGGATCCAGCATCACGTCGGTTAGCTTGCGCAGGTCGGGCGCTTTATCTGCATACAAAAATACGGCGCTGCGACTCGACTGCAACGGCGACTCAATCGCCATAATCGTGCTGAGATCGCCGCTTCCAGCCAGATTCAAACTTCCCTTTGGCGAGGTTTTTTGCAGGGACTCTTGCAGATTCCAGCGATACAGCGGTTGCCACGAAGTGGACGGCGCGCGCACGCGGCGTTCACCACCGATCTGTACCAACGGCAGCCGCTCGGCCCAGGTCTTCAGCAGCGCTTGCCGCTCTTCAGAGCCAATCACAATCAAGTCATGGTCTGCAAATTTATCGATCTCTGCCGCCGACACCACCGCATGTCGTAATACCGGATAGCCGGTTGCTTCGCCCATGCGCCCCATCAACATCAAATACACCGCAAGCTCTTCAGGATTCGGACTGTCTGGCATGACGACGGCGGTCTCGGCAAGGTCAGCCATACGTGTGAACGGAAACCCCATCGTGGCGAAGAGTGCCAGGTCAGGTAATCCGACATGATGCGGAAATTGACTGAAATCGATGGTGGAATCTGGATCGATGGTGGCCTGCAAATTGTCAGGTGGCAGGCTTTTGCAATCGCCGCCGTCGGGCAAGTCAAAGGTATAGCTGAACTGGAGCTGGTCGCGACCTGATACTGCAGCGGAAGGTATTAACAGCGCGGCCTCGCGCACCGCATCGGCGGGTTTGCCGGACACGGCGACAAGACTCGACTCCGCTGGTTTTTTCCCGACTGGCGCGGACTCAGAGAGCGGCAACGTGTCGATAAACTGGCCGTTCAGATTGATACCGAGCGCAGAATCTTTTTGTTGCTGCAGCCGGGCTGCACGGTACTTCACATGCAGCGGCACGCCAGGTGAGCGCCATGAAAACAAGTCGGGAGCGACCCGATAATTGACCCGAATGACTGGCGGAGAGTTTCCTTCGACGCGCAACTCCGCCGGGCGCGCCAGTTCGCCAAAGCGCACCGGACGTTGCAGATTGATCCATGCCGGAGCGTCGTAGGGCTGACGCAGTGCAACCGGAGTTTCACTTTTGATGGTTGCAGCAGATCCGGCAAGAGAGTTCGCGTAGAGCGCGATCGCGCGCGCCGACCTTGCCAGTTCTTCATCGGTTCTGCCGGTGATGACAAGTAGGCTGGCCGCTGTGTTGCGCGGATTCGGGATGAGTGTGACGCCGGACGCAACTAGTTTGTCTGTGCCGTTTCCATCAGTAAGGCCATCAATGGTCGCTCCGGCGGGCAGGAAAACGACGGCATTACCGTTTGGCAAGGTGTTGAATGAGGTTGGAAAACGGGCGCCCCGTTCTTTCGCTTGAAGGCCGAACCAGGAGGCCACCACACCCGCAGTCTGGATTGTTGAACGCGAGGGATTTTTTACAAAAACGAACGGGAGCACTAGCCCACCTTGTTCACGCCGGTCAAAAAAGGGTGCGGGTAAATTGCGTAGATCGCTATTGGTCGGAATCGACGCAAGCGTCAATTCGAGCCGACCCAGATCGTTGACAGTCAGCCAGAGCGAGGAGTGATTCGGATTTTCGCACTGACGGCTGTAGTGTCCGATGAAGTTGAATTTGAGCAGATTGACATCGCCGAAAAGGCGCGGATCCAGATTGATTTCTCGCGTGTTGCCGAGTGCCTTGTCTTGCGGCAAAGCTTCCATCATCACGATACGGTCATTGAGCAAAATCTTGAATTGACTCAAATCCGGCAGTAGCGACGGTGAGTAGTCGTAGCCAATGCGCAGTTTTGCCGCTACGACGATTTCATCTGCGCGCGTCGAAAACGACAGAGTTTGTGAACCGTCAACGCCACGCAACTTGAGCGCCGACCAGGCTCCCATTTGTTTGAAGGTGAGGGATACGACGCGTTGTCCCGGCAGCGTACCAATTGCCGTATTAATCGCTGGCGCGATCGTGGCTGGCAACGCCGCGGTCGGTCTGGATACCGCTTTGACGACCTTCTCCTCGGCCGCCAGGGAGTTAACAGCAATCAGCAACAACATTGCCATCATCGATGTTTGGAGCGATGCTCTCCACCCACTGCTTGTTCGGGTCATTTCTTTTGTTTCCATGAAAAAGCCAAGCGCTGCGAGCGCAGTCGGCGTAGGTGCTCGCCGGAATGCGTAAAAAAGTCGAGAACGGCAATCAAGCTGTTGATGATCGCACTCGATAGCCAGACCGGTAACAGGCGATCTGCATGTTGGCCGGGAAGCCACTGCGGCCAGTCGGAACCGCGCGAGCGATAAGCGGCACCTAAGGCTGAGAACGCCGGTTGCGCTGCATCATCAATCGTCACCAGAAGCCGCGTGCCCCGCACCGCGACCGCATGGGCGGCAAATGGATACTCGCGTTGTTCGGTGAATAAGCTGACCGTCACTGCCTCATCGGCACCAACATTCAGGCTGGACGGTAGTGCGAGTTCTAGTGTTTCATCTGGGAAGTTTTGCGTCGTGCAGGATATCTTTCGGCCAGACGCCAGCCGAAGCATCGCAGGCATCGATCTCATGTGTCGATGATATTGCCGGATGGAGCGCGCCTCTTCGCCAACGGCGAGCACGGCAGCGAGTTGCATGACGTTATATGCACACCAGATGACGTACAACGCGACAACATTTTGCTGGATTGATCCCGAGGTCAGCGAGTCGACCACACCAACCACGACTGCAACCAGGCTGAGCAGCATAACGGTACCAAACCAGATGACGCTCGCCCAGGCAATCGG
>JAYTZV010000382.1:0-7956 GCA_043741695.1 Burkholderiales bacterium
TTTCCGGGGTTGTGGATGTATCGCGGCGACCATGCCGATTATGCCAATGCGGTGGTGCATATCATCGGCATCGATCGCAACGACCCGACCGGGCTGGACGAATATCTCGGCGAGCGTGAGGGGTCGCAATTGCATGGCACTGGTGTGGTCGACCATATTGCTTTTTTCGCCGATGGACTCGGTGCGATGTTGCAGCATCTGGCGGCGCAAGGCATCAGTCCGCGGCAGCGTGCCGTGCCGGGTATCGGCTTGTACCAGTTGTTTCTGGAAGACCCCGACGGCGTAGTCATCGAACTCAATTATCCGGCTGCTGAAAAAGCAGCACTCGATAGTGTTTCAGCCAATAGTTCTGTGGCAGGGTAAGCGTGGCACGCATTCTCATTGTCGGTGGATCGCTGGGCGGGCTGTTTGCCGCCAACATCCTGCATCGCGCCGGCCATGAAGTGCTCGTGCTGGAAAAGTCGGTCGATACGCTCGACGGTCGCGGTGCCGGTATCGTCACGCATGCACCACTGGTGGCTGCACTGCTGCGGTCAGGTGCAGTAGTCGACGAACACTTCGGCGTTGCCGTCACCTCGCGGGTCGCGCTTGATGCGAACGGACACTGCGTTGCGCGCCTGGCCTTGCCGCAGGTGCTGACCTCATGGAGCAGGCTATACAACATGCTACGCGAGGTATTGCCTGAAAGCTGCCACCAGTCAAGTGTGATTGTCACGCACGTTCACGAGGACGCTGATGGCGTAGCTGCGTATTGTCAGGATGGGCGCGTTTTTTCTGCTGCATTACTGGTGGCATCAGATGGCCTGCGTTCGGCGATTCGCGCACAGTTTGCCCCGGATGCCGTGGCACGTTATGCGGGCTATGTCGGATGGCGCGGGGTGTGCGAAGAAAACGTGCTGTCGCAATTTACACGTGACAGTATTTTTGATTGCTTCGGTTTCGGCATGCCGGCTAATGAACAACTGATCGGCTATCCGGTAGCTGGCGCGCAGAACAGCACGCGGCCGGGTCAGCGCCGCTTCAATTTTGTATGGTATCGACCTGCGCCTGACGTTGCCACCTTGCAGGTGCTGATGTCGGATGCGGACGGTCGGCATTATCCGCAAGGCGTACCGCCGAATAAAGTCGACTGGCGTCAGGTTGCGGCCATGCGCAGTGCTGCGCGCACGCTGCTGGCACCGCAGTTTGCCGAGATCATCGAAAAAACCGCGCAGCCTTTTTTGCAGCCGATCTTTGATGTAGCCTCCGAACAGATTGCCTTCGGGCGCGTGGTACTGATGGGCGATGCGGCATTTGTCGCGCGGCCGCATGTCGGCATGGGCGTAACAAAAGCCGCGCAGGACGCCATGGCGCTGGCCGAGATGATCGAGCAACATGGTGCGACCGCCGAAGCGGCCATGGCGTATCAAGCGATGCGTCTGCCTGCCGGTACAGCGGTTGTTGCACGCGGCAGAAAATTAGGAGCCTACCTGGAATGTAGCGGTGAAGAGGGCGTGCCGCGTGATGAAATGCTGGTGCTGCGCGAGACGGCTATTGATCCGCACTCCTTGCTCGTGTCTTGATTGAGCGATTGATCGATCAATCGATCAATCGAAATAAGTCGCGCACGTCGAAAGCGTTCAGCAAGCGGTTTGAATTTGATACAGTCGCAAGTGAATAATAAAAATTGAGTAGTTCAACGCTACGGAGGAGACCACAATGCATGATTCAGACCATAACCCACGTCGTCGTAAAGTGATTGCTGCAGGTGCCATTGCAGCAAGCTCGCCTTTCTGGTTCAACATCGCACGGGCACAGACTACGGCGCCGATCAAGATTGGTTTTCCTACACCGCTTACTGGCGCCTTTTCAGCCGAAGCACAAGACCAGGTGCGCGCTGCCGAACTGGCGGTGCGCGAATTTAACGAAAGTGGCGGATTCAATGGTCGCAAGGCCGAGTTGCTAGTTCGCGACGACAAGCTCAATGCGGGTGAAGCGGCATCCCGAACGCTGGAGCTGATAGAAAAAGACAAGGTCGATTTCGTCGTCGGTTCGCTTTCCGCGGCGACGCAGTTGTCGATCAATGCGGTCTGTCGGGATCGCAAAATCATTTTCAATTCGATCAGTCAATCCGATGCGATCAACGAAGCTAAAGACTGGAGTCTCTACACTTTCCATGAGGCACTCAATCCGCATCTCACCGCAGGTGCAGTGGCGCGCTATGCGTTTCCGAAATTCGGTAAAAACGTGGTCTACCTGACCGCTGATTATGCGTACGGTCATGAGATGGTGCGCGGCTTTCAGCGTGCCGGTACGCCACTCGGCGTGAAGATGCTGGCTGATATCCGTCACCCGATCGGTACCTCGGATTACTCTGCATTTTTACCGCGCATTCAGTCATTGAAACCGGATGTACTGGTGCTGTGTAACTTCGGTCGCGATCTGGTGAACTCGGCCAAACAAGCAACCGATTTCGGTCTCAAGGAAAAAACCAAAATCATTACGCCGGTATTGCTGTATACCTCGCGTCTTGCGGGCGGTGCCGATGCTTTCGAAGGCATCCTCGGTGGTACCTCGTATTACTGGGGCATGGAAGATACGATTCCGGCGGCACGCGTCTTCAACGACAAGTTTCGCAAAGCGTACGGTGGTGCAGTACCGTCCGATTACGGTGCGCTCGGTTATGCGGGCGTGCGCAGTGTGCTGCAGGCTGTACGCGATGCGAAATCGACCGAATCACTGCGCGTCAGCATTGCGCTGCGTCAGTTGCGCTACAACTGGTACAAGGGCGAACAGTTTTATCGCAAATGCGATCACCAATCGGTGCAGTCGGTAGTGATCGTCGAGTCGCGCTCAAAGGGTATGAAAGATAAATTCGATGTGTTCAAAACGCTATCCATCGAAGCGCCGAACGAAAACAATCTACGCTCCTGTGAAGAGTTGGGACACAAGGTGTCGACCTGATGCAGGCAGTATCTGCGGCGGGCGTAATCGGTCGAATCGGTACTGCGTCTGGTGGCACTGACAGCTTGTGCGGAGACCAGCGATGATCGACGTATCCTGGCAGTTACTACTGACGCAGCTTGTCACCGGTGTCGCGCTCGGTGCCGTGTATGCGCTGCTGGCGGTGGGGCTCTCGCTGATTTTCGGCATGCTCAATGTGGTCAATTTTGCGCACGGTGCGTTTTACATGGTCGGCGCTTTTCTGGGCGTCTATTTTCTCGGCCTGACCGGAAATTTCTGGATCAGCCTTGTACTCACGCCGCTGGCTGTTGGTGCGATCGGCTTGCTGACCGAACGTTTCCTGGTGCGACCACTGTACGGTCGCGGTATCGATTACCCGCTGTTGCTGACCTTCGGTCTGTCGTATGTGTTGATTGAAGCGATGCGCGTCGCATTCGGCCTGGAAGGGTTGCCGACCTCGGTGCCAAGTGGCTTGCGCGGCGCGGTCAATCTCGGTTTTGGCATGTTCCCGCTGTACAGGTTGTTTTTAATCGGCGCCGCCGCGCTCGTTATTTTCGGCTTGTGGCTGTTCATCGAAAAAACCCGTTTTGGCTTGCTCATTCGCGCTGGTGCGCGTGACCCGGAAATCGTTCAGGTGCTCGGTGTCGATATCGCACGCGTGTGGCTATTGGTGTTCGGGCTCGGTACCGCCATTGCGGGGCTATCAGGAATTCTCGCCGCGCCGACCCGCGCGGTAAATCCAGAAATGGGTATTCCGGTATTGGCCGAATCGTTTGTGGTGACGGTGGTGGGTGGTCTGGGTTCGCTGACTGGCGCGGTCGTTGCCGGTCTGATGGTGGGCATTGTGTTCAGCCTGACGTCGCTATTTGCGCCCGATTATGCGGAACTGTCGATCTTTGTTTTGATGGCGGCGGTGCTGCTGATCCGCCCGCAGGGGTTGTTCGGCAAACAGGGGGCACACGCATGAATTGGCATTTAGTGTACGCCGCGATTGCGCGACATCGCGTCGTTGCAGTGATCCTAGTCTTGCTCGTGTTTCCATTCGTGATGCCGTACAACGCACTCGCGGTCAATATTTTGATCTTCGGACTGTACGCGGTCGGCTTCAATTTACTGTTCGGCTACACCGGCTTGCTATCGTTCGGCCATGCTGCATTTTTTGGTGTGGGCAGCTACATCACCGGAATTGCCATCGTCCATTTCAACCTGCCGTGGCTGGTAGCGATTGCTGTTGGTACTTGCGCCGCGGCGCTGGTTGGCGTGGTAATCGGTTATTTGGCGATTCGTACGCGCGGGATTTATTTTTCAATGGTGACGCTCGCGCTTGGGCAGATTGTCTACTTTATTTTCTACAAAGCCGAACGCTGGACTGGTGGCGAAAACGGCTTGCGCGGCATTCGCGTTGAGCCGTTCACACTGTTTGGTTGGCAGATCGACTTTGTCAATCCGGTCACGAAATATTATGTGATTTTGCTTTTCGTGGCGGCAGCATTGTGGCTGGTATCGCGCCTATTGCATTCGCCCTTTGGTGCCGTGATTGAATCGATCCGTGAAAATGAAAAACGCTCTGCTGCGTGCGGCTACGATGTTGCAAAAAGCAAGCTCCTGATCTTCGTGATTTCTGCAGCCATCTGCGGCCTGGCTGGCACGCTGCGTGCGCTGCATTTATCGATTGTGCCGATCGATTCGCTGCACTATCTGCAGTCGGGTCAGGCAGTCATGATGTGCTTGCTGGGCGGTATGGGAACGTTTTTCGGACCCTTCATCGGCGCAGGTATTTTCCTGTATCTGGAAGACGTCGTAACCGCAATGACGTCGCACTGGATGGCTGTGGTGGGCGTGTTGTTCATGCTGCTTGTTTTATTTTTCCCGCGCGGTATCTGGGGTTCCCTGCTGCGCTGGATACAGCCTGTGGCACGCCCGCAGGTTAATCACGCAATACCGGCCAAGGTGCAGCAATGAACGCGCCGTTGCTGGTCGTCGAGCAGATATCGCATCGCTTTGGACAATTTCAGGCGCTGAACAATATCAGCATTAATTTTGAACGCGGAAAGCTGACTGCCATCATCGGCCCGAACGGTGCAGGAAAAAGTACTTTTTTCAATGTAGTCAGTGGTGCGCTCACGCCGACCGCGGGCCGCATTGTGTACGACGGTAAGAATATTACCGGCTTGCCGCAATATGCTTATGCGCGGCTCGGCATCGCCAAGAGTTTTCAAATCACGACAATTTTCAATCAACTCTCCGCGCATGAAAATGTGCGCGTGGCGGTACAGATGCGTCGCAGCCGATTCAATATTTTTTCATCGCGCAGCAGTATGGGTGAGTTGCATGATCAGGCCGACGCGTTATTGCTGCGCGTAGGCTTGCAGGATGCGCGTCACAAGCCCGCCAGCGAATTGGCGCATGGCCAGCAACGTTCGCTGGAAGTCGCCATGGCACTGGCGTGTACACCGGCGCTATTGCTGATGGATGAACCAACAGCGGGTATGTCACCGGAAGAAACCACTGCAATGATGGATTTGATTCAGTCACTGGCAGCCGAACGCACCGTGATTTTAGTTGAGCACAAGATGAAGCTCGTGATGGGAATTTGCGATCGGCTAGTGGTGCTGCATCACGGTGAGTTGTTGGCAGAGGGAACACCGGAGGCGATTCGTGCAGACGCCGAAGTGCGGCGGGTGTATCTGGGTGCCGGCAAACAGTAGGCAATCTTTTTTGTGGCGCGTCCGGTCGTGCGAAACGCGTCGTGCCTTTTTGCAGCACGCGCTGTCTACATGCCGCACTGCCCGAACAAGCGTGTATGGGGTCAACCGGCTCAATCGAGGAGAAGCAGTTGATGTTGAAAGTTACCGGTCTCAACGCCAGTTATGGGCGCAGCCACGTTGTGCAAAACATCGATTTCGAGGTGCAGGCTGGCGAGATCGTCACGCTAATGGGGCGCAATGGTGCCGGCAAAACCACTACCTTGCGCAGTCTGATGGGCTTGATCAAGGCGCGCTCGGGCAGCATGGTGTTCAATGGTCAGGAATGTTTAATGGCCGCCGCACATACACGCTTCCATCTTGGCCTTGCCTATGTGCCGGAAGACCGGCGCATCGTGCCGGGCCTGACCGTGCGCGAAAATTTGCAGCTCGGTTTGATTGCCGGATCAGCGCGCGATCAGATGCACGCGCGGCTCGATGCGATTGCCGAGACTTTTCCGCGACTGGTGGAACGTCTGGAACAGGAGGCGACTTCCATGTCGGGTGGTGAGCAGCAAATGCTGGCGATTGCGCGTGCGATGATGGCGCAGCCGCGCATGATTTTGCTCGATGAGCCGTCCGAAGGCATCATGCCGATTCTGGTGGATGAAATGTTTACGCTATTCGAGCGCATGAAAAAAGCCGGTACAACGATTTTACTTGTCGAACAAAATGTCGAGTTGGCACTGCAGATATCGGACCGCGCCTACATTCTCGATCAAGGTCGCATCGTGCATCACGACACCGCTGCGGCGCTGCTGAACGACGCAGCGATTCAGGCGCGTTACTGTGCTGTGTGAAGGTAGTGCGAGGGTAATGTAAAGATCGTGCGAAGGTCATGCGAAGGTCATGCGTAGATCATGCGAAGGTCATATGGAGGCAGATGTGCAAGCTGTATAAATGCAATCTAACTGCCGCGTAATATGCCATCTGCAATCACTTACTTCACCTGCTGCTTTTCCAGCTTACGTGCCAGCGTGCGGCGGTGCATACCGAGGCGACGCGCGGTTTCTGAAATATTGAAATTGGTTTCGCGCAGCACTTGATGAATGCGCTCCCATTCCAGGGTCTTGATCGACGAGGCGCGGTTGGTCAGATCGATATCACTATTGCCAGGGGTGTTGCCGAAGGCGGCTTCGATATCGTCGGTATTGGACGGCTTGGCAAGGTACTGGCAGGCCCCCAGTTTGACTGCTTCGACAGCGGTGGCGATGCTGGCGAAACCGGTCAACACCACGATCAGCATGGCCGCATCGTGCTCGTGCAGCAGCTGCACACAGGCCAGTCCGTTCGCTGCGCCATTGATTTTTAAATCGACGACAGCAAAACCGAAATGATGTTGCGGCAGTAGCGCGGCCGCTTCATCGAGGCTGCCGGCCACCATGACCAGATAGCCGCGCCGCTCAAAGGAACGCGCCAATGTGCGGGCAAATGCCGCATCGTCTTCGATGATCAATAACTTGCGTTCAGTCGTCATGCGCAACCTGTTCATCGAGCCTGAATGACGCGAGCGGTAGTGTCAATTCCACCAGTGCGCCACCTTCCGGTCGGTTCCTTGCAGTCAGGCTGCCGGCCAGCTTGCGCGCCACATTCACCGAAAAGAAAATACCGAGTCCGCCGCCGGGCCGTCCTTTGGTGGATTGATAGGGTCGGCCGAAATTAGCCAGGATCGCTGGCGCAAAACCGGGGCCTGAATCCATCACGCGCACGTGCAACAGCTCGGCATCGCGGCTGGCCTCAAGACGAACCCATTGCGATGACGCTTCGAAAGCATTGTCGAGTAGATTGCCAAGCAACTGACGCAACGATGAATCGAAAACGACGGGTAGATCCTGCGCGATCTGATTGTCATACTCGAGTGTCGCCAGCGGGCGGGTCGTGGGCCAGGCTGCTGCAACTTGATCGAGAAAAGTGCAGAGCGTCGTTTTTACCGACGACTCACCGCGTGCTTCGCCCGCTGACATCAGCACACCGCTGACGATGGTTTTGCAACGCTGTAGCTGGGTTTGCATTTCGGTTAAATCTTCCAGCAGTTGCGGATCGTTGCGCATCGCTGGCATACGTCGCCAGTCGCCGAGGATTACGGACATGGTGGATAAGGGTGTGCCGAGTTCATGTGCTGCGCCAGATGCCAGCAAGCCCATGCGCACGATGTGATCTTCTTCAACTGCCAGTTGACGAAGTGTGGAGAGTTCAGCGTTTGCCGCATGCTGATTGCGATTGATACGCGCAATAAAAAAAACCAGCAGGCCCGCGTTCAGTAAAAAAC
>JAYTZV010000383.1:0-7942 GCA_043741695.1 Burkholderiales bacterium
GCAGCCAAAAACGCCGTTGTTGTCGGTGACGCATACAACAGCACGTTTTTATCCGACGGCGTCGAAAATGCAATGGCACCGTTCAAACCCAGCACCGGCAGTCGCCAGCCAATCGATTCCATGACGGACAAATATACAATAACTGGCACCGCAATACTCAAAATTACGAACGATGGAAAATAGACGCCGAGGCGCCCAAGGGAAGAATTTCGCTCGCGTCGTTCGGAACTCGGCATGGTCATGTAGGGCGCTGGCAAGGTTGGGCTGAACATCAGTGTGTCGTAGTTTTCGGGGTCTTCGATGACGGCACGTAGCGTTTCAGAAAAACCGGCTCTTGCGGAGCACTCGCATCGAGCGTGTCATCGCCACGTCTTTTTTGCGGCTTGCGCTTATCGCGCAGCTTGAATGCCGCATACGCCCCCACGCCGACGACCATCGTGCCGATCGTCGTTACAAGAATAACGGTGGCCAGAATTGAAATCAGATCCATCTACAATTTTCCTTCACGGTCCAGTTTGCCCCAAGTCATCGTGTGACCACGCCACTCTTCGATGGTGGCAAAGACCTTAGATACGTCGATGATGTTAATGTAAAAAAGTCTGAACAGTACCGCGTATAAAATCAGCGACGGCTCTTCTTCCTCGATGACGACACAGTAAGCGGCAGCAACGACGTCGAGGATGGTCAGTTGCAACCACCAGAATGCCAGCAAGGTCGCCAGACCATAGCGCAGACCGACATACGTAAAAAATACATTACCCAACACTGTTGAAAACGGCCACATGATGCCTTCAAACAGCATGTACCAAAGAATAAAACAGTTAATGCCGGCCTTATTGGGTTGCCACAGCGCGTGGCTATGCTTGGCAGTGGCCTGCAGAATACCGCGGGTCCAGCGATACCGCTGCTTCAACAGGTCAAGCAAGCGACTCGGGGTTTCCACCCACGCAATGGCGGTCGGCTCGTATGCGATATGCCAGCCGCGCATCAGTAATTTCAATGTCAGGTCGCAATCCTCGGCAAAGGTGTCGTGATCGTAACCACCGACCTGCTGCAATACCGATTTGCGGAACATGCCCAGTGGCCCGGGAATGATATTGACGGACCGGATGAAGCTTTGCGCCTTGCGTGCCATCGCGAGGCCCTCGACATATTCAAGCGCCTGAATATTGGTCCAGATGTTTTCGCGATTGATTACCTTGACGTTTCCGGCGACCGCGCCAATGCGCGGATTTTCAAAATGACGGATGCAGGCACGCAAGGTGTTGCGTGACAATTTCGAGTCGCCGTCCATGTTGAGCACGAATTCGCCGAGTGCGAGCGACATACCTGTGTTGAGCGCTTCGGCCTTGCCGCCATTGCGCTTGGTAACCACACGTACCGGAATTTTGGTCTGCTCGCCGGCTACCATAATCGCTTTTTCGTACGTGTCGTCGGTGGAGCCGTCATCGATGACGATGATCTCGAAATTCGGGTAGTCCAGCAGAAGCAGCGAGCGGATCGCAGCCTGAATGACTACCCCCTCGTTATAAGCAGGCACCACCAGCGAAATCATCGGCATGGAAATATCGTCTCCATACGACACGAATGGATCGGCATTCTTTGTGTAGAGCACTTCGAGGTGATCCATGAACGAAAACAGAATCAATACCGCGTAGCGCAGCACCAGCAAAATCAGAAAAAACAGCAGATACGTCGTGACAACAGAGAGCACAGCATTTTCGAACAGGACATGGAACGATCCTTTCGCGTCCTGAACAGATTGATAGCTAAACGCCAACAAAATACCCACCACACCGACAGCCCAGCTGTAACGTAACAGCTTGCGGAAGATCACCACAGTTTTTCCAGTGTCAGGTTGAGTGACTGCGCACGATAGGCCGAACCATCGCGAAACGAGGATTGGGTGCTCGCATTGAATCCAGCGGCAAAGTCGGCGGATAGCCAGCGTTTGCCACTTGCAAATAGCGCCTTGCTAGTACCCGCTTCGCCGTAGAGGCGCTGGCCAACTTGCGCACTGACAGAAAGATTCCAGTCCGCACTTTCCCAATCGCGTTCAAGTCCGGCATAGACTGATCCGTAGCCCGCAGCTGGAGACCAGTAATTCGGAGTGTTGAAACTGGCGTGGCGCGTTTCGACGCCAATGAACGGCTTGAGATCCTTGCCAAGAGGTCGCCACGTCGATGCGAGCCGCACGCCACCGGACACAATCTGGTTGCCGTCTGAAATCGAAAAATGATCGACACGTCCGACAACCGTGCCGAATGGCAATGTCGTCGTTGCCTGCGCACCAATATGTGTCGCAGAGAGGTGCTCGGCAAGTGCATTCGGATTCAATGCCGTATTACCCCAGTTGACCCGGCCAATGTCGATCAGGTTCTGGTCGTTGCTGCCGATATGCAAGACCGCATGTGCAAACAATTGCGCTCCTGAATTGCTCGGCGCGCTGAGTTCCAGACTAGGCCGCAAAGGAAGATTCAGTCCTTGATAGCGCAAGGTCACAGCCTGCTGTCGGGTTTCGGCTGCAGCCAGCGTATCGTCTACAGCGCCCACTTCAACCGCATAAATATTGGCTGCGCTCGCATCCCGCCACCGGTGTTCGGTCGTTAGCAAACGCCTGTGTACACCGGTGGAGTCGTTAAAGCCGCCCAATGTCACTGTCGTGCGCGGCGCCAGTTCGCGACGGGTCGAAGCAATACCGGACAGCGCATCGGCATTCGCCGGATCGGATACCAAGACCTGCCTAAACAGTATCACAGCCTGATCGTCTCGCCCTGACCAGTGGCGGATATTGCCGAGGCCGATCCGGGCTTCTTTGGCATACGCACCTTGCAGCAAACCCTCATAGACCGGGGTCGCTTCGGTCAAATGATTTGTCCATGACAGGCTGTTGGCAATAATCAGACGTACTTCGTCGTCCAGTTTTTCGCGCGCCAGCAACGGCACGCCCTCGGCCGCCACGCCAGCGTAATTCTCAGCCGCATTGAGTTCGACAATATGCTGGGCTGCTGCGCTTCGGGCGTGAGCGATCGCTTCTGGCACTTCGTCCTGTTGGACTTGTGGGCCAGTATCCGCTAGGTTGACCGGCGACTGCTTTGCCTGAAAGAGCCGTTTCTCCGCCGCCACACCATCGGACCCATCGAGGACCATCCATTTTTGTTGCTTGGGTGACTTCTCCGCCGTGTCGACTGGCGGCGTAAAGCCGAGCGATGTGGTCAGTTTGAGGTTGGCAACCACATTGCTTGGGCGCAGATCAGCCCGCATTGCCATTGCTGCCTTCGCGTAGGCAGTCCCGTCAAGGACATCTAACTGCTCGGCCGCCTCATCGAAGCGCCCAAGACGTCGCAGCGACTCTGCAACCAGTAGGCGCAGTTTGTGATTCCACGGTTGCACAAGCAAATCAGCCATGCCCCGTTCGGCAGCTTCAGCGAACGCACCACGGGCAACCAAGCTGCGTGTCACATTCAAGACTGTTTCGTTAGAAGCGCTTGTCGCAAGTACCGGATAGCCAAAAAAACACGCCAGCAGCAACATCGGCAAGCGACGTGGGCGAATGGCAAGTGGCACCGCGCGAAACGGAGAAAAGCTGGTTTTGATCATGATGACCACGAAGACCTGCAAAAATAATGGAAACAGTCGGGCAATCAGGCGCAAGTCGGGCCAATGCGCAATTGCAAGTCAACGCACTGGCACATCCTCCGGAATCTTTTATTGACTGGTCGCGTCTTCATCATGCGCCATTGGTCGTTCTGTCGTCGTGATGCGGCGAGCAGTTACGTTTGCGTCGGCAAGCTCGGCGAACGTCGAATTGGCGCTGCGCCTCGCGCGCGGCACTTCGCCACGCCGTGCCGCACGCCCATCGCTGCCTGCAGCGAACGAAAATTGTGGCTCGTCGACTTCTTGACTGACAATGCGAGGCGCGATCAGCATCTCCGCAGCGACGGGCCTCGACGGACTCACTGCGGCTTGTGTTAATTCAGACGGCAATGCGTTCGGTGCAACCGTCACCGGCGTCATGATCACCGGCGTCGACACAAATGTCGGCTGGACCGCGATAGTCGCCACCGGATCAACCTCACCTACTCCAGTTACCGTCATTACCGGCCCGGAATCGGGCAGTACCGCTTGCTCCGCCGCGGCCAACGTGGAGTAATCGGGCAAATCTCCTTTTTCGGCACGGTGCACCAGCCCGGTTATTTCGGCGTGGATTTCTTCGCTTCGCGCCAAAAACCGTACGTCGCCAAATACGGCATCCACCCGATTTTTCAGAATCCGCTCCAGTGCCACCAAAATGGTCGACTGTGAACAAGCGTTTAAAAACAGATAACAGTGCTGGCTATCGGCAGACATCAAATCACCAGGACGCGACAAGCCGGCAGTTGCGATCAAGTCAGTCATCGAAACCGACGCTAGCGGAACGCCGATGATCAATGCGCTCGGAATATTCAGCACATTTCCTTGCGCAAGAATGGCACCGACTTCACGTACAAAACGCAGTGGTGTCAAATATCCCCGCAATCTGGTTGGCAGCACGCTCGCCAGCGCTGCCTCAAAATTAATATCAACATCGCGATTAAAATTTTGTCCGTTCAGCGATTCCAGCAAAAGTGGCAATCGGCCATTCGGCACATCACGATGAATCACCAAATTTAGTCCGAGACGTAACAACAGCGCTTCATTGAGGTAGCGCAGCGACGCACCTTTTTCATGTACGACAATCCGTGCACGGCGTCCGAGGCTCGAGCGAAGCATGTGCACGGTTTCAGCAAGTTGCCGCAAATTCGTCTCACGGTCGTAGCTCAAAATCGCTGTGGCAGCACGCTTGTTGCGGCTGGCATGCATGATGCCAACCAGTGTGTCATGGCGTTGCCACATGCCGGGAACTGTTGCCGCGAGCTGATCCAGATCCGGATTCATATAAAAATAGTACGCTTGCGGATCGTCGGGCTCGCTGTCGCGTTCCACCTCGCGCTCGTTGACAGCGGTCTCCTGTGGCAGCGCGCGAACAGATGCTTCATATAAGCCGCCATCTAACCGGGTCATACGATAGTTTCTGGCGGCAATGGTGCCATCAGGTGACTGCCAGTACTCAAAAGTCAACTCAAGTCCGTCCCGCTCACCGCCGAGTCGAGCGACACCATTCAAACTATCCATGAGCGAATTGATGGTGTTCAAATGCGCTTCGGTGACGCGTGTAAAGACCAGAAGTGCAGTTACGCGACGCCGCTCGAACCAGCGTTTGAGAATATCGACCTGATCAAGGGCGACCGAGGCGTCATGCAAACTGAGCAAAGCATCTGCCTGATCGATAATCAGGTAGCTATCTTCGGGCGTTTCGAATTGCTCAAGTTCCTTGGTAAAAGCATCAGCGCCCAAGCGGAACATTTTCTTCGAAATTTCGTCTTGTAAAACCAGCATGTTCATGCGGTCGCCCTCGATCAGCTCGGTAGCATTGACCGTACCGAACGACTCGATTCGTTCAATGAACTGATCAGGATTTGTCGCTGCAATGACATTGCAAAACAAATGTGACTTTACGGCGGCACCAAGACTGGCCGCCAGCATGGGAAAACGTGCTGGTGGCATTTCGGCGATCAGCGCATACAAGCCACCACGAATCATCGAGTCACTCAGATTCGGCAGGCCGCTGACGCCAAGCCGTGCTGCAGTGTCCAATGATTCTGGTTCCGGTTGATATTTCATGACAGCCTGTTTCCAATTCGAGGGGTGCCCCCAAGCCGGCACCCACAGGGATACCAATCCAGTACGGCGTATTTTCGTTTTCCAAAATCTAGATAAAGCGCTTCCGGAACAATTTCGGTTGCCGGCTGCGAATGCGATATTAGCCCCACGACAACTAAAACATTGCTTGCACGTGAACTCGGGGACTTAGCCACAGAACAATTCTTTATGTGAGTTTGGTCGGGTATTTTATTTAATTCTTGGCGTTAAACGCATCAAAATTTTGTTTAGATTCAACATTTTATATTTGAATGTTAAATAGTAACGACCCATTTACGGAAAATATTAGGGTTATTGGCTAATTTGCTGGATTTAGGATCGTATCGCTACCTACGCGATTCGCCCTGTCGCGCCTTTACTGACCATTTTGATATTAATGACAACATCGAAATACCTGTGCCTTGTTGTGGAATTCAGTGTAAAAATTCGACGCGTGTACAACGTCAATTCCGCGAATTCGTGGGTTTTATGTTTTAATGCGCCTAGGAAAAAAAATATTTTCTTTAGTTTTGTTTGACGTTTTGCCCGCGACATCGCAGCACATCAAACAGATATCGATGTAAGTCGCAGCCTGCGAAAGTCTGCAAAAAGACTGCGTGAGTCTGCATTGGAACCTCCCTTGACAGCGTGCTCTGGTTAGTAAGCGGTATGACATCGCAGAAAATGGGAATAGGTGTGATTGAATCCGCTGGGCCGTGCACAGCGTTTAACTAACGCCGAAACTGAAACGCAATTGAAATTGGTCATTTACACAAAACGGAATCCTTGGTTGTCCCTTGGCGGCCACTAACAAATCGCGATACCAGCGCATGACAAAATCCGTGAAAGAAACTGCTGAGTTGTTTGGTTCACTGCAACCGGAATCTTTCGACGATCGCTCAGCGGCCCATGCTGCTGCGCAAGAAGCGATTTTGCGCTGGCCATTGCTGCGGTCGCTACTGCCGGCGACTACTTCGACACTCCCGGCATTGACGGCGGAAGAAAAACAAAGCCGTATTTCGATCGCGAACGCTGCTTTTGTCGCCCCCAAACGCGGCCTATCCGTACCGCGCTCGGGTAACAAACTGGAATCCAGCCTCGCGAAAATGGCTGCCCGATCGCGCGCAAACGCGCTACACGAGGCAATGCTGAACGAAAATTTCCCATCAGATGAGCCTCTCTTTCCAACAGTGTCTGTGCAATCAGGAATATTGGGTAACAACGGAGCCACTGCTGTGAAAGCTGGTGGCAAAGCTTCTGACATAGCTACGCCAAAGCTGCAACAGCGATGAGCGTAATCGGTGTCGTGTCAATGAAAGGCGGCGTCGGAAAGACAACTGTCACCGCGAACCTCGCAACCGCGCTGGCATCGAAACTCGGATCAGGACGCGTCTGTGTACTCGATCTCGATCCCCAAGACGGTTTGCACTGGCACTTTGGTACCGCCGAACAGCCGGGTGCCGGAGTTTGCCAAGACGCCCTGCGCCAAGCTTCACCGGACGACCATAAAAATTGGCGCACCCTGGCCGAGGTAAGTGCGTTGGGGGTTCTGTGCCTTCCTTACGGTGAGGCCAGCGAGGCGCAACGACGCAATTTCGAGGCGCTGCTGGCCAGCCAGACGGATTGGATCGGCCGGCACATCAACGATGCCGACCTAGATGACAATGCGGTTATATTGATCGACACACCACCCGGCCCATCGGTGTATCTGAAGCAGGTTTTTTCATGTGCCGATCTGGTCCTGGTTGTTTTACTGGCGGATGCCGGTTCCTACGCTACCGTGCCGGCAATGGAAGCGTGGTTGAACGAAATGATGGCGATGTATCCGAAAGTCACCACTCGCTACGTACTCAATCAGGTCGACCGCAGCCTGCCAATCAACCGCGATATCGCCGATGCGCTCAGCTTCCATCTTGGCCATCGACTGTGTGCAATCGGCATCCACCATGACGATACGGTCGGCGAAGCGCTGGCATTTCAGCAACCGGTGCTGGTCTACGATCCACATGGTCAGCCAAGTCATGATTTTGACCGACTGGCCACATCGGTCATCGACACGTTGAATCAATGAATCCGCGTGCATTGCTCGCCCTGTGGCGGGCCAGGTGGAGCAAACCAGTCATCCTCCGCGAAGTGCCCTATCTCCATGGCAAGGTCAATAAATGGGGGGAGCGAGTGGTTGCCTCATCACTGTGGTCGCTATCTGCTGCTCCCTACCTCG
>JAYTZV010000384.1:0-7894 GCA_043741695.1 Burkholderiales bacterium
TTTCTTCACGATTACCGATTTTCACAAATTTATGACCAAAGGTAGTCGTCCATATAGTTAATCTACTTGCCGGTCGAAAGTGCCAACATGCACATGACAGTTTGCCACAGCACCCTACGTGAAACCATTGCGATGGCGCTGATTGCGACCGCTATGGCGTCCTATGCAGCACCGTGCGTAGCGCAGATGCAAATTCCCAACCCGCTCATTCGACCACGAACCCTCACCTCCGGCAACGGCGAACCAGGCGCGGCACCCGACGCCGCAGCAACCGCACCGCGCGCGCCCGCACCACAACCGGCCTACAGCAGCGCGCCCACCCTCGGTGGCCCTGTCGTACAAACCGATGACCCTTACAACCGTGAGCTGGCTGATCTGCGCGACCGGATGTCGGCGTACTATGTCTCGGCGATCGTTGGCAGGAAAGCTATCTTACGTCGCTCAGCCGCGTCACAGCGCGCCGGGTCGACACAGGCAAACGCGCAACCGACCGGCACAAGCATGGCACCCCTGCCGCTCAACACAGGCGCCGTCAATCAAGCCAGCCGCAACGATTCGATTACCGTCTCCGATGGCGATCTGTTGGAGGCAGTTAGCAACACCGGCACACTGATGACAAAAGTTGCCAACGGCCGCGTGGTGATTTATCACATTCAAGAACTTGGCAGCCTGCCTGGTGGCAGGCTCGCTGGCCGGCGCGCCATCGTGTTTGCAGGCGATGTGGAAAACTCGGGCACGCCACTAGCCACGGCGGTCGTGCTTGAACGCCCCGACCCGGCCTTCAAACGCTTCATTACGGTCGAGACCAAAGTACGCAGTGCGTCGGCGGTGCCGGCCGACAGCACTGCGCAAACTCCGGCAGTCACCGCGCCACAACCTCAATAACAGCTCGCCGGCGATGACCCCCCTACTCTCCTCCGACAATAGTCTGCAGCACCAGATCGGCAAATTTCTGGTGGCGACCGGCGTCATCAGCCCGCAGCAGCTCGATGTCAGCCTGCGCCAGCAAAAATCGGTGCGCGAGGGCGGCGGTCAGGCACTGCTGGCGGAGATCATCGTTCGCAATAAATTCGCCAGTCAGGACCATATCGGACTTGCCGTCAAACAGCTCGACGGCGAAGGCAGCACGACCTTGTTTCGCCGCCTGTTACCGCATGCATTGTGCAAGCTCTACAGTGTGTTTCCGATCCAGGTAGAGGGTGGTGTGTTGTTCATCAAGAGTGCCCGCGCGATCACGCCGAAGGTGAAAGCGATATTGATGGCCGCCAGCGAGATCAAGGTAGCCGACGTGCGCGTGATACCGACCGACATCGGCGATATCTCGCGTTCGCTGGCAAGTATCTACAGCCAGGAACATTCATTCGAATCAACTCTGACGCGCTTGCGCAATGAAGAAATCAATGGCTTGCTGCTCAAGCAGGCGCTCAGTGCAATGTTGAACGAGGCGATTTCACTGCGCGCCTCCGATATTCATCTCGACAAACTGAGCGACCCCGGTGCCTGGATCAGCTATCGCATCGATGGTCAACTAAAGCCAACCCATCTACTGCCGCAGCGCATCATGGCTGCGCTATTTTCGCGGGTCAAAAATGAATCGGGTATGGATGCGTCCGATACACGCCGCGCGCAAGACGGAAGGTTGTCTCTAACCGAGGTTGGCACCGGCGTCGAGTTTCGCGTCGCCACGCAGCCGATTGCTGGCGGCGAGACGATCGCCATTCGCGTGCTCGATCCAGCCTCGATGATTGGACTCGAAGCGCTGTTTCCGTATCAACTGCAAATGAATCAGCTGTTTCGTCGACTGGCCGATGTACGCGGCAAGGTCGGTGGATTGATCCTGATCTCGGGCCCGACGGGTTCAGGCAAAACTACCACGTTGTATGCGCTGGCACAAAGCTTTGGCCGCGATCGGCTTAACGTGATCACGGTGGAAGAGCCGGTCGAATATTTGCTGCCGTTTGCACGCCAGATTCAACTGAATCAACTGCTGAATGAAAAATCGGTTGATCTCGAACGTTCGGTGTTGCGGCAGGATCCTGATGTCTTGATTCTCGGCGAAATCCGCGACAACGACACGATGCGCGCCGCGCTGAAATTTGCCGAGTCGGGCCATCTGGTGCTGGCGACCGTCCATGCAAAAAATGTCGCGCAAACTTTCGAGCGTGTCTTGTCGTTCTGCGACGCGTCAACCAAACAGGAAGCGCTCTACATCCTCGCCAATCAACTGAGCGTGGTGGTGAATCAAAGTCTGGTGCAAAAGCTGTGCACCTGTGCGCGTGAGGTCGATACAGAATCAGCCCCCGCGATGTCTGCGTCAATGAATTTGAAATTTCACGGACACGCAAAATTTTTGCGCCGCGCAGGCTGTGCCGCTTGCGGCCAATCAGGTTATCGCGGTCGCGTCGCGGTGCATGAAACGGTTGTTATTCCCGGTGACGAAGCGCTGCGCGCCCACATCACCAGCATGCTGTTTGAATCGATCCATAACTTTCAGGCGGTGTTTGCGCTCGATGGCGTAACCCATATCAGCAAGCACCAGGTCATGTCGCGTCTGCTCGAATGCCACACCATCGACGCCGAAACGGTTACCCAAGCGATCAGCGCGGGCTTTTGACATGGATGGCCTGAAAAATTTCAACGTCGTGTTTTTGCTGCCGTATGCGGCAGACGCCGACGCGGTACGCGACCGCCTCGCCAAAAAACATTACCGCCATCGCAGCATCGTCGTTGCCGCGAGTCGCGAACAAGTGGTCAGTGAAGTCCGTAAAAACGGTGGCATTCCGATCGATATCCGCGCCATCAAGCAAGGATGGGGATTGCTCAATCCGGTGTCGCGTGATTACAAGCAGCAGTTCATGCTGGCGATTTATTTCAATACGCAGGCGGGCTTGTCTGCGGGGCGGGCATTGAAGCTGGTGATCGAAGCTGAGAATGGTCCGCTGCGCCAGCGCCTCAATTACGCCTATCTAATCCTGGACGCCGGTGGCAGTTTTCTCGAAGCGATGGATGCACTTGAATTCTTCGATCAGACCACCCTCGCCATCATGGAAGCCGGTGAAAAAACCGGCACGCTGTCGAACGCGATCAATACCGCAGTCGAGTATTACCAGGCGCGTGCCGGCATCGTCAAAGTATTGCTAGGTACTGCGATTTTCACCGCCGTCGAAATGGGTTTTTCGATTCTCTCGCTGATCGCCAATCGCGTCGCAGTTTTGCCGGCCATTGAAAAAGAGGTCACCGATGGCGCGTCACCAGAAAAAATTGCAGCGATCAAACGCGGCATCAGCGTTGCCTATTTTGCCAATGACCTGATGCTGGTGGTGTCGGTCATCGGCATTGTTTTTGCCGCAGTCTGCACCTATGGCTACATGGTCGGTGGCAGCGCATTCAGGCAAAAAATCGATGACATTATTTTGCGCATTCCGCAGGTCAAGGACATCATCGTGCACGCTGCCATCGCCAATAGCAGCAAGGTCGCAATCTCGTTAATTCGCGGTGGTGTCGATTTGATGGCATCGCTCACCATTGCAGAAAAATCGTCGCGGGTACCGCGTATCGTCAACTACTGGCGCGGTGCGACAAAACGCATCGAAGACGGCGAAGATATTGCGACTGCACTGGCGCAAAATCCACTTGAAAATTCCGAACGCACGCTAGTGCGCTCACACACCGATCGCAGTCAACTGGCACGCGCGTTTGAAGTCATTGCCGAACGACGTGAAGTACTCGCCTTGCGGGCGGCCAAAAAATTCCAGGTTTTTTCGTTTTTTGCCACGCTGGCGTTTTCGCTGGTCGCCGTGCTGATTGCACTGGCCGTGGCCTTGATCCAGAACGAAGGTTTGATGTCTACCTTGAACGCACAGTGAAGCCGACCACATGATTCCGCTCAGCCCTGCCAACTTCGATAGTGCCTACACCAGCATGATTGCCGGTGCGATTCCGCTACACGCCGGCAATATCGACAAGACGGTGTTTATGCTGGCGCAAGACGTGCTCGGCACCGCAAAAATGCATCTGCTAATTGCCACAGATACGGATGCTGCGATGGTCTATTACTTCGCTGCGCCCTCCGCCGCGTTCACCTCGATACCTCTGTTCGAAACCCCGCTGGCCGCCGCCCTGCCCACGCATCCGCAGCACCAAGGCGACGGCATCTATTTTTTGCAAAGCGTGAATCTGTCGGTCGCCATAGAAAAAACGCGCGACAGCATTCGCTTGATTGCCAACAGTTCCGAAGTGATGACGGAATGGCTCGCCGAACAACGCGACGTGCCGACCTACTTGGTCGATGACGACGAAGCTTGGCCGATGGAGTCGATACCGGCTGCATATCGTCGGATTGCAGATGGCATATCGCTACGCACGGCGAAATATTCATCGATCGTCGCCGCGCTCTCATTGCTGCTGTACGTCATTTCCTCGATTGGTATCTCGGTCTTCAATGCACGCGCTGATAAATCCAACGAAGCACATATGACCGAGGTCAACGAGGCGGTCGGAAAAATTGATTTTGTCTCGCCGCTCTCACAGCAGGTCGCTCGGGTGCAGCGCGTATCGTCGCTGGTGGTACGTGCCGGTGGCTGGATCGATGATTATGAATTCAAAAACGGCAGCGAAAAATTTGTGCTGATGATGCCTGCCTGGATCACACGTGATTACATCGACGGCCTCGGTCCACGCGTGGAAGCTGATCAAACCGCAGAAGAAAATCTGATTCGCGTATCACTGCGTTCATCGCTGCCGGGCACATCGCCGGTACCACGTTCGCTGCCCGGAAAAATGCAACAACGTGGAGCTGAAAAATGAACAAGATAGTCGATCTTTCGGTGCGAGATATCGCACCGCAACGTGGCAAGTTGGTCGCTCCGCTACGCGCACATACGTTCGGTAAACCGATCAATCATGTGAAACCTTTTATTGCCGCGGCCCTTGATAACTTTACGTTGATTGCGCCGGTATTGTTCATTGCCGCGACCATTCTGGCGGTACTCGCAGTGATGCAGACATCGGCTTTTATATCGGCCTTCACACGTGAAATCAAAAGTACAGAAGCCAAAAGTATCGCGCCGCTGCTCGACAAAAAGCCATTACTGCCTGCCGACTATCAAAGCGCAGCGAACGTGATCGCAAAGAATAACTCGGCAATACAAATTGGTTTGTCGAAAGAAAAAAGCGCCATACAGATCAGCATCAAAGACCCTGCATTGCTACCCGAATTCATGTACGCGCTGGTGACAATCCAGTCATATCGCCAGGGCGTGGCATGGAGTGCCAACGAAATTTGCCTCAGCAAATGCGCGAGCGGCAATGCAGCAACCGCCGAAATTACCGGATACACCCAATCGATTTCATTTGCCGGACTAAACGCAAAATGAACACGTTGACCCTGCCACACTTTTTCACCACCACTTCATACCCGAAGGAAAAGCCATGAGCGCATCGACCTCCAGCCGCAAAACCATCATCGCCGCGATCGTTTTCGCCATCGCCGGTATCGCCGGAGCCACCTACTTCGGGCTGGACGTACTGCGCTCGGCAGCCGCGACCGATACGCGAAAAGGTATCGCCAACGTCAAGCAAACCGGCAACAAGGTAGTCGCCATCGTGGACGGATCAGAAATCACGGAAGCAGAACTTACCCCCTTCCTAAATGCCGGGTTTGACAAGGCCGTTGCGATCGACCGCGCGATCAATAAAGTAGTTGCCGCCAACAATGCTGACCGGCTGTACAAGCAGGCATCACAAAGCGCGATGCAAAGCGCAAAAAATGAAATTCTCGCCAATGTCTTTGTCAATCAGCGTTCGGTCGAAGTACGCAACTCGGTAACCGAGGCCGACGTGAAAGCCTTTTACGCAGACCGCGTGAAGGTCGAAGACTTCACCACCTTTCGTCTGAAGTTTTTTGTCTCGGTCGATCCAAAGGAATCGCAGGATATCTACGACGCGCTCGGACGTGGCGACAAGGACGCAGTGGCCAAACTCAGCTTCGCGAAAAAAGACGGTGACCACTACGTGAATGCGGCCGAAGTTCCGTACGGCCTCGGTGTCGCGGTCAAGAAACTGAAGGCCGGCGAACGGCTGCAGCCAGTGATGGTGCGTGAAGGTGCGCTGGTGCTGTATGTCGACGATGTAAAAGCCAATCCAAAACCAGAGCTGGCCAAAGTGCAGGATGAAATCAAGAACCTGATCGTCAACGAACGCTTCAACGAAGACATGAAGACCCGTCGTAGCGCGTCAAAAATCGAACTGCGCGGCTAAGCCGCCGAAGTTCATCGGTATTTTTACCCCAGTCAACGTCAAAGGACGACGTATTATGAAAACCCGTTATCAATATGGCTATACCAACAAGCAACGCGGTATGGGTGCCACCATCATTTTGTTCACGATTGCCTTAATCGTTCTGGTCGGTGCTGCGCTTGCCTATGCTAACCGGGGTGGTACTTCAGCAGTCAATGTGCAAGGTGCCCGTGTCTACAGTGCCGTGCTGCTGAAACAGAGCGCCGACTATCGCGATGCGTATAGCCGCTTTGTGTTTGAAGGTGGCAATACCGCAACGATGACGTTTAATGCCGCCAATTTGCCAGCGGGAGATTTATTCTCGCCGACAACGCAGTTTGGTGTCTATCAGGCCCCGCCCCCACAAGCACTGACCACGGGTGCGACACCTGCGTGGTTGTATAACTCAAATGTACTGGTCAAAGGGGTCGGTACCGATGCCGGGCCAGACAGCATTACCTATGTGTCGCAGCTGGGTATTGACACCTGTAAACAGATCAACAACCAGATGTACGGCTCAACTTCCATACCGACAGCGACGGTCGCATCGACCGCGCTGGCAACAGCAGGAACCGCAATAGACACCTCACCGACAGTCGGCAGATCCACGGGTTGCATGGCGACGACTGACGGCGTCTACGTGTTTTACAGCACGCTGGCCGAATCCTGATCGCTTGCGATGGAAGCCGCTTATTCAACCGCGCTGCAATGGACTACCGACCTGTCGGTGGGATGCGAGCGGCTTGACCATCGCAATCGCGCTTTGCTTGACGCGCTCGCCACAGCAGAAAACATGATCACCACGGCCAGCAGCGATACGCTGGCAGCATGGCTGCAAGCGCGCCTCGACCAGTTTGCGCAGCTGCTGGACGACGAAGAAGATGAACTAGCCGCAGCGGATTATCCCGAGCTGGTTTTCCATCGACTGCTGCATGATGCGGGTCGCCGTATCGCCTTGGATATTCACACCCAGCTGCGCCATTGCACGTCACATGTGGCGCTGGTAAAGCTGTTGCGCAGCAGCGCTACCTCGCTGTCGCTCTGGTTCATGCGGCATGTGCTGGACGTCGACCCGTTTTTCGCACCGTATGTCGACGTGCGTTATGCAACCTATCAGGCGACGTAATTGGCCCCCGTCATGATCAGATCTTTGCAACGATCAGGCGGCTTTGCTGCTGCCACCGCCCTGTTTGCCATCGGGCTTTTTGTGCTGCTGGGAGCGGTCGTCGCAACAACATCACGCAGTACCGCGAAGGCAAAACAGTTTCAGGAAATTAAAGAACAGATGGTGGCGCAACGCGATTTGATCGCGAACATGTTAATTCTTTGTCGCACCATTTATCCCAACGGCAATAACGGGACTCTGAACACCGGTCTACTGCAGTATCCCGCCACCCCCGCCGACGGCTTGGTGTCATCGATTACCTGCCCCGGCGCTGCCGCTGCCGCATCGATCTGGTCTGGCGATTCGCGTGGTCTGGCACCCCGCGCGCTGCCTGGCTACACCGCATGGACCTATGTCAATAACGGCACCACCATCAGTATTTCCACCACGCTGGTGACGCCGGGATCAACGTATCACATCGATTTAATCAATAGCGTGATCAAAAAAATCAAT
>JAYTZV010000385.1:0-7892 GCA_043741695.1 Burkholderiales bacterium
TACCACACCGCCGATAGTCGCGCCGTCGGCAAAGTGTGGCGGCTCAAACGCCAGCATCTGATTTTTTTCGGAGAGTATGGCTTCGATATCGGCCAGGGGAGTGCCGCAGCGCGCAGTGATGACGAGCTCGGTCGGATCATAGTCAACGATGCCGCAATGCGCACGCGTATCGAGCACGGTGCCATGAGGCGTTTCACCATACCAGTCTTTGGTGCCGCCGCCGCGCAGTTGCAAAGGCGTACGTTGCGTGCTGGCCTGCAGAATCTGCTGGCGGAAATAATCGAGACCATCCTTCATCAAACACCCTTTGATTCTTAGAAGCGCGGCAGATCCGCAAATTTCAGTTTGCCGCGCTGGACGTGCATCTTGCCGTATTCGGCGCAGCGATGCAGCGAAGGAATTGCCTTGTCCGGATTGAGCAAAAATGCGGTATCGAACGCACGCTTGACCGCAAAAAAAGCTTCGCGTTCTTGCGGTGAATACTGCACGCACATCGAGTTAATTTTTTCGATACCGACGCCATGCTCGCCGGTGATGGTGCCGCCGACCTCGACGCACAGCTCCAAAATTTCGGCGCCGAACAATTCAGCTTGGTGGAATTCACCCGGCTTGTTGGCATCGAACATGATCAACGGATGCAAATTGCCATCACCGGCATGAAAAACATTGGCGCAGCGCAGGCCATATTTGATTTCCATCTGTTCGATACGCAGCAGCACATCGGACAAACGTTTGCGCGGTATGGTGCCGTCCATGCAGTAGTAATCGGGCGAAATGCGGCCCGCTGCCGGGAAAGCATTTTTGCGTCCGGACCAGAAACGCAACCGCTCAGCCTCCGACGTTGATACGGAGATTCTGCTTGCGCCGCTGGCACTCAAGATCGCGCTCATTGCAGCAATTTCTTCTTCGACTTCTTCGGTCGTGCCATCGGATTCGCACAGCAAAATCGCGGCTGCATCGATGTCGTAACCTGCTTTGACAAACGGCTCGACCATGCGCGAGCTGGTGCGATCCATCATTTCCAGGCCGGCCGGAATAATGCCTGCGCCGATCACGTCCGCCACTGCATTGCCGCCTTTAACGACATCGTCAAACGACGCCATGATGACCCTAGCGATCTGTGGTTTTGGAATTAACCGAACCGTGACTTCGGTAACAATGCCGAGCATGCCTTCAGAACCGATGAAGACCGCCAGCAAGTCCAGCCCCGGCGCATCGAGCGCACCACCACCCAGTTCGACGACGTCGCCGTCGATGGTGACCATGCGCACTCGCATGACGTTGTGCACGGTCAAACCGTATTTGAGGCAATGCACGCCGCCAGAATTTTCAGCGACGTTGCCGCCGATGGTGCAGGCGATTTGCGATGAGGGATCAGGGGCGTAGTACAAGCTGTGCGTTGCGGCTGCTTCCGAGATCGCCAGATTACGCACGCCCGGTTGCACGATGGCGGTACGTGAAATTGGGTCGACCTTGACGATGCGGTTCAAGCGTGCAGTCGATAACACGAGTCCATCAGCGATTGGCATTGCCCCGCCCGACAAACCGGTGCCAGCGCCACGCGGTACGATCGGCAACTGCATGTCACGACACAATTTCATGATAGTGACGATCTGCGCTTCGTTTTCAGGCAGCGCCACGACCATCGGTATTTGACGGAAAGCAGCGAGGCCATCGCATTCGTAGGGGCGCACGTCTTCATCGTTGAACAATACGCAATGCGCCGGCAGTACGCCGCGCAGTGCGTCGACGACGTCGCGTTGACGGCTAGCGGTGTAGGGTAGATCGGTAACAGCATTCATGATGGTCGACTCCGTTCGGTCAGCGACTGCGCGCGGTGGATGTGCGCGCAATAGATAGTTGATTTATCGTCACACGCAAGGTCAATAATCCCATATGATTTCACAAAAAAGCTTCGCAGGTATTGCGGTCGGAGAAAGCGCGTAATCAGGTAGGTCATCGCCGTCGCCATGAATCAAAATTGCGTCAGCAGCCACGTTACAAACTGGCTGACCTCTGGTCGCTCGACCGCTGCTTTCTCATGCACGCAATAGTAAGCGTGCTGCGGGGCTGACACTTCGATGTCGAATAATCGCACCAGTTCTCCGCTCGCCAGCAGGGATTTCGCAAAGATATTACGCGTCAAACCAACACCGTAGCCGTAGCGTATCGATTCCAGCAGCAAGCCAAGATCGTCCGCGCGTAGGCCAGTCGTTGGCTCCGGCCAATCGAGTCCGGCAGCCTGAAACCATGGCTGCCACGGTTCGAGCGCCGAGCGCAACAGTCGAGCTTTTTTCAAATCGACTGGTTTTTCCAGCCCGCCGATCTCTTTCAGATAGCGCGCGCTTGCCACGGCAAAGGCGGGTTCTTCCAGCAGTTTGTGCGTCACCATGCGGCCGTATTTGCCGATGCCAAAACGGATCTCGACATCGCTTTCAGCCATGCTTAAATCGTAAAGCGGTACCGACAAATACAACTCGATAGCGATCTCTGGATAAAGTGCAGTGAATTGCGCCAGTTTCGGCACTAACAGATAGCGTGCAAACGTAGGCGGCGCGGTAATTTTTACGCGGGGCTGAACGACTGCGTCACGGTGCGGCATCGGAAAATCATTTAGCGACTGCAAGGCGGTGCGCACCACTTCCAGATAGCGCCGTCCGAAATCGGATAACGTGACGCTGCGGCTATCGCGGATAAACAGGCGCTCGCCGACAAATTCTTCCAGCAGACGAATGCGATGCGAGAGCGCCGACGGCGTAATGCACAGTTCTTCAGCTGCCAAAGAGAAAGCTCCGAAACGCGCGGCGGCTTCAAAAGCAGATAGGGCATGTACTGGCGGAAGGCGTGAAACCATGGGGTTCTGACAGGTCGTTGTACAACGTTGTAATGCGAAAGCGAATTTTACCTGCCCGCCATGCAAATAGCGACTTTGCCGCAGCCAGACTGCTGCAACACGTATTTTCAAGTATCCTCGGCGCTCACCCTTTGATGGATACACACATGGCGAACCGCCTTTCGAAAATTGCCACGCGCACTGGCGACAATGGCACCACTGGTCTGGGCGATGGCAGTCGCATCGACAAGGATGCATTGCGAGTGCATGCGATGGGCGATGTCGATGAATTGAATTCGCATCTTGGTGTACTGCTCTGCGAACCGTTGCCAGAAGCATTGCGTGAAGAACTGATCTCGATTCAGCATGACCTGTTCGATATGGGCGGCGAGTTGTGCATTCCAGGATTTACGATGATCACCGAAGTACACGTTGCGCGGCTCGACCGACTGCTCAGTAAATATAATGCCGATCTGCCGTCACTGCAGGATTTTATTTTGCCGGCCGGTTCGCGAGCAGCCGCGCAGGCGCATGTGTGCCGCACGGTGTGCCGCCGCGCCGAGCGGGCGATTGTGAGCCTTGGCAAAGCCGAAGCGGTGCATGATCATCCGCGTCAATACATGAATCGGTTATCGGACTTGCTGTTTGTATTATCGCGGGTATTGAACCGGTTTGGCGGTGGCGCTGATGTGCTTTGGCAAAAGGGTAGAGTGCGCGATTAGAAATGCGTGTGCACGTGGTGTGTGGTCAGTATCAAACCCGCATTTGAATGATCATACTTTTAAAAAATCTTCGCGATGGCCGAGCCAGCGTGCCAGATGCAGTTCTACCGTTGCAGGATCATCGCGCAGAAAGTCCAGCGCCACCGCGCGCGCTTTTTCTACCAGCCACTGATCGGTTTCCAGATCGGCGAAACGCAGCATTGCTTGGCCTGATTGTCGCGCACCTAAAAACTCGCCCGGCCCGCGAATGTGTAAATCGCGTCGCGCTATCTCGAATCCGTCGGTCGTTTCGCGCATGGTAGCCAGTCGCTGTTTGGCGATCTGGCCAAGCGGGCTCTGATAGAGCAGCAAGCATACGCTGGCCGCGCTACCGCGCCCAACCCGGCCACGCAGTTGATGCAGCTGCGATAGGCCAAAACGCTCGGCGTGCTCGATCACCATCAGCGATGCATTCGGCACATCGACACCGACTTCGATCACGGTAGTGGCTACCAGCACATCGATTTCTGCGCGGGTGAATGCATCCATCACCGCCTGTTTTTCTGTTTGCTTCAAACGCCCGTGTACCAAGCCCACGCGCAGGTTGGGCAGGGCGGCTGACAGCGTTGCGTGGGTATCTGTCGCGGTCTGCAATTGCAGCGCTTCGGATTCTTCGATCAACGGACAGACCCAATAAGTTTGTCGGCCTTCCAGCGAGGCCGCATGCACGCGGGCGATAACTTCATCGCGGCGATTCTGGTCGATCACGCGGGTGACAATTGGCGTACGACCGGGTGGTAGTTCATCGATGACCGACACTTCCAGATCAGCGTAATACGTCATCGCCAGCGTGCGCGGAATCGGCGTGGCGGACATCATCAATTGATGCGGCACGATGGTCGCCGGATCGACTGCGGAGGCTGTACCGAGCCCCTTGTTACGTAACGTCAGGCGTTGGCCGACACCGAAGCGATGCTGCTCATCGACGATCACCAGACCGAGTCGCGCAAATTGCACAGCATCTTGAATCAGTGCATGCGTTCCGATCACAAGCTGCGCAGTACCGGCTTCGATCTCTTGTTGCGCCGCGACTTTGTCTTTCTTTTTCAGGCTACCGGTCAGCCATGTTACGCGCACGCCGAGCGGCTCCATCCAGCCCGCGATTTTTCTAAAATGCTGATCGGCCAAAATCTCGGTCGGTGCCATCAGCACAGCCTGATAGCCGCTGTCGATTGCCTGTGCTGCAGCCAGCGCAGCAACTACGGTTTTGCCGCTGCCGACATCGCCTTGCAGCAGGCGCTGCATCGGAAACGCCGCCAGCAAATCATTACGAATCGTATTCAACACGCGTTGCTGCGCACCAGTCAGCGTGAACGGCAACGCGCGCTGAAACGCTTGCGTGATCGCGCCGATCAGCGGTAATGGCGCGGCACCTTTGGCGCGACGTGATAGTTGTGCGCGCTTCAATGACAACTGCTGCGCCAATAGCTCGTCAAATTTCATCCGCACCCAGGCCGGATGCGAACGATCGATCAGCGCACCTTCATCAATATCAGGTGGCGGATTGTGTAGCAGTCGCACCGCGTCTTCGAATGGCATCAGATCAAGTTGCGCACGCAAAGCAGGCGACAACGTGTCGCGCCATTCAACCCGCGCCAACGCACTGACGATCGCTTTACGCAAATAGGTTTGCGGCAGGCCTTCACCACTTGGATAGACGGGCGTCAGCACATCCGGCAGCGGTGCGCCCTCGACCACCATCTTGTAATTCGGATGCACCATCTCAGCACCAAAAAATCCATGCCGTATTTCGCCACGCGCCCGAACCCGATTGCCGATCGCCAGCTGCTTGGCCTGACTGCCGTAAAAATTCACGAAGCGCAGCACCAGCGGACCTGAGTCGTCGGTGATCGTGACCACGAGCTGGCGACGCGGCCTGAACTGCACATCGCACGCAATCACGGTTCCCTCAACTTGTACCGATTGCCCACCGCGAAACGACGCATCATGGATCGGTGCGATGGTGGTCTCGTCTTCATAGCGCAGTGGCAGATGCAGGACCAGATCCATGTCGGTGCGCAAACCGAGGCGCGCCAGTTTGTCTTCGGTCTTGTTGGCGACCGGTCGCGCTGGCGGTTTTCGCCTCAAGGCAGATTTGGCAGTGGACGATTCAGGCGGCAAGGCAGGCGGCTCAGCGTAAAATAATGGGTTGCGGGATTAAAAAAGTTGTGTGCAGTGAATCAAACCGTAGAACAGTAGCAGACCCCGCTCCAATTGACATCAACCGATTCCACCTGACCGACCGCATGTATCTCCTTTCCGATTTTGATTTTGATTTGCCGCAAAACCTGATTGCGCAACATCCGCTGGCCGAGCGCAGTGCATCACGTTTGCTATTGTTGAACGGCGCGACACCAGTCGACCGCACCTTTGCCGATATTGTCGATCTGCTTACGCCGGGTGATCTTCTGGTATTCAACGACACACGTGTGCTGAAAGCGCGATTTTTCGGCCACAAGCAAAGTGGTGGCAAGGTCGAAGTGCTGGTTGAGCGCGTGCTCGATACGCGCACTGTGCATGCGCAAGTGCGCTCGTCCAAGTCGCCCGTCGCAGGCAGCGTGCTGACGTTGGCCGATGCATTCGATGTGGCAGTTGGCGAACGCGCAGGGGAATTCTTTACACTGATATTTCCATCGGATGTGTTTGAATTAATCGAGGCGCACGGCCGCTTGCCGCTGCCGCCATATATTGATCACGCCGCCAATGCTTACGACGAGACCCGCTATCAGACCGTGTATGCGCGTGAACCCGGCGCGGTTGCCGCACCCACTGCCGGCCTGCATTTCGATCAGGCCCTGCTAGATCAGCTGAGCGCGTGCGGTATCGGTTTTGCGTTCGTCACGCTGCATGTCGGCGCTGGTACGTTTCAACCAGTGCGCACTGAAAATTTAGCTGAACATGTGATGCATAGCGAGTGGTACACAATGCCACAAGCGACCGTCGATGCGGTGCAGGCTACGCGGGTTGCGGGTCGCCATGTAGTGGCGGTGGGCACGACCAGCATGCGGGCGCTGGAATCGGCCTCGCAATCCGGCACGCTGGTTGCGGGCAGCGCCGACACCAAATTATTCATCACACCCGGCTATCGTTTTAAAACAGTCGATCGGCTGATTACCAATTTTCATTTACCCAAATCGACCTTGCTGATGCTGGTGTCTGCTTTTGCCGGTTACGCACCGATTCGCGCGGCGTATGCACATGCGATTGCGCAGCAATATCGATTTTTCAGCTATGGCGATGCGATGTTGCTTACCTGCGTGCTTACCTGCGACCACCATGCTTGATTTCAAACTACTCAACACCGACGGTCATGCGCGGCGCGGTCGTCTAACGCTCAATCACGGCGTAATCGAAACGCCGATCTTCATGCCGGTCGGTACCTACGGCTCGGTGAAGGCCATGTCGCCGCTGGAGCTTGATGAGATCAACGCGCAGATCATTTTGGGAAACACTTTTCATCTATGGCTGCGTCCCGGTATAGAAGTGATCGGCAAGTTCGGCGGCCTGCACAAGTTCATGGGATGGGACAAACCCATCCTGACCGACTCCGGCGGCTTCCAGGTATTTTCGCTCGGTGCAATGCGCAAGATCAGCGAAGAGGGCGTGAAATTTTCATCGCCGATCAATGGCGATAAATTATTTTTATCGCCTGAAATATCCATGCAGATTCAGCGGGCGTTAAATTCCGATGTGGTGATGCAGTTCGACGAATGCACGCCGTATGAAATTGATGGCCGTCCTGCGACCGATGCCGAAGCGGCGAGTTCGATGCGCATGTCGCTGCGCTGGGGGCAGCGATCCATCAATGAATTCAATGCCGGGGAAAATCCGAATGCGCTATTCGGTATTGTGCAAGGTGGCATGTTCGAGCATCTGCGCGATGAGTCACTCGCGGGGCTGGAAGAGATTGGTTTTCACGGCATCGCCATCGGTGGCTTGTCGGTTGGCGAGCCAAAAGAAGACATGCTGCGCATCCTGGCGCATACCGGCCCGAAACTGCCTGCCAACAAGCCGCATTATCTAATGGGCGTCGGTACACCAGAAGATCTGGTGGCCGGTGTCGCCAATGGCATCGACATGTTCGATTGCGTGATGCCGACCCGCAATGCGCGCAATGGCTGGCTGTTCACGCGCTTTGGCGACATCAAGATTCGCAACGCTAAGCACAAGGACGATACCCGGCCGCTTGATGAAACCTGCAGTTGCTACGCTTGCCGGAATTTCTCGCGGGCGTATTTGCATCATCTTCAACGCACCGGTGAAATTCTCGGTGCGCGAATGAATACGGTGCACAACCT
>JAYTZV010000386.1:0-2774 GCA_043741695.1 Burkholderiales bacterium
AATCAATCCGCACTGGTATGCACCGAGTGAGTAATCCCTGAAAAGTCCAATCTGGTTTCGATATAAACCTGGGCTGGCCGCCGCGGAAGTGCCGGCAAATGCGTCGTTGGATTGTTGTGCGCTTCAAAATGCGTCATACCGGGCGGCAGCGTTTCAGGCATTTCCGAAATCTGGTTACCGTCGATATAAAGCCTTTGCAAACCTCGCGGCAACAACCCCGGAAGCGCGCGAAGTTGATTGCGGCGCGCAGCAAGCAAAGTCAAGACTGGCGGTAGACGTGGCAGCTCAGTCAATCGGTTGTCACTGAGACCCAACATGCGCAAACCTTGCGGCAACGTTGGCACGTGGGTAAGCTGGTTATTGCCCACAGCAAGATTGCACAAGTCAGGCGGCAGCTCGGGAAGCTCGGTCAAACGATTGTCTTTCAAACAAAGGTCATACAAGGAGCCCGGCAACTCTGGCACAGCGCTGAGTCGATTATCCATCGCGTTGATATCAGTAAGGTTCCTTGGCAATAGCGTCGGCAGTTCAGTCAATTGGTTGGAACTGACCAAGAGCTTGGTCAAGCTATTCGGCAATGCCGGCAAGTGCGTCAGCTGGTTATGATCTGCCTCCACAACCATCAGGTGCGCGGGCAATGCCGGTAATTCGGTCAACTGGTTGTGATGAAAGTGCAGCTCTATCAGGTAGTACGGCAATTCCGGCAGCTGAGTCAGTCGGTTGTGATCGGCATCGAGGTATTGCAATTCCCGAGGCAATGGCGGTAATGAAGATAACCCCATGCCACTCAGGGTAAGAATATAACCATCCTCCTTGATCACTTTTTTAACTCTTGCAAAAGCGCGAGCACGTGCGGCTGCTTCACCTGAAGGTGCTTCGGATTTCCAGCGTAATAACTCCGCGTCGAACGGCGTCAACTCGGGAGCCTGCCGTGACGTGATACGCGAAAAAATACTTCGCTCACGCTGCAATTGCTGCGCAGATCTCGGTGGTCGTGCAGCAATTGCATCCGGCCGATGCAGGGAGACACTTCCACCTCCCCGCTCGGTAACCGAAGACGAGGCGGTGCCAGCAGAATGTTGGGCCGTTAACCGGCTGCCAAATAAATTCGAGATGCGATCCATGAGATGACTTTCCAAATGTGAGATCAGCGAAGAAAATAGCTTGGGACGAGGCAGCTCCCAGCTTTAGAAAAATTAGTTCGTGCAGCAATACAGATCACAACAACACGGGCCATACTCCTTGCGCAGTCGAGCATTTTCACGTCGATGCATGCTTTCAGATGCACGATGCACAGCTATAAAACGTATGACGTGGTTTTTTGCTGGAAGTGTAATTTCCCTCTTATTTTCGACTTTTGATATCGCGCAATTTGTGGCAAATTGACATGGGTAACTTGGATAAACGACACGAGCTGCGTGCGGCAGCACAACAACTAACATCGCCGGCGCATTCGCAAGCGGGATGAGGTAAAAAAGCCCACAGATAGGCGTCCATGTCATCATTGACGCGGCGTGACTTTTGCAACCACCATTGACGCGCGTGATTACCGAATACTTATCATGTAGCGCGCGGTAGTAATTCGCGAACCAGACAAATTTTTCCTGTTACTGCCGCCCCCACTCATAGCCACAAAGCGATTAATAAAGCACCGCCCAACTCTGACATGCTGCACATCACCTTTTCAAACCGGCTTGAATTTTTGCAGTCTTCCCTTATTCGGCGGTTACAGCACACGCCCTCTTCCCCATTCACGCCGGAAGAAATCATCATCCCGAGTGCCGCGATGCATCGCACAATCGATCTGGCGATTACCGACGCAATGGGCATCTGCGCGAACGTACGGTTTTCGTTTTTGGCGCGCTGGTTATGGCAACAAATTGGTACTGCGCTGAACGACGACGATGTCGCACCATTCGCACCACCCATACTGGCGTGGCGGATTTTTGCACTGTTCGATGACGCGTTGCTGGTGAGTGCCCATCCGCGTTTAGCGCGCTATCTGCAGCAGGCGGATGCCGTGATGCGCTTCGATCTCGCCACGCGCACCGCGAAGCTGTTTGATCAATATCTGACCTACCGTGCCGACTGGATTGCGCAATGGTCGCGCGGCGATCAGGTGGCAATCGCTGGTGCAAGCGAGGCGCAGGTTGCAGACCAGCGTTGGCAAGCAGTGCTGTGGCAGCGTCTGCAACACGATCTCGGCGGGGCGCGACGCTATCTGTCGCCGGAGGTTTTGCGTGATTTCACGCACCTGCAGTCCAACCGCACCGCGCGTGAAATCAATACCGATACCGACGCTGATACTAATCCAGCGCAAGTGATCCATGTCTTCGGCCTGCCAACGATCGCACCGGTACATCTGGAAGCATTGCGCGAACTCGGCAAGCACATCGACATTCAACTGTATCTGCTCAACCCGTGTCGGGAATACTGGTTCGATATTGTCGCGCCGAGGCGCTTGAGTTATCTCGCGCTACAAGGCAGTTTACAACATCACGATGTCGGCAACCGCTTGCTGGCAACCTGGGCGCGACAAACCCAAGCGCAGATCGATCTGGTTTTCGAAACCGACGTTGCGGCCACTGTTGACGACAGCGGCTTTCTGGAGAATCTGCACCCCTGTCTGCTCGCGCATGTGCAGAACGCTATCCTCGATTTGATCGACCTGGCGCCATCAAGCATTGTGCTGGCAGAGGACGATCGCAGCATCGAAGTCCATTCGTGCCATTCGCTCACGCGCGCGCTCGAAGTATTGCAAGACCAGTTGCTGG
>JAYTZV010000387.1:0-48837 GCA_043741695.1 Burkholderiales bacterium
AACTGCGTCTCGTAACTTTTTTCCAGACCTTCCTTGCCGATGTAGTCGGTGCCGTTGTAGTTGGCATTAGCCGCGTCGTCGAGCTCGTCGATCTTTGCAGCGTCGTTCTGGCTGATACGACCGATGTAACCGGTCACGTGGGATGCAGTCTGGCCTAACGGATATTGGCGGAATAAGCGTGCCTGGATTTCCACGCCGGGAAAGCGATAGCGCTGCGCGGTGAAGCGCGCCACTTCCTCATCCGACAAGCGGGTGCGGATCGGCGTACTTTCAAAGTTGCGGTTTTCTTCCAGTAGCTTGCGAAAGCGCTTGCGGTCTTTTTGCTGGATGTCGACCAGTATTGCCAGTTGGTCGATCGTCGCATCGAGTTCACTGTGCAGTTTTGACGGCGTGATTTCAAGCGTGTACGCAGCAAAATTACGCGCCAAAACAATACCGTTGCGATCGAGGATCAGCCCGCGATTGGGCACCACTGGCACGACCGAGATGCGGTTGTCTTCGGCCTGCGCTGCGTAGTCGTTATGCTTGAACACCTGCAGCCAGAAGAAGCGCGCGGTAAGCAAGCCGAAGCAGATGAACACGAAAAATCCTACGGCAGTTACCCGCAGTCGAAAATAATGCAGTTCACGTTCGGTATTTTTGAACTCGGTCATGCTGCCTACCACCACAAAAAAATCGTCTTCCCGTTACAGCACGAAGTTACAGCATGAAGTTACAGCGCGGATCAGATCGGCCGGGTTTCATCGCGATCGACTGCGCGTCGTTGCGGGGCCAGCAACAGCCACGTCACCACTGGCCACAACGCCACCGAAACCAGCGATTCGATAAAGAACAGCAAGCCCGGTGATTTGCCGGTAACCCACAAACGCACCAGTAACTGCACACCTTGCGTGATCAGCAGGATCGGCAAGATGTGTAGCGCTTGCGTACGCACCGGAAACCACAACACGCGGCGATGAATCATGATCGCGAGATAAGACAGCAGCGTGTACACCAGCGCGTTCTCGCCAAGCAGAGACGCATCGTGTACATCCATCAGCAGGCCCATGAAAAACGCGACGCCAATGCCGACCTTGCGCGGCTGATGAATGCTCCAGAAAATCAGTACCAGCGCGACGAAATCAGGCACACCGACGAGCGCGCCCCACGGCAGCAGATTGAGCAAAAATGCACCGATCAGGCTGACGATGATGAAGACCGGACTGACCGGTAGCAAAATATAATGGGGATCGTTCATCGCGCAGCGCCTTTAGGAGGGTCAGCTTTGCCTGCATTTTTTGCGGCCGCTTTTGGATCACCTTTTACCGTATCTTTGCTACTGGCGTCCTTGCCGCTGGCCCCATCGCGCTGACGCATACGGCTGGCGCGCGTACTTTTTTCTTTCGGCTCTTCGGGTGCGAGTCGTGGCGCAGCCTTCGGTTGCGCCAGCAAAATCAGCAGCTGTTTGTTGCGGTCGATGCCGGCCGCCGGCTGACAGACAATGCGGGCGAAGGCGTCATTCGATTTGCTCTCGACCAGGGTAACGGTAGCGACCGCCAGCCCCGATGGATAAACGCCGTCGATCCCGGAGGTCACTAGCTTGTCGCCCTTTTGAATGTCGGCATTCGCTGCCATGAATTTCAAATCCAGCACGCCGCTTTGACCGCGACCGTATGCCACACTGCGCAAGCCATTGCGCAATACCTGTACCGGAATCGCCTGATCTTTATCGGTCAGCAGCGTGGCCTCGGACGTAAATGGAAACACCCGCGTAATTTGCCCCACCACGCCGGTATCGTCGATCACGGGCTGACCCGCAACTACCCCCTGCTGCGCACCGCGATCGAGCACGATTTTGCGAGCGAAGACATCGCGCGCGTCATACAGGATTTCGCTCATCAGCGACTTTACGGGCAGCTGTTCGGCCGCACCGAGCAGTTGCCGCAGATGCGCATTCTCGCTGAATAATTGTTGGCCGCGCTGCAGTGTCTGCGCATTGGCCGCCTGCTGCATGCGCAGCTGTTTGTTCTCGCGTTCGACCGATGACAGCGTATAAAAATATCCGGCAACGCCCATGACCGCGTTGCGTGGCACCAGAGCGACCATCTGCAGCGGATAAAGCGCGGTGCCGACTACCCGGCGAATCATTGCAAGCGATTGCATACGCGAATCGACGATCAGCAGCGCCATCGCAATCAGCGAAAAAAACACCACTTTTGCGCGTGCCGATGCACCTTGCTTGAATAGTGGTGGTGGGCTGTATTCCATTTAATGCGTGGGGTCGGGACCGGTGGGAAGTGCGCCGAATATTGTTGACCGCAACAATACAGTCAACCTGATCCGTCTGGCTTGCAAAGGGCTGCAAAAAGCGGATGACGCGTTTTTCATTTCAGCGTGTTGAAGCAGAATCGTGGCAGAGTCGTGGCAAATTCTTTGCAGGCTGTCTGCTTACTCGTACGAGAAAATCGAACCCAGCTTATCCATCCGTTCCAGCGCCATGCCGGAGCCGCGCACCACGCAGGTCAGAGGGTCTTCAGCGACAATGACTGGCAGGCCGGTTTCTTCCATCAACAAACGGTCAAGGTCGCGCAGCAATGCGCCGCCACCGGTCAACATCATGCCTTTTTCAGCGATATCGGCACCGAGTTCTGGCGGGGTCTGTTCAAGCGCATTTTTGACCGCCGAGACAATGTTGTTGAGCGGATCGGTCAAGGCTTCCAGAATCTCGTTGCTCGAAATCGTGAACGAGCGCGGAATGCCTTCCGACAGATTGCGTCCCTTGACTTCCATCTCGCGCACTTCTGAACCGGGAAAGGCCGAACCGATTTCTTTCTTGATCGCTTCGGCGGTTTGCTCGCCGATCAGCATGCCGTAGTTGCGGCGAATATAGTTGACGATGGCTTCGTCGAACTTGTCACCGCCGACGCGCACCGAGCCTTTGTAGACCATGCCACCCAGCGAGATGATGCCGACTTCGGTGGTACCGCCGCCGATATCGACGACCATCGAACCAGTTGCTTCAGACACTGGCAGACCTGCACCAATGGCCGCGGCCATCGGCTCTTCAATCAAATATACCTGCGATGCACCCGCACCGAGTGCCGATTCGCGGATTGCGCGACGCTCAACTTGAGTGGAGCCACATGGCACGCAGATGATGATGCGCGGAGAGGGTTTGAAAAGTTTGGAGTCATGCACCATGCGAATGAATTGCTTCAACATTTGCTCGGTGACGGTGAAATCAGCGATCACGCCGTCTTTCATTGGCCGGATCGCTTCGATATTGCCCGGTACTTTGCCGAGCATCTGCTTGGCTTCTTTGCCGACTGCCTGAATAGTTTTTTTGCCGTTCGGCCCACCTTGCTGGCGGATCGCAACGACCGATGGTTCGTCCAGTACGATGCCTTGGCCGCGCACATAAATTAGGGTGTTGGCAGTACCAAGGTCGATCGCTAGATCGTTCGAGAAATAACTGCGGAGAAATCCAAACATGTATTGTCCTGATGCGCAGCGGAATCGCTCTGCACGCTGCGAGGGGTTAAAAATGGCAGACGGCGTCAATGTAACTGGGTCCGTCCGCGTGATAGCCCCGCATTCTACCTTATAATTTGCAGTGAATTGGGCTTGCCGGACCTGCCAAATCCACGTTCTCGCTGGCGAATCAGATTGCAAGACAAGACTTGATTTAGTCCGACGAATTCGATGCAATTTTCCTTGTTGAGTTTCTTTTTGGCGCGCTCGCCGCGTGCCGACACACCATGTCCCTGACCCTCTCGCACGTAAAAATCCTCGCCAATCTGGCGCAGCTTGAACTCACTGACGCCGAGGCAGACCGCTCGCTGGCTAAATTGAACGATATCTTTGCGCTGGTCGAACAGATGCAAAGCATCGACACCACCGGCGTGGCTCCATTGAATCATCCGATCGCCGTAATCCAGACCGGTCTGTCGATGCGGCTGCGCGACGATGTCGTCAGCGAAGGCAATCATCGCGAGGCGTATCAGCAGCCAGCACCGGCGACGCAAGATGGCTTGTATCTGGTACCGAAAGTGATTGACTGAGGTGATTGACTGAGGTGATCGACTGGGGTGATGAACTAAACCAGTCAATCGACGAATTGCACTGCGCGAACTGCGCAACTAAAAAAATCACATGCACACCAAAACCATTAAAGAACTGTCGACCCTGCTGCACTCCCGTCAAGTGTCGGCGACCGAACTGGCGCAGCATTATTTGCAGCGGATCGGCGCCAGCGATCTGAATGCATTTCTTCAAGTGGACGCCGATCTCACGCTGCAGCAGGCAAAAGCCGCAGATCAGCGTCTTGCCAACGGCAATGCCGGAGCACTGACCGGCATTCCGATCGCGCACAAGGATATTTTTGTCACGCGTGGCTGGCGCTCCACCGCCGGCTCACGCATGCTGGCCAACTACGTCAGCCCGTTCGACGCAACCGTGGTCGAGCGCTTCAATGCGGCGGGCACGGTCACGCTGGGCAAACTCAATTGCGATGAATTTGCGATGGGGTCATCAAACCAGAATTCGTACTTTGGCCCTGTTAAAAATCCATGGGACAAAACCGCGATACCGGGCGGCTCGTCGGGTGGCTCGGCTGCCGCGATTGCTGCGCGACTGGCACCGGCAGCCACCGCAACCGACACCGGCGGCTCGATCCGCCAACCGGCGTCTCTGTGCGGCATCACCGGCATTAAACCGACGTACGGACGCGTCTCTCGCTTCGGCATGATTGCGTTTGCCTCGTCGCTGGATCAAGCTGGACCGATGGCGCAAACCGCCGAAGATTGCGCGTTGTTACTCAATGCGATGGCCGGGTTCGACGCGCGTGATTCAACCAGTATCGAGCGCGACAACGAAGACTTCACGCGCGACCTGCAACGTGATGTACGCGGTTTGCGCATCGGTGTACCACGCGAATATTTTGGTGATGGATTAGCCGCCGATGTAGCGTTGGCAGTGCGCGCTGCATTGGCAGAATTTGAAAAAATGGGCGCCACACTGGTCGACATTTCATTACCCAAAACCGCGTTGTCGATCCCGGTGTATTACGTGATCGCGCCGGCGGAAGCATCGTCGAACTTGAGTCGTTTCGATGGCGTGCGTTACGGCCATCGTGCGGCGAACTATGGCGATCTGACCGAGATGTACAAGCGCACCCGCGCCGAAGGTTTTGGTGAAGAAGTCAAACTGCGAATTCTGGTTGGTGCGTACGTGCTGTCGCATGGTTATTACGATGCGTACTATTTGCAAGCGCAAAAAATTCGCCGTTTGATCGCGGAAGATTTCCGGCAAGCGTTCACGCAGTGTGACGTGATTATGGGGCCGGTATCACCAACCGTGGCGTGGGACCTGGGTGAAAAAGCCGACGACCCAGTTGCTAATTATCTGGCCGATATTTTTACCTTGTCGACCAGTCTTGCGGGCTTGCCCGGCATGTCGATTCCGTGCGGTTTCGGGCAAGGCGAAAAAAATTCCAAGCGCCCGGTCGGCCTGCAATTAATTGGTAATTATTTCGACGAAGCGAAGCTGCTCAATGTCGCGCATCAATATCAACAAGCGTCGCAGTGGCATCAACTGCATCCGGCAGATTGATTGGGAGGACGCATGCGCGATCTATCAAGTTGGTTGACTGGTTTAGTGATGTTGTGCGCGCTGCACAATGCGGGGGCGCAGAGCATGAACACTAAATTCTCCTGCAGTCAGGTGGCTGACGATGGCGGTGAAAAAATCACGATGGCGGACATCGGCGAGATCGATATTTCGGGTGACAGCATCCGCACCTTCCGTTGGGAATCGACGATTTATCGCGCCACCCATGGCTACGATTGCGACATCGACGAAGACGATGGCTTGCAGGCCGAAGTACGCAGCGATGCTGGTCATTCCGCGTGGCGCGTGGCGCTCAAAGACGGTCGTGCGGCCCGGATAAAACGCGGGTACAACTTCGAGCGTGGCGTCAATTGCACGATTCGGCTCGATCAGGAAGGCGATACGATAACGCTGCGGCCGAGTTGCCCGGCGCTGTGCGGATCGCGCATTAATTTTTCGACGGTGGCATTCAATCTGAAGACCGGCGCCTGTCGCTACGAGCAAGCGGCTGCGAGCAAGCCTTAATCCATAAACCGTAAAACCTATGCGGTCATGAACAAGCCCCCGTGCTGAACATGACACGAACAACTTTTGAAGTAAGCGAGGCATGACCATGCAGTGGGAAGTCGTCATTGGATTGGAAACACACACACAGTTGACCACCCAGTCAAAAATTTTTAGTGGCTCGTCGATTCGCTTTGGCGCCGCGCCGAATACGCAAGCCTCACCTGTGGATTTGGCGCTGCCGGGTGTGCTGCCGGTGATGAACCGCGGTGCTGTCGAACGTGCGATTCAATTTGGGCTGGCGGTGGATGCGACTATCACACCGCATTCAGTGTTCGCCCGCAAAAATTATTTTTATCCGGATCTGCCGAAAGGCTATCAAATCAGCCAGTTTGAAATCCCGGTAGTGCAAGGTGGTCGTGTCGCATTTGTGATGGAAAAAGACGGCAAGCCAGAACTGCGCACCGTGCAACTGACCCGTGCGCATCTGGAAGAAGATGCGGGTAAATCGCTGCATGAAGATTATCAGGGCATGACCGGTATCGATCTGAATCGTGCCGGCACACCGCTGCTGGAAATCGTCACCGAGCCCGACATGCGCAGCGCCGCTGAAGCAGTCGCCTATGCAAAAGCATTGCATGCGCTGGTGACCTGGCTAGGTATTTGCGACGGCAACATGCAAGAAGGATCGTTCCGTTGCGACGCCAATGTATCGGTGCGGCCAGTTGGCCAAGCGCAGTACGGCACGCGTTGCGAAATCAAGAATCTGAATTCATTTCGCTTTCTCGAAGACGCAATCAATTACGAAGTGCGTCGGCAGATTGAATTGATTGAAGACGGTGGGCGGGTGGTGCAAGAAACGCGTTTGTATGATCCCGACAAACACGAAACTCGCTCAATGCGCAGCAAGGAAGACGCGCAGGATTATCGCTATTTTCCTGATCCGGATTTGCCGCCGCTGGTTATCGGCGCAGAATGGATTGCCCGCGTCAAAGCGGCAATGCCGGAGTTGCCGGGCGCGATGCGTACGCGCTTTATTGCTGATTTTGGCCTGACCGATTACGACGCGGTAGTACTCACACAAAGCAAGGCGATGGCGCATTATTTTGAAGCTGTCACGTCGCTGACCGGCAAAGCGCATGCCAAACTCGCAGCGAACTGGCTGATGGGGGACGTAGCCTCGACCATCAACCGGGCCGGTATCGATATCGAACAATCACCGGTCAGTGCCGCACAATTGGCACTGCTATTGCAACGAATTGCGGACGGCACGATTTCAAACAAGATTGCCAAGGAAATTTTTGCGGCGATGTTTGACGCAGCGTCGTCTGACCCGTTGCTCGCTGATCAGTTGATCGAGTCGAAGGGATTGAAACAAATTTCTGATAGCGGTGCGCTGGAAGCGATCATTGATGACGTGTTGGCGGCGAATGCCAAGTCGGTCGAAGAATTCCGTGCCGGCAAAGAGAAAGCATTCAATGCACTGATCGGACAGGCAATGAAGGCGTCAAAGGGCAAAGCCAATCCGGCGCAGTTGACCGAGCTGCTGCGGCAAAAATTGTCCTTTTAAGCAACTCGCAAAGCGGCAAGCCTGCACACTATTTGACCGCGCTGGTATCGGTCAATTCCTGATAACGTTTGCGCGTATCGTCGAACGTCTGGTCCAGCTGCGACAAATCACTTTGGATCTGCCGCTTGCGGCTGGCTTCGGCGCTGACACTGGTCCTGGCATCAGCGATGCGCTGTTGCATATAAGGCGGTATGTTCTTGCCGCTGCGTCGTGCCGCCTCCACTTCTGCGCTCTTTAGTTGATCGGTCGCCAGCGCGAGCGCGGCATCGCTCTGCCGGATTTTTTCCTGCAGATCGGCCAGTGCGCGCTGATGTGCGCGGTCAATTTCACCCTCATTGCGAAAACGCGCCAGCAGTGCCTGATCGTGCCGCCGCGCTTCCAATGCGACATCGGCCTGTTGCCTCGCGCGCTCTTCATCGAGTTGCTTTGCGTGTCGCTGTTCGGCAGTCAGCGGCGCGGGAATAACACGCCGGACAATTCCGTTCTTGCCGATTTCGCGCATGTCGCGCGCGGCGCATTCAGGAATTTCACGGTCGGACGTCAATGTACGACCGTGGCTATCCTTGCATGAAAAGATTTGCGCCTGCACGAGACCGGACACGGCCGCAGCCGCGAGCAGGATGGTCGACATTGTGGTCCGCACTACGCCTCGCACATTTGCATGCATCAGGGTCTCTTTCGCGTCGGATCAGGCGTCGGTGACACCATAGCGCTGCCGATACGCGGCGATCGCTTTCTGATGTTGAGCCAATGCACCGGTCGCACTTTCACCTTCCAGATAGCCCAGCAAATCGGTCAGGTTACCGATCGAAATCACGGGAATACCGTAATTCTGACTAACCTCCTGCACTGCAGAATGTGCCGAAAGTGCGTCATCCTTACCGGCGCGTTCCATCCGATCCAGCGCGATCAGCACCGCGCACGGCGTGGCACCGGCGGCGCGGATCAAGTCGACCGATTCGCGCACCGAGGTGCCCGCTGAAATCACGTCATCGATAATGACAACCCTGCCTGCTAGCGCAGCACCGACAATGCTGCCGCCTTCGCCGTGGTCCTTGGCTTCCTTACGGTTGAACGCAAACGGTACATTGCGGTTTTTTGCCGCCAGCGCGACGGCCGTGGCTGACGCCAGCGTGATGCCTTTGTAGGCCGGGCCGAACAGCATGTCGAACTCGATACCAGCGTCAAGCAACGACTGCGCATAAAACTCAGCGAGACGGCCCAGCGTGGCACCGTCATTGAACGCGCCTGCATTAAAAAAATAGGGAGAAGTGCGACCTGCTTTGGTGACGAATTCGCCGAAGCGGAGTACGCCGCTGGCAACGGCAAATTCGATAAATTGTTGGCGTAAATTATTCAACTGCGTCCTCATTGCTGACTGTTGGTGGCTAGTGCCGTTCAGCACCCGGGCCGCCCATTTTAAATCCGTTACCGGTTTTTCTGGCAACTTTCCGTGTCATCTTGCTTCCCAGCGTTGTCAGCGTTGTCAGCGTTGTCAGCCGGACCTTAACGCGATGCCACATCTGATCGGTTATCCTTGCCAATCTTCTTTTTGACCCCACAGTCATGCTAAAAATTATCGCCGCCAATCTCAACGGTATCCGCTCCGCCAGTAAAAAAGGTTTTTTCGACTGGATGGCAAAACAAGATGCCGACTTCGTCTGTGTGCAGGAATTGAAAGCGCAAGCGGGTGATATGTCGCCAGAAATGCTCTCACCGCCCGGCTATCACGGCTTTTTTCATTATGCTGAAAAAAAAGGCTATTCAGGTACCGGCATCTACAGCAAAACGGTACCAGATGCGGTGATCACTGGCTTTGGCAATCCCGAATTCGATGCGGAGGGCCGCTATGTGCAATGTGATTTTGCGAACCTCAGCGTGATCTCGGTCTACTGTCCTTCGGGCTCATCGAGCGAAGAACGGCAGCAGGCAAAATTTCGTTTCATGGAAGTGTTTTTGCCGCATCTCGATGTGCTGCGTGCGCGCGGTCGGGAAGTGGTTATTTGCGGCGACTGGAATATCGCGCACAAGGAAATTGATCTTAAAAACTGGAAAGGCAATCTGAAGAATTCAGGTTTCCTGCCGGAAGAGCGCGCGTGGTTATCGCGGATTTTTGATGAACTGAATCTGGTCGATGTGTTTCGCAAAGTTGAGCCCGGTGCCGAGCAGTACACCTGGTGGAGTAATCGCGGCCAAGCGTATGCCAAGAATGTGGGATGGCGTATTGATTATCAGATTGCGACGCAGGGGATTGCCGCCAAGGCGCGCACCGTGTCGATCTACAAAGACGAACGGTTTTCAGATCACGCGCCGTTGACGATCGAGTACTCGAATTAACGAGAAGGCACCCACTTTCCTATGTGTTTGCTCGCGCCTGCATGCGCCAGAGCAATGCCAGCAGCAAGAGAGGCGGAATTGCCGTGAGGCTGGTAGCGATAAACGCCGTGGCGTAGGCACCGAGCAATCCGTGCGTGGGCGTGAGTACATCGACCGCTACCCCTGAAAAACCCTTGAGAAATTTACCCAACAACGCATAGGTCGACGATAGCATCGCATATTGCGTGGCGGTATAGCCCAGGCTTGTCAGGCTCGACATGTACGTGACCAGCGCAACACCAGCATACGTTTGTGCAAAGCTATCGAAAGCCATCACCGTGGCGAACAAGCCGGGTTGGGGAGCCATGCTAAGTAGCGCGAAGGCGGCTGTGCCGAGGCCCTCGAGCACGATTCCCACCATCAGCGTCGGCATCATGCCGAGTCGCACGACGCTGAGCCCGCCAGCCGCGATGCCGGCGAACGTTGCGACAAAGCCGAACGTGCCGCGTACGAACGCGACAGTATCCTTGGTCAATCCAAGGTCATGGTAATACGGGTTGTACATCGGCCCCATCACGAAATCGGGCAAGCGGTACAGCGCGACCATCAGCAGCATCACCAAACCCACGGCCTTATGCTTTTTGAAGAAGTCGACAAACGGACCGATCACCGCATCCCCGAAACCGCGCAGCGTCCATAGCGGCGGCTTGCTTTGCAGAACAACGTCGGCACGGGTGGGCTCGAATGCAAAGAACGTCGCCACGATGCCGATCGTCATCAGCACTGCCATGGCGATATACGACAGGGGCCAACCGATACGCGCTGCCATCGCGATCACGAGCGCGTCAGTGACAATCATCGCGATGCGGTATCCCAGTTGCGCGGCCGACGTCATCAAGCCGACCTCGTCTGAATCGCTGGCCGCCTCGATACGCCAGGCATCGATCACGATGTCCTGCGTCGCCGATGCAAACGCGGTGATCAATGCAAAGACGCCGATCGCCGCGAGACCGCCGCTGGTGCCGACCAGCGCCATACCGACAAGTCCGGTCGCCACGAGTAACTGGCACAGCATCATCCAACCGCGGCGGCGGCCGAGACGACCGAACAGCGGCAGATTAATTCGATCGACCAGTGGCGACCAATAGACCTTGAACGCATAGGCGAAGCCTACCCAGGAGATGAAACCGATGGCGAGCAGGCTGGTGCCCGCATCGCGCAGCCAGTAACCAAACGTGTTGGCAGTAAGCAGGAAAGGCAGGCCCGACGAGAAGCCGAGCGCGAACATCACGGCGACTTTCGGCTGCCGCAATTCGCGTAATACCTGAAGCCCGGAGCGCTTGCGCAGAGGAGGTGCGGTGTCAGACATCGCTTGCCGATGAGAGTTTGATTGGCGCGGGCATCGGCCGCGACACTGCGGGGACCCGCAACCAGGTTCGTCGAACTATGACGCTGAGCAGGTTTAGGTAATCGAGTGACGAAAACATTATTTCTTTCTGAGCCTGAATACGGCCAGGCTACCGCGCCAGTTCGGTAACAATGTGACAGGTTTGCCATCTTCTTTCAGGGCGACGCATTCGAGCACGTCGAGCCCGACTTCGTTGGCGAGTTCCTCAAAATCCTTGATCGTCGCGCATCGCAGGTTCGGTGTGTCATACCATGCATACGGCAGGCTCTTCGAGACCGGCATACGGCCGCTTAGCAATGACAGCCGATGCGGCCAGTAAGCAAAATTCGGAAACGAGACGATCGCTTCGCGACCCACCCGCGCAATATCGCGCAGAACATCTTCGACGTTTTCAATCATCTGCAGCGCCGACAAACACAGCACAGTATCGAACGCGTTATCGGCAAACATCGCCAGGCCCGCTTCCAGATCTTGCTGAATCACAGAGACACCGCGATCAATGCAAGGCGGGATTTTATCGTCATCGATCTCGATACCGTAGCCAAAGCAGCCTTTGTCGGTTTGCAGATAATCGAGCATCACGCCGTCGCCGCAACCGAGGTCGAGTACGTGGGTTTGTGGGCGTACCCAGTGCGCAATGAACGCCAGATCCGCACGCAGATGAATCAGCTCCTTGAAGTTCATGCGACGTCCTTCTGCAAACCGAGCCAGATTTTTTGATAGTAAGACCGCACCGTATTCATGTAGCGCACATCGTCCTGCAAGAATGCGTCGTGACCGTGCGGCGCATCGATTTCCGCATAGCTCACGCGTCGTCGGTTGTTCACCAGCGCCTGCACGATTTCGCGGCTACGCTCGGGTGAAAAGCGCCAGTCGGTCTTGAACGACACGACCAAAAACTCTGCCTGCGTATGTGCCAATGCTTGGCTCAATTCGCCATCAAAATGACGTGCCGGGTCGAAATAATCGAGTGCCTTGGTGATCAGCAAATAGGTATTGGCATCGAAGTACTGCGAAAATTTGTCGCCTTGATAGCGCAGATACGATTCGATTTCGAAATCGACGCCGTAGCCGAACTGGTAGTCGCCCGACCGCAGATCACGACCAAATTTGGCTGCCATATCGTCGTCCGACAAATAGGTAATGTGACCGATCATGCGCGCAACACGCAGACCGTTTTTTGGCACGACGCCGTGTGCATAAAAGTCACCGCCGTGATATTGAGGATCAGTCAGTATCGCCTGCCGTGCGACGTCGTTGAAGGCGATATTTTGTGCAGTGAGTTTGGGAGTAGACGCGATTACTACGCAATGGCGTAAGCGCGTTGGATACAGCGTGCTCCACGCCATCGCTTGCATGCCGCCGAGCGAGCCACCCATGACTGCAGCAAATTGTTCGATACCCAGTGCATCGGCCAGGCGTGCTTGCGCGTGCACCCAGTCTTCCACGGTCACCACCGGAAAGCTTGCGCCGTACGGCTTGCCGGTAGCCGGGTCGTTATGCATCGGACCGGTCGACCCAAAACACGAGCCTGGATTATTGACACCGATGACAAAGAAGCGATTGGTATCGACCGGCTTGCCAGGGCCAACCATGTTGTCCCACCAACCCGCATTGACCGGCTTGCCATCAGCATCGGCCGACATGCCCGCAACGTGATGCGAAGCGTTCAATGCGTGACAAACCAGCACAGCATTGGACGCCTCGGCATTTAACGTGCCGTAGGTCTCGAAGGTCAGCGAATAATCGCTCAGCTTCGCGCCGCTTTGCAGCGGTAGCGGACTGGCAAACCGCATCGATTGCGGGGTAACGATGCCGAGTGAGGTCATGATGATTACAGTGTCGTACCAATAGGTACGGCAGCAAAACTCCTTGGGTGAATTGCACGGCAACGCAGATGCATCAATTGGAAGGCGCAATAAAAAAAGCCCGCTGGGCAAGTCGGGCTAAGTATGGGCTTGAAAACAAGCACGCTTTAGCCGTATTTATTACGCGCCCGCAAGCTGATCTCAAATCGGCGCCTCGTTCGTAAAGGATAACCAAGTCGCGCATTCGCGTCAACGGGACGTGAAACCAACGCGAATTCGTCGGGCATTAAACTGCGGGCCACACCTTCGATAAGCACGAACAACCTACACCAAACTAAAGCAACCAAAGACAACCTAAAGCAACCCGATACGCCACGATGCAACAGATCAAATCGGTCACACCACAAGTTGCACCGTCTCACGATAAATTTTACCAAGCTATCGTTCAGCGCTATCCTACCGCGACGGTGCGCCTGAGCGGGCGCACGCATCACTAACGAGAAAGTAATTGTTCCGATGAAGCTATTGGTGGTTGAAGACGAGCCGCGCGCGGCCGAGTATCTTCGTCAAGGTTTGTCCGAACACGGCTATGTCGTCGAGACTGCGCATTCCGGCGCCGACGGCCTGCACAGCGCGCTGGAAGGCGATCACGATTTGATTATTCTGGACGTCATGCTGCCGGGGTTTGACGGCTTTGCCGTTTTATCGGCGTTGCGCACAGCGAAGCGCACACCGGTATTAATGTTGACCGCGCGCAGCAATACCGATGACAAAGTCAAAGGATTTGATTTGGGCGCGGATGATTACCTCGTCAAACCGTTTCAGTTTCCCGAATTACTTGCACGCATCCGGGCTTTATTAAAGCGCGGCAGCCAGGCTTCACCGGAGACTGTGCTGCAGGTCAACGATTTGCAGGTTGATCCGATCAAGCATCGTGCCGTTCGTGCGGGTATTGCGATCGACTTGTCTGCCAAAGAATTTGCCTTGCTGGTGTTATTGATGCGGCGTACCGGCCAGGTCTTGTCGCGTACCGAAATTGCTTCTCTCGTGTGGGATATCAATTTTGATTCCGACACCAACGTCGTCGATGTGGCCATTCGTCGTTTGCGTGCCAAGGTGGATCAAGCGTTCGACATCAAGCTTATTCACACGGTGCGTGGCGTCGGTTACGTATTCAAACAGCCCGATTAGGCGAGCCATGCGCAGTCTTTCACTGAAAATGGCTGTGCTCGTGGGCGTGCTGGGGTTGCTGCAGGCAGTTGCAGCAGTCGGCTTCTCCTACATCACCTTGTCGCGCTCGCTGGCTGATCAAAAGCGCCACCTGCTGCAAAACAAGCTTGATGAAGCGCGCGTCATGATGGATCAGCAGCCCACTGCCGCTGCGCTCGGTGGCGTGGCATTCCGTTTGGCCGACATGCTTGCCGGGCATGACGATATTTATATTGCAATTGCACGCGCAACCTCACAAAGTGGCGTGCACGGTACAACGCGTGCCTTGGTCGCGTTTAGCTCGATTGCAGTGGAGTCACTTCGTCAGCTGGAAACCGGCACATGGGGGTCCGATGCATTTCTTGAATGGCGCACTAGCGACAACAAAAGGCCGATGTTGTCGATCACCGCCGCCAGCGAAGTCAAAAACGGAGAGATTTATATCCTGGTCTTGTCGGCTGACCAGACCGAGGATGAAAACCTGCTGTATAAATTTTTGCTGACAGTGCTGACAGCCGCGCCGCTCGCCCTCGCGCTCGTGTCACTGGGGGCGCTGCTGATCGTAAAAATCAGCTTGAAACCCGTGAATCGTTTTCGCGACGCAGCCATCGCCGTTTCAACGAAAAACATGTCCGGACGCATTGACCCCGCCACCCTTCCGGCGGAACTTCTGCCTCTGTGCGATGCGTTCAACAACATGCTTGACCGGCTCGATGACGGCATTCGGCGACTCTCGCAATTTTCTGGAGATATCGCCCATGAAATGCGCACGCCTTTGGCAACCCTGTTGGGGCGAACGCAAGTAACGCTATCGCAGTCACGTACGCATGCACAGCTGTTGGATGTACTTGAAAATAACATGGAGGAAGTCGAACAACTGTCCCGACTGGTAACCGACATGTTGTTTCTGGCACAAGCCGAAAGCGCGCGAGCAGGACTTGAACGCCACCCGGTCCAACTCGGCAAGGTGGCAGAGACAGTGATCGCGTATATGCAGGTGTTGGCCGAGGAACGGCGCATCAAGTTTGCGGCTCGCGGCACGGCGCAAATTATTGGCGATGTTGGCCTCATCAAACGTGCTGTTACCAATCTAATTTCAAACGCCGTGCGGTACGGCAGCGCTGACAGCACGATCGATATCGATATCTCTGCTGTTGGCGAATTCGTCAAGCTATCGGTCAGTAATGTTGGGCCTGCCATCGCTGCAGAGCATCACGCGCGCCTGTTCGATCGCTTTTATCGCATTGATAGCGCACGCTCACGTGAAGAGGGGGGATCGGGGCTTGGACTGGCAATCGTCAAAGCGATCATGAAGTTGCATGGAGGGTCCGTCGAGGTCATCAGCCAGAAAAATCAAATGACGCGTTTCAGCTTGACGTTCCCAGTAGCAACGAATGCGGATCCGAATGCATTCTTGCGATGAAAACATCCCGAAGTAAATCGCGCCAAAGCGTGTACGCAGTCATGCCAGCCGGGGCGCCTTGCCCCGACTGGTCACGCCATTGTTGATTGGGTGTAACGGACTTAGTTGACGCTTCCAATGACATACTCGTTGCCCTGCTTGCTAAATTCCACATGCACCTTGCTGCCGACCGGCATCTTCGCCAGCATTGCCTTGTCTTTTACGGCAAATTGCATCGTCATCGCCGGCCATGAGAGTGTCTTGACTGCGCCATGTTGTAACGTCACTTTGCCTGACGGTGTAATTGATTTGACGACACCGTCGGCGGCGTGCATCACCTGATGATCAGATGCTGCATCGGCGTTTGATGCGTGCATCATTTCGTTGCATTTTTGCGCATCCATTTTGCTCATGTCCATGCCTTTCATCGGCATCTCTTTCATTGGCATATCTTTCATGGACATACCCTTCATGTCCATGCAGTTCGTCATGGGCATTTTTTTCATCTCCATGCCTTTTTTCATTTCCATCCCAGACACGGATTTGTCGGCTTCAATTTTCGCTGAACCGGACTGCGCGAAAACCGCGGTGGAAAAAGAAAGGACTGCAACTAAAGAAAACGCTGACGACAATTTCATTGAGATATCTTTCGTAAAAATCGATGTGATGTAGCCGTTGCGCTGCGGCTTGTGCGCGATCGCTTTATCTTGGACCACAGTATTTTCTTGCTTAAAGGCTTAGTGTTTACAGCTGCTTTGTCAACGCGGTGATGACCAAGGTGCCATGGATCGATTCGGCGGCAAAACGCACTTTGTCACCGACCTTCAGGCCGTCGCAAAGCGACGCCTTGTCGACCTTGAACAGCATTGTCATTGCGGGCATGTGCAAGTTAATCAGAGGACCATGTTTGATCGTCAGCTTACCCATCTCGGGATCGATGCTTTTGATCTCGCCGTTTGTCCACGCAATCGCTTTCACCTCAACCTTAGTTTCAAGATCACTAGGCGTTCTTGACAAATCGACGGCGAACGTCAGCAATGGCGAAGACATCGCGACAGTAAGCAAGATGCCTGAAACAAGTCTGAATGGTTTCAACGTGCGCGACTCGTTCACATCACGCACTGCAACCCGTGTAACCTCTTGCCCACCACCAGAACCGTGGCGCATCACACAAGATTTGATTGATTGCATCGTCTTCACGTTATCTCCCGGTCTGGCGTCAGCTGATGCGCTTTTCGCTGTTGGGAGACAACACCAAAGTTGTCTCCCGCATCACACGCAGTATCAACCGCCCAGATATTCGTTGCTCGAATGATCGTTGCGGTGCATTTCTGCATACTTGATGGCTTGAGCCCTTACTTCATTACGTGTGAGGTTGCTAGTGACCGCGCTCTGCTGCATCGGATACACGTCTCCCATCATCAGCTGGCCATGTTCTCTTGCAGTCGCCAGTTCTTGCTTGACTTGCGCACGCGACAGCGTCGGCGTGAACTTTATTACTGGCCAAGAGCCATCGTTAATTGAATCGGCAAAGCTTGCACCTGCGCTGAGGAGAAGAGCGGCAGCAGTAATAATAAGTTTGGTTTTCATGATAAGTTCCCGTTCAAGTTAGTAAGCGTGGCGGATGCCGTTTAAAGTAACTTTTGAAATATTGTTTCTTCAAAAGATGACTCTACTTTAATGTGACCCCTCCCGCAGGAACGTGACGCGATGATTACAAAATTGTCATTTAGCTTTTTAATTTTTTAGTGCGTTTTTATGGACGGCAAGGCTGGCAATGAAATGGGCAGCCCCAGATCAGTACACTTTTTGTGTATGCGTAGACATTAGGGCAATCACATCTCCAGCTGGTGATAGACCTTCGTTAGCGCCGGCTTAGCTCAAGGCAATGTAATTTCATCGCATTTTGCCCAATCGCCGTCAGTCGGTCCGAGGGCAAAAGTTCACCCCGTGCCTGAATAAAGAACCGCTATATCGCGGCCAACTGCTCCACCCCGTCGGCAATGGCCTGGGGTTCGATCGCGCGCAGGATTTTTTTCGTCTTCGGGGTCAACAAACGCAGATCGCTGTTCAGTACTTCCTGCTTGACCGGCAATAGCTGCGACGGATGCATCGAAAATTCACGCAGCCCCATGCCGAGCAACAGCCGTGTCAGCCGCGTATCACCTGCCATCTCGCCGCACACGGCGACCGGTATGCCGAACTTGGCGCCCATCGCGATCGTGCTCGACAACAGATACAGAATTGCCGGGTGCAGCGGGTTGTATAAATGCGCAACTTCATGATCGACCCGATCGATTGCCAGTGTGTACTGGATCAGATCGTTGGTGCCGATCGACAAAAAATCGAGCCGTTTGATAAACAGCGGCAGCGTCAGTGCCGCTGCAGGAATTTCGATCATCGCGCCGACCTTGATCGCTTCGTCGAATTTTTTATTTGCCTCGCGCAATTGAGCCTTGGCCTGCGCGATCATCTGCAGCGTCTGGTCGATTTCAAATGCGTGCGCCAGCATAGGCACCAGCAAGTGGATTGGACCGAATGCCGAGGCGCGCAGGATCGCGCGCAACTGCACCAGAAACATCTGCGGCTCAGCCAGACAGTAACGGATTGCGCGCAAGCCCAGCGCAGGGTTCAGCGCGGTTTGTTCGGCAATATCAAGCGGTTTGTCGGCACCAATATCGAGCGTTCGGATCGTGACCGGACGACCTTTCATTGCCAGCACGGCTTTGCGATAGGCTTCGAATTGTTCGTCTTCCGTTGGCAGTTTGTTGTGGTATCCGGTGCGTCCCATGAATAAAAATTCGGAGCGGAATAAACCGACACCATTGGCCCCGGCATCCATTGCGCTGGCGCAGTCTTCGGGTAATTCGATGTTGGCCATCAAATGGATTTCGGTACCGTCAATGGTAATGGCCGGTGTCTTCTTGAGCTTGCCGAGTTTTTTGCGATCGCGCACCAGACGCGCCTGGCGCTCGCGATATTGTTCGAGCACTTGCGGCGACGGGTCGACGATGACAACCCCGGCGTCCCCATCGATGATGACCCAGTCGTCTTGCGCAATCAATGCCGACGCGTTGAACATGCCGACTGCTGCCGGAATATCGAGGCTGCGCGCGACGATCGCCGTATGCGAATTTTGACCACCAACATCAGTGACGAATCCGGCAAACGAACGGTCGCGGAACTGCAGCATGTCGGCTGGCGAAATATCGTGCGCCACCACGATCATGTGCGCGACTTTTTCTTCACTGCCGGGTAGTTTGGGTAATGTCGTGGCGGTGCCAGTCAATGCTTTCAATACGCGCTCGCCGACCTGCTGAATGTCTGCCTTGCGTTCGCGCAAATAAGGGTCTTCAACTTCATCAAACTGCGCAGACAGTTCATCGATTTGCGTAACCAGCGCCCACTCAGCGTTGTAATACCGCTTACGAATAATGTCGAGTGGCACCTCGGCCAGCATCGGGTCGGACAAGATCAGTACATGCACGTCGATGAACGCACCGATCTCGGCAGGCGAATCCTTTGGCAGGTCGCTCCAGATATTTTGCAACTCTTTGTGCACGGTCTGGATCGCGTTTTGAAGGCGGGCGACCTCGGCTTCCATCTGCTCTTCGTCGATCAGATAATGCTTGACCTCGAGCGCAGCGGGCGTCAACAGGTGCGCCCGGCCGATGGCGATGCCGCGCGATACTGAAATGCCGTGAAGAGTAAAAGATGCCATCGTCAGTAGTTCATTACGTCGTCATTGGGGTCATCGTCATATTGTCAAAAGTGCGTATCGGAACCGGAGGTCCCTGGTAATCAAACTGACTTTATTATTCGCCTTCACCGAACCGATCAGCAATGAGTGCTTGCAGCGCGGTAAAGCATTCCTGTTCATCCATCCCTTCGACTTCCAGCAATACCTTTGCACCGATACCGGCAGCGAGCATCATCACGCCCATAATCGATTTTGCATTCACGCGCCGCTTGTTGCGCGTCATCCAGACTTCACTTTTATATTTGGCTGCCAGTTGCGTCAGCTTGGCCGACGCACGTGCGTGGAGGCCCAGTTTATTGATGATTTCAAGTTCTTGCTGGATCATGTTTTTCGCAGATTGGGAGCGTCACAAAAATATTGGTCAAGCGTCAGTTGGGCGAAAGCCGCACGCGGTTATCGACGCGCACTACACCACTCTGACCACCGGCCAATGCCATTTCCACCACTACATCGAGCGTATCGTTACGGTAGGTAATTGCCCGCAACAACATGGGCAAACTGATGCCCGCAATCACCTCGACACGACCGGCCTCATGCAACTGCAACGTACAATTCGATGGCGTTCCACCCATCACGTCGGTGATGACCAGCACACCTGCACCACCATCCAGACGTTCAATGACCGCCCGCGCCATTTTCTTGACTTCACTGGTATCTTGATCAGCACACACATCAACCGCTTCAAGCCGTTCCGGGCGTGCGCGAAAAACATGGGATGCAGCTTCGATAAACGCGTTGCCCAGCGGTGCGTGAGTCAGCAGAAGGATTCCAACCATAGCGATGTCTTGAATGCCCTGAAGGTGAGTCGCTGCAGAGCGGTTTGTCGATCACACGGCTTTTTCAAGCGCATCGACGAACATGCCCGCAACGTTGAATCCAGTCTGCTGCCGGATTTCCTGAAAACAGGTCGGACTGGTGACGTTGATTTCCGTCATGTACCCGCCGATCACGTCCAATCCTACCAGTAACAGTCCACGCGCCGACAGAATTGGTGCAATTGCCTGCGCAATTTCTTCATCACGTGTCGACAAAGGTTGCGCCACGCCGACGCCGCCGGCGGCGAGATTGCCACGCACCTCGGTGCCCTGCGGAATGCGCGCGAGGCTGAATGGCACCACGTTACCGCCAATGAGCAGAATGCGTTTGTCACCCTGCACAATATCGGGAATGTAGCGTTGCGCCATGATGGTTTGGAGACCGTTAGCGGTCAGCGTTTCGATCACCACACCGAGATTCATCGCATCGTCCTTGATGCGAAAAACACCTGTGCCACCCATGCCATCGAGCGGCTTCAAAATGATGTCGCGATGTTCGGCATGAAACGCGCGTAATCGCTGCGCGTCGCAGGTCACAAGCGTAGGGGCAGTGAATTGCGGGAACTGGGCAATGGCGAGTTTTTCGTTGTGATCGCGAATCGCTGCCGGCTTGTTGACGATGCGTGCGCCCTGCTGCTCGGCCAGTTGTAGCAGATAGGTTGCGTAGACATATTCCATGTCGAACGGCGGATCTTTGCGCATCACCACTACATCAAATTCCTGCAGTGCGCGCTCGGCACGCGGCCCAGCCCGATACCAGTTATCGGCATCGCCAGTGAGCGTCAACTGCGCGACGTGTGCGGTCACGCGACCACCAAACATGGCCATGTCGCGCGGCTCAAAAAAATGGATGGTGTGGCCGCGCGAAACGGCTTCGGCCATCATCGCGAAAGTCGAATCTTTATACGTCTTGAAGCCGCCCAGCGGATCGGCGATGAAGACAATGTCCATCAATACACTTCCGGATTCGGGTCAGTTCTTTCGAGCTCAATCGAGGCGGCCAGCAAGGCCAGTCGCGCCACCACGCCGTACATATAAAACCGGTTCGGTGCAGTGGTACCAGGCTTGGCATGCATGTCGGGCAATGCATGCTGCTGTGCAAACGCAAGCGGTACGAAGTGTGCGCCAGGCGCATTCAGATTTTCGTTGATGTCGCGATCAGCATGCACGCGATAAAAGCCGCCGACGACGTAACGGTCAATCATGTAGACCACCGGCTCGGCGACTGAATCGTTGATGCGCTCGAAGGTATGTACGCCTTCCTGAATGATCACGTTAGTGACTTCGAGACCATCTTTGACTACCGCCATCTTGTTGCGCTGCTTGCGGTTCAGGTCTTTTACCTCGCTGCCATCCTTGACAGTCATGATGCCCATGCCGTACGTGCCAGCATCGGCCTTGATGATCACGAAAGGCGTTTCCTTGATGCCGTATTCCTTGTATTTTTTGCGAATCCGCACCAGCAGTGCATCGACTTGGGCGGCCAACGCATCTTCACCGGTATGATCCTGAAAATTAATTTCACCGCACTTGGCAAAATACGGATTGAGCATCCATGGATCGATGTCGATCATCTTGGAAAACTTTTTGACGACTTCGTCATACGCCGAAAAATGATTGGTCTTGCGACGAACCGCCCACCCCGCGTGCAACGGTGGCAGCAAGGTCTGCTCGTTCAGATCATTCAAGACCGACGGGATTCCTGCTGATAAATCGTTGTTGAGCAATACAGTACAGGGATCGAAATTTTTAAGACCAAGCCGTCGACCATTTGCCGAGCGCTCCAACGGCTCCAACGTCAGCGTGGTGCCGTCCGGAAGCTCGATCGGTTGTGGGCGTTTTAAATCTGGCGACAATGAACCGAGCCGCACATTCAGACCAGTCTGCCGAAAAATTTGCATCAGACGTGCGATGTTTTGCAAGTAAAACGAGTTGCGTGTGTGTGCCTCGGGAATCAAGAGCAAATTCTTGGCATCGGGACAGTATTTTTCAATCGCTGCCATCGCGGCCTGCACCGCCAGTGGCAGCATTTCCGGTGCCAGATTATTGAAGCCGCCCGGGAATAAATTGGTATCGACCGGTGCCAGCTTGAAGCCGGCATTGCGAAGATCGACGGAGCAATAAAACGGTGGTGTATGTTCTTGCCATTCAAGCCGAAACCATCGCTCGATCGCGGGCGTGGCATCGAGAATTTTCTTTTCAAGGTCGAGCAGCGGACCATTCAAGGCCGTGACGAGATGCGGAACCATGTAATGCCTTTGGGTGAGCTGGACAGAGTGAAACGACTTAAAGCAGACGACGCAGATACGCGGGTGCGCCGCCAATTTACCGCGGGCTCGATTTTAACGGTAATCGCCGAAACCGTTTGCCACCGTAAGTCGCGCTTTCACCATCACATCAGGTCGATGGACATATTGTAAAGTCTGACGGAAAAAAAGCGCTCCACGAGGGAGCGCTTTCGTTCGCGCCAAATCGACGCGTTTGCAAAACAAATCGATCAGGCGTGATATGCCGATTCGCCGTGGCTGGAAATATCCAATCCTTCGCGCTCTTCCTCTTCGACCACACGCATGCCGATGACCATGTCGACCAATTTATAAGCGATCAGTGAAACAACGCCTGACCAGACGATCGTGGTCAAAACACCTTGCGCCTGAATCCAGAGTTGGCCACTGATTGAGTAATCGGGCGAGATTTTGCCGACAGCGTAATCAAAGATGCCTTGACCGCCGAGCGATGGCGCTGCGAAAACACCCGTCAGCAAAGCGCCGAGGATACCGCCAACGCCATGTACACCGAACACGTCAAGCGAGTCATCTGCACCCAACATGCGTTTAAGACCGTTGACGCCCCAGAGGCAAATCACACCGGCGAGCAAACCAATCGCCAACGCACCCATTGGACCGACAAAGCCGCAGGCTGGGGTAATCGCTACCAGACCTGCAACTGCGCCAGAAGCGCCACCTAGCATCGATGGCTTGCCTTTCGACATCCACTCACCAAACACCCACGACATCGTTGCAGCAGCGGTTGCCAGCAGTGTATTAACAAATGCCAGTGCAGCAACGTCGCCTGCCTCAAGTGCCGAGCCAGCGTTGAAACCGAACCAGCCTACCCACAGCAGTGACGCACCGATCATCGTCATGGTCAGCGAATGCGGCGCCATCGACTCTTTGCCGTAACCGACACGCTTGCCAATGACGTAGGCACCGACCAAACCAGCGACCGCCGCATTGATGTGCACCACGGTACCGCCTGCGAAATCGAGCGCACCTTTTTGCCACAACCAACCACCTTTAAGCGACTCTGATGCCAGTGTTGCTGCATCCTTGATGCCATCAGCGCCAGGCCAGAACCAGACCATGTGGGCGATCGGCAGGTACGAAAACGTGAACCACAGCACGATGAAGGCAAGTACGGCAGAGAACTTGGCACGCTCGGCAAAAGCGCCAATGATCAGACCGCAGGTAATTGCTGCGAAGGTCGCTTGAAAGACGACATAGACGAATTCAGGAATCACAACGCCTTTAGTGAAGGTTGCCGCAGTCGCAAAAGTACCCTTGACCGGATCAAAAATTCCGCTCAGGAACAAACGATCAAATTTGCCGATAAATGCATTGCCTTCGGTGAACGCCAGCGAGTAGCCGTAAATGCACCACAACACGATGATCACGGCGAAGATCATGAATACCTGCATCAGGATCGACAGCATGTTTTTGGAACGTACCAAACCGCCGTAAAACAAGGCAAGTCCGGGAATCGTCATCAAAATCACCAGCGCGGTAGCAACCATCATCCAAGCAGTATCGCCCTTGTTAGGAACCAGAACCGGAGCAGCGGCAGCTGCTGGAGCCGCAGCAGCGGCTGGAGCGGTGGCGGCAGCGGCTGGAGCGGCGGCAGCAGCAGCTGGCGCTGGAGCTGGCGCAGCCGGCGCGGCGGCAGGAGCGGAAACGGCAGGTGGTGTTGCAGCAGTTGCAGAAGCAGCAGTCACGTCGGTCTTGGCCGGCGCCTCATCAGCAGCCAGTACGACGGGAGTAAATCCCACTGCGAACAGCAGTGCCCCGGCGGCCAGCAGGCTTGTTAATTGTTTGTTCATGTATTTTCCCCTTAAAGTGCTTCTTTGCCGGTCTCGCCGGTGCGGATTCGAACGACTTGCTGCAGGTCGTAGACAAAAATCTTGCCGTCACCGATTTTGCCGGTGCGCGCAGCGGTTTCGATCGCTTCGATTGCCTGGTCGACGATGGCATCATCAACAGCGGCTTCAATTTTTGTTTTTGGCAAGAAATCCACGACGTACTCTGCGCCGCGATACAGTTCGGTGTGACCTTTTTGGCGACCGAAACCCTTGACCTCGGTGACGGTAATGCCCTGAACGCCAATCGCAGACAAAGCCTCGCGGACCTCGTCAAGCTTGAATGGCTTGATAATTGCGGTAATCAGTTTCATGACTGGCCTCGATTAGAAAGTTTTGCTGACGGTAACCACTAGAGCGGTACGGCCGTTGTCTTTGCCGGATGGCGTCGAATACGCACCTTTTTTGGCATCTGTACCGATGATGGCGGCGCTTAGACTTGCAATACCGAAGTCTTTGGTGACGCCGACCTTGTAGTCGGTGTAGCTTAAGTTGCTGCTGCCCTTGATCTGCTGATGACCTGCATGCAAATTCAGTTGGGTGCCTTCGGCAATGTCGATGTTCGCGCCGATATCGACGTAGCCACTGTTCTTGCTCTTGTCGGTACCGAAAGCATTGGTAACAGTGTTCGAGTATTTGATATAAGCCGGCCCGTAGCCGATCTGGCCGTAGATTTCAGTCGTCGCCGCATCAGCTGGCTTCAGATTATTTGATGGGTAGATATAGGTCAACACGCCAACGTCGTAGGAAACATCTTTGACGATCTCACCTCGCTTGCCAGCATAAACGTCGATTTCGATGTTACCGCCCCCCTTACTGCCATCTGCATTGGTCGTGTCTTTGGTCCACTTGATACTGGACGCCCACGTCCCAATATAGAAACCTGTTGGGTTGTTGACGAAGTCAGCACCGGCTGAAATTGCGGGCTGCAAACGGCTTTGCGAGACACCGCGGAACCGATAATCAGAGGTCAGTGCGACGTTAAAGGTGAGTTCGTTGTCAGGCTTCTTGTCTTCTGCGTGGGCAAAATTGGCAGCGAATGCGGCGAAGATAGCAGTGGCTAGTATTATTTTATTCATTTGGCGTTTCCCTAGTGTGTTTGCGGATATGTGACAACAGACCGGCATGTCCAAATCACTGTTAGCAGGACTCGTGCCACATCGGCGAGTTAATTAAATGAACAACTGTTTGTGCGGCGCTAGCATGGCGCACTTTTAAGTGCAGCACATTGAGGACTAACGCACTGTTTTAATGCGCAATAATTTTTAATGCACTACTTTAGTGATTTTCAACCAGACGAGGATGATCATGGACAAGAGTAATTTCTTTACAGATATGCAAAACAAAATCAACCAGGCAATCGAGAACTCTCCTGCCAAGGATATTGAAAAAAATGTGAAGGCAATGATGGCGCAAGGCTTTTCAAAGCTGGATTTAGTCACGCGTGAAGAATTCGACGTTCAAGCACAAGTATTGGCAAAGACACGCACCAAACTGGAAGCCCTGGAAGCACAAGTCGCCGCACTGGAAGCCCAGTTGACCAAGCAGTAAAGATCAAACGCAGAGGACCTTGCCCGGTTCGAGACCACAAGTAACATTACATGTGGCGCTTATGCTCCATTCTGCGTGAACACTAGTCCACTTGTTAAGCATACCGCTGGGCTTTGTTAGTGCGGCTGTTTTCAGTCGCTCTCTGCGCCACATCAAATGCTGACCTTGGCGAACGAGGCATAGTTGCGCGCAATACTTGCCAAATAAGTCATTGCCATAGCGGCGATGCAAGCCTGATGACGCTAGCCGTTTTAAAGAGCCGTGCCTTGGCGGGCATGGACGCTCCTGAAGTTACCGTTGAAGTCCATCTCGCAAATGGCTTACCTTCTTTTACTATTGTTGGATTGCCGGAAACAGAGGTTAAGGAATCCAAGGACCGGGTACGTGCTGCATTGCAAAATGCCCGGTTTGAATTTCCTTCCCGCAGAATCACTGTCAATCTGGCCCCGGCGGATTTGCCAAAAGAGTCCGGCCGATTCGACCTGCCGATCGCTTTGGGTATTCTCGTCGCTTCCGAGCAAATGCCGGGCAACGAATTGAACAACTACGAATTCGCCGGCGAATTATCGTTGTCGGGCGAATTGCGACCCATTCGCGGTGCGTTGGCAATGACGTTCGCCATGCATCGAGCGCAGACGGGCAAGCATCGACCGCGCGGCTTTATTCTGCCGCGTGCCAATGCCGATGAGGCGGCGCTGATGCACGAGGCCTCCATTTATCCCGCGGACTCGTTGTTGCAGGTGTGTGCCCACTTCGCTGCAGGCAGCCATGCCAATCGCTTGCAGCAACACCGCTGCGAGATCGCGCCGATAAACATACGTTGCGAAGACTTCGCCGAAGTTAAAGGGCAATTGCAGCCAAAACGTGCACTGGAAGTCGCCGCCGCGGGAGGCCACAGCGTATTAATGGCAGGTCCACCCGGCAGCGGCAAGTCGATGCTGGCGTCGCGTTTTGCCGGAATTCTGCCACCGATGACCGATCAGGAAGCGCTGGAATCGGCGGCGGTGCAGTCGCTGACCGGCGGATTCAACATCGCGCGCTGGAAAGTCAGGCCCTTCCGCGCCCCACACCATACTGCCTCAGGTGTGGCGCTGGTCGGCGGTGGAAACACGCCGCGCCCGGGCGAAATTTCACTGGCGCATCGCGGCGTACTTTTCCTCGATGAATTGCCCGAATTCGATCGCCGCGTGCTCGAGGTATTGCGTGAACCACTTGAATCCGGACGAATCACAATTTCGCGTGCGGCCCGTCAGGCGGATTTTCCGGCGCGGTTTCAGCTAATTGCAGCAATGAATCCCTGTCCGTGCGGATATTACGGTCATCCCGCCAATCGCTGCCGTTGCCAAGTCGAACAGGTACACCGCTATCAAAACCGCATCTCCGGCCCGCTGCTCGACCGGATCGACATGCAGATCACTGTTGCGGCACTGCCGCATGACGATTTGCTGAAACCGTCTCGCGGCGAGACGTCCGCCTGTATTGCACAACGCGTTGCAGTGGCATATGCAGTGCAGCTGGCGCGGGCCGGCAAATGCAACCATTTATTGAATCCGGCCGAAGTTGAGTCGTATTGCCAACCAGAATCGCGCGCAGCTCAACTTTTGCAGGCAGCAATGCGCAAATTAGACTGGTCGGCCCGTTCCTGTCATCGCGTGCTCAAGGTCGCTCGCACCATCGCTGATCTGGCAGGCAGCGCGCAGATTGACCATCCGCATATGGCAGAAGCAATTCAATATCGGCGAGCCATGCGCGAGCGCTGAACCGGCCGTGACCTATGCGATAGCGGCAAATCTGCAGGTTGAATTCGTTGCGAGTCTGGCTGACTAATGGCTGAGGCTGCTACCATGCGGCTTATGAAAAATTTGTTTCGCTGGAGATGCTCAGCAAGTTCGGCAATCATCTGGTCGTCGAGTATGCCAGTACTTGCCCTACTGCTGGCTGGCTGTACGCCGAGCCATGACTGGCGTGAAACCCGCGGCGATTCTGCGCCTTACACCGTGCTGCTGCCAGCGAAGCCCGCCAGCCAGACACGTCAGATCATGCTTTCCGGCACGGCAGTGGCGATGACAATGACGTCAGCCGAGGTCGACCACGTCACTTATGCAATCGGCAGCGTCGTAACGGCCGATCCGGTGGCAGCAAAAAAAACGATGCTAGCGATGAAATCAGCGCTGGTCGGACATGTCGACGGTGCGGTCGTAAAAGAACGTGCAGTCGAAAGCGGTGATGTCAGTCAGATCGATCTGGATGCCACTGGCTCGCCAAAAGGCGAATCGCGCGTTGTCGCAGCACGTTTTGTGGCGCATGACCGCTTTGCTTATCAGGCAATTGTGACGGGACCGGCAAAATTCGTATCGCGCGATAACATCGATACTTTCATGACCTCGTTCAAAGTGAAATAATACGAGAGGTAGCGAGTGTGGCAGTCGAAGGCTTCCTTGCGCTAAAAGCTATTCTGTTTTAAACCTCGTCTCATGTTATTTTCAGATAACTCTGTTCATCAAGGAAATTTGTAATGCTGATTACCTTTAAATCTAAAGCGGCTGCCGAAGTCACCATGTATGAAGTGCACGCCAAGCGCTTTCTCGACCTGTTGCACAAAGACGTTACGCGCGGCGTGATAACTGCAGCAGAAACCGGAAACGCACTGCAAGTGCTGGAAGCGCAGGTGGCAGCCAATCGTTTGCATCCGGAATCAGACAACCTCGAACACGACATTAATGCCCATCATGGCGATAACGGCGATGACAATGGTCATGAGCCTACACAGTCAGTCAGCCTGGCGGCGCGCGCCTACCCGCTCATCGAAATGATCAAGGCCGCACATGCTGGTAACAACGACATTCTGTGGGGCGTGTGAGGCTCCATATTGGGCTCGGGCTGCGCGCGCTATCTTTTAAACGTAATCCGGAGTCTGATACCGCTCTTTGATTACCTGATGCCTGCTGATGCGTGGCGCACGCGCCGCGTCTATGCGGGTAAAGAGGTGCACATTTCGTCACGGATATGCGTTTCGTATTTTCGTGCTTAAGCTACGCGCGATAAACCGCACCTGCACAACATTTATGTGAGACGCAGCACAGTTCCCTTGAGAGCAGTACGGTAACGTCAACTTACCTGAACTGAATTCCGAGGGAAAACCATGAACGAAATGCGCACGCACGCGGGGTATTACACGCTATCCGGCGATGTAAATAACGATATGGTTCGCCGCGTGTTCGACGCAGTCGAGATCATGACCGCAGATGGCACCCAAACCGCGCATATTTTGCTGCAATCGAATGGCGGCTATGTCAGCGACGGAATTTGTTTGTACAACATGCTTAGTCACCTGCCAATCGATCTCGTGATGTACAACTGCGGCGCGGTTTCTTCGATTGCAGTTACTTTATTTCTCGCAGCGGAATACCGGATCGCTAGCGATACTGCCCGCTTCATGCTGCACAAATCCCATGCAAATGCACCAGCCGGTTCGCGTCCAGAGGCACTGAAGATTATCGCAGATGGACTGATGGCCGATGATCGTCGTACCGAAACCATTCTGCACCGCCACGTCCGACTGCCTCAGGCAATGTGGAATGTGCATGCAAACGCTGACTTGCATTTGGCTTCGCCCGAGGCACTTGATGTCGGCCTGATTCATCACATCGGTAATTTTTCGCCTCCGGCAGGGGTCCAAATCCACCATATGTAAAAAAAGCGCATCGGCGGGATGCGCTTTTTCAAAAACTGCGATCAAACGCTCCTGATCTGACCAGACTACTTATCGTTCTTGTGACTCTGGCGGCCTGCTTCTACATGCTGTTCATGCGTGCCGCCTTGCGTCGAGCCGGAACGCGAGCCCGATTGCTTGCTTCCGCCTGAGACGCCACCAGAGCGTGATCCACCGTCTTGCTGCGAACCATCGTTCTTATGGCTTTGGCGGCCGGCTTCAACATGTTGCTCGTGCGTCCCGCCTTGCGACCCGGAATTGCGACTAGACGAGCCACCACTGCCCGACTGGTTATTGCCGGAACCGCCGCTCAATCCCTGATTACTCTTTTCCTTGTCTTTATCCTTGTCTTTCTGATTCGAGGCCATGATATTTTCCTTTAAAGTTGATCAGCGAAACTGTCTTAAAAGATGGCACTGAGGCATCGTTACGCACGACGAAAATGTCAAAGCTGCGGCGTCATTGCCAACGACAGAAAGTTAATCATGATCATTCCGACAAGCAGCCGATATAGGACGACGGATTGAATCTGTGTCAGACAGCACACCAGTCAATGACGGATATATTGAAGTGCATTTGAGAAAGGTGCGGTATGGTTGGCAATCCGGGACATGCGCTGCTGAGACCTGTCAGACAAGCCTTAGCTGTACATACTGACCGGCACAGCGATAACCGCGCAGGACGGACCAAACACACTAGCCCGAGGGCAGGCCGCACTAGACATTCTGGCTCTCTGCGAAGCTCGCTGCGGCAGTCAATTGTTCCGCAAAAATACGCGCATCGTTCACCGACATCTCGCGACAACAGTCGCCACTCCAGATGCGGACAACCGCAAAATGCTGTTGTGCGGATATCTGCATCGCATTGGGGGAAGCCTTGAATACGCCTCGATTGCGAACGTCAATCGAAGGGCCGAATCGCGTTGCGATCCGTGACGGCAGGGCGGAGGAAGATACCGATGGATGCGCCGCAGATGACAATGAATTGGCCTTGTCTGGCGAACAGAAAGAAGATGTTTCCGTTGGTGTAGAAAGCGGATGCATAAAGGCTCCTTGAAATAACTGTATGTATGAACAGTATTTCAACCTGTGGCTTCCGTCAACCTTGCTCTACATCCCGGCGGTTTCAAAAAATACGACACCGCCTAACCGTACTTATCGCGTTGATGCAGCGAAATTTGCTGCAATCGCAAAAAAAAAGCCCACTCCTAAGAGTGGGCTGAAATCCATATTCTTGGAGGAGATATGGAGGAGACAACCTGATATTAGCATATTTATGGTGCAACGCAACACTTCTCTTGATGCTTCTCCTCGATTTTGACGTGTTGTCGCTTTTAACCAACGATACTCATCGAGCTCCGCGACATCAAATGACACCACGCTATGTCTTTCACGCCAATTTTCAACGTCGGAAGAAAGACTTTTTCGACAATGTAATCACAGCGTCATTCAAATTTTTACTTTTACAGAAAATCAACGCCACCTCGATATCGTCACATTTTTTTAAGGTAATTTTTAGCGGGAAAGTAAATACGTGGTGTGATGCGGCCAGCCGCGCCGTTACAATCAGGGTTCTGCCTGTTACGTAGATCGCAACCCGTCATGACGCCACTTATCGGCATACTCCACCCCGGCTTTTTTTGCCTCGCAGTGCTCCTGCTAAATATGACCCCTGGCCCGGATACCGCGTATATCGTCGGTCGCAGTGTTGCGCAGGGCCGTCTTGCCGGAATAGTCTCTGCAGCCGGCATTTCTGCGGGATGTTGCCTGCATGCAGTCGCTTCGGCAGTCGGTTTAAGTGCACTGCTTGCGTCTTCGGCTACTGCCTTCCTCTTCGTCAAACTCGCAGGAGGAATCTATTTAGTCTACCTCGGCTTGCGGATGCTGCTTGCCCGAACGCCAGACAAAAAACCGGATAACCCGGCATTGGCCGCAAAATCACTTTCCACTATTTTTTGGCAAGCGCTACTGACCAATTTGCTGAATCCGAAAGTCATTTTATTTTTTCTTTCTTTTTTCCCGCAATTCGTAGCACCGAACGCGCCGCACAAAACACTCACCTTTCTGCTGCTAGGGACAATATTCCTGGTGATGTCAACTTGCTGGAATTGCGGCACCGCCTTCGTCGCCGGCTCGCTGGCACAGCGTCTGAAAAGTGGCAAACGTTACCAACGCTGGCTCGAACGCGGCATCGGAAGCGTTTTCGCTGTATTAGGAGCGCGACTGGCACTGGCAAAAATCTGAGATGGCGATAACCGAACTGAAATCCGACTCGCTGGCATTCAGCCTGCGCAACGCAGCCCATGCAGTGGCTTTGGTACGTTCCGGTACCGCTTTACCGCAAGCCTTGACCCGCGTGCACGGCTACACAGAAACGACACCGCAGGCACGCGGCGCAACGCAAGACCTTGCCTATCGGGCGATGCGAAATTCAGGGTGCAGCGATACCCTAATTAATTTGCTGACAACCCGCGCACCAGAGCCAGCCGCATTGCATGGCCTGCTGAGTTGCGCACTCGCTTTGCTAGTGCCACCCGAGGTTGGCAGTGTTGCACCGTACGATGCATTTACCGTCGTTGATCAAGCGGTACGTGCTGCCAGTGCCGATCCGGCGATCGCGCACGCCAAAGGCATGGTGAATGCGGTGCTGCGTCGCTTTTTGCGTGAACAAGATACCTTGCTGGCCGCGGTGATGAAAGAACCGGTGGCCCGCTGGAATTATCCTGCCTGGTGGATCGATGCGATGCGGCAAGCGCACCCGACACGCTGGCAGCCGGTGCTGGAGGCGGGTAACGCAGCGCCGCCGCTGACGTTGCGTGTCAATCAACGGCTCAGTAATCCCGCCAGATATATGGCCTTGCTGGCCGAACACGGCATCGCCGCTCGCCAGGTCGGGCCCAGCGCTATTCGCCTTGCGCGGCCAGTACCGGTATCGCAGATTCCGGGCTTCGCAGACGGACTGGTGTCGGTGCAAGACGCGGCAGCACAGTTGGCAGCACCGCTGCTGGATGTGCAGGATGGCATGCAAGTACTGGACGCCTGTGCCGCACCCGGCGGCAAAACCGGCCACTTGCTTGAACTGGCGCAGCTGACTCTGACCGCGCTCGATTCCGACGCGCGACGGCTGACGCGCATCGAAGAAAATCTGCAACGACTACAGCTGTCCGCACAGTTAAAAGCCGGCGACGCCACAACCTCCACCTGGTGGAATGGCCAGTTTTTTGACCGGATTCTGGCAGACGTTCCCTGCACGGCGTCGGGTATCGTGCGCCGCCATCCAGATATCCGATGGTTGCGGCGCAAGGCCGATGCGGCGCAGCTTGCAACATTATCCGCACAGATTCTCGACAATCTTTGGCGGATGCTGCGACCCGGTGGTAAATTGCTCTTCGTTACTTGTTCGGTTTGGCCACAGGAATCGGAAGCACAAGCGGCCGCCTTTGCGGTACGTAATAACGCGTTGCGCCTCGCGGCTCCCGGGCAATTGCTGCCAACTGCGACGCCCGACGACGACCACGACGGATTGTTTTATGCACTTTTTCAGAAGCCCGCTGTGTGATGGTCAACCCTGAAATGGCGACGTATCGTACGACAGCATGGTTCCGTCATCCGAGGGACCTGCTGCGAACCTGTCTGTGCGCGCTGCTTGTCGTACTGGCGAGCACCTTGCTGGTCGGTGCCGCGCAAGCTGCCGAGGGTGTCGAAATCACGCAGGCGCATCTGGAAAGCACGGACGAGGGCATTAAACTATCCGCCAGTTTTTCTTTCGACCTTAACCATGGCCTGGAAGAGGCGATCAATCACGGCTTGCCGCTATATTTCACTACGGAAGTCGAACTTCGGCGACCGCGCTGGTACTGGTTCGACGAACAGTCCATCTCATCAGCAGAAACGGTTCGGCTGTCGTACAACGTTTTGACGCGCCAGTACCACGCCGCTATTTTAGGGCGACTGCAGCAGAGCTTCAGCTCGCTGGACGATGCCCTGTCACTGATCCGCCGTCCAAGTCGCTGGCTGGTTGCCGACAAGGGAGCACTCAAAGCCGGTGCAGCGTACACCGTCGCCGTGCGCATGCACCTCGACGTAGCTCAGCTGGCCAAGCCGTTCCAGGTCAATGCCATCAACAACAGCGACTGGCGTCTTTCGTCAGACTGGAAAACTTTCGTCTACAAGGCGGAATAGCCGTGCAGCGTGCGCTTCGCTATCTGCTCGTGGTCGGCGGCGCCATTGTCGCAATCTTGTTGTTTTTGCTCGCCTCGGCGTCCGACAATTCCGCTTCGTTCGATAAACATTACCCTTGGCTATTGGGCCTGAATGCGCTGGTCACGGTGGCATTGCTGGTGCTGGTGCTACTGCTGCTGACGCGTCTCTGGCGCCGCTACAAACGCGGCTTGTTTGGGTCGCGACTGATGGCGAAACTGGTCTTGCTGTTTGCAGCCGTCGGCATCTTGCCGGGTGTAGTGATCTATACCGTGTCGGTGCAATTTGTGTCGCGCTCGATCGAATCGTGGTTCGACGTCCGCGTCGAATCAGCGCTGGAGTCCGGTCTGAATCTCGGCCGTGCCGCACTCGACGGTTCGCTCGACGAACTCAGCGCCAAGGGCCATAAGATGGCGCTCGAGCTAGCGGAATTGCCGGACAGTGGCCAGATTCGGCAATTGTCGCGGGCACGCGAACAGATCGATGTACAGGAAGCGATCATCGTCAGCGCGACCGGCCGCGTGATCGCCACCGATGGTGGTGCGCTGCAAGTTCTGGTGCCTGATCTGCCCACCGCGGCCATGTTGCGGCAGGCGAAGACCTCGCGCGGCTACGCCGGTATAGAGGGTCAGCCCGAAACAAAAGATGCAGGCAACTCTGGCGTGCAGACCACACCGCCACCGGCGGATGCGATCGATAATTTACGCTTGCGGGTCGTGGTCGCCATCCCAAGCAGCAGCACGACGCTGTCACTGCAGCCTGAAGGTCGTTTTCTACAGCTGATCCAGCCAGTTCCCAAAACACTCGCCGACAATGCCGAAGCGCTGCGCGCTGCCTATAGCGAATATCAGGAACGCTCGCTGTCGCGTTCCGGCCTGCGCAAAATTTACCTTGTCACGCTGACCTTGACTTTATTGCTAGCGATTTTTGCAGCAATCGTCAGTGCATTTTTAATTGCCACCGATCTGGCCGAACCGCTGTTGTTACTGGCTGAAGGCACCAAAGCGGTGGCCGAAGGCGATCTGTCGCCGCGGCGCATCGTTGCGACCTCAGACGAGCTTGGCACCCTGACCCAGTCATTTAATGCAATGACGCGGCAGCTATTTGACGCGCGTGCGGCGGTGGAGATTAACCGCACCGAACTTGAGAACGCCAAAGCTTATCTGGAATCGGTACTGGCCAACATGTCGGCCGGGGTGATGGTACTGGACGATGAATTCCGGCTGGTTACGTGTAACGAATCGGTGGAACGCATCCTGCAGTATCCGGTCGAACCGTTTCTGAACCAGCAGCTGTCGGCAATCGCTGGACTCGACCGGTTTGCGGAAGCCATCCAGCACGCGTTTGCGACGCAAAGCGCACGCTCCGCTAGCGGTCGCAGTACGGATCTGAATTTGCACTGGCAGCAGCAAATTGAAATTGCACGGCAAAACAACGATGCTGACCGCGATGACGACATCACCTTGCTGGCGCGTGGTTCCCGCCTGCCCATTGCGGACGGCACTGGCTACGTGGTTGTGTTCGACAATATTTCCGATGTAATTTCGGCGCAACGTTCGATTGCATGGGGTGAGGTAGCGCGCCGCCTCGCGCACGAAATAAAAAATCCACTGACGCCGATTCAGTTGTCTGCCGAACGGCTACAAATGAAACTCGAACACAAGTTGCTGCCGGCTGATGCTGCCATGCTGTTAAAAAGCACAACCACGATTGTCAATCAGGTTGGTGCGATGAAACAGATGGTCGATGATTTCCGCGAATATGCAAAAACGCCGCCCGCGGTATTGTCGCCGCTGAATCTGAATGCGCTCGTTGACGAAGTCTTGCAGCTCTATATGGCCGGCGATGAGCGTGACATCATCCACGTCTTGCTCGCGGCAGATTTGCCGTTGGTAATGGGCGACGCAACGCAGCTCAGGCAGGTGATTCACAATTTATTGCAGAATGCGCAGGATGCGGTCGCAGAACGCGCACCCGGTGCGCCAGTTGCGCGCATCGACGTCATCACGGAAACGGTACACTATTCGCAAACGGGTGATGTCAGCGGCAGCGCAGTACAGTTGACAATCACTGATAATGGAACAGGATTTTCACAAAAAATACTCAGCCGGGCTTTCGAACCGTATGTCACTTCCAAACCGAGGGGAACGGGTTTAGGGTTGCCAATGGTTAAGAAGATTGTCGAAGAGCACGGCGGGCGTATTGATATTCAAAATCGTTCTGATACAAGTGGTGCCAAAGTGCTAATTTTGCTGTTAAAGTTATGCCCAAGCAGTAACTGAAAGTTCCATACTAGTTTGACTGCACGCGTCACATGTTTGCGGCGGGTGCAACACCAAGAGAAGTATTCGCCTCTGGCAGCACGATGTTGGCTTGCTGTTGCGCCTGCGAACATGTTGACTCTGATCTTGCTTGCATAATCGGATAGTGGCTCTCGGCTGGCCCTCATGCTAGAGAGAATTGTTGAATTCGGAAAGACCGCATATGGCAAACATACTGGTAGTCGATGATGAAATGGGAATTCGAGAGTTACTCTCGGAAATTTTGAGCGACGAGGGTCATGTCATCCTGACCGCGGAAAATGCGCAGCAGGCGCGCGATGCGCGTGCCGCCAGCGTTCCTGATCTTGTCTTGCTGGATATATGGATGCCCGATACCGACGGCGTCACGTTGCTCAAGGAATGGCAACGAGACGGCCTGTTAACCATGCCGGTGATCATGATGTCTGGCCATGCCACGATCGACACGGCAGTCGAAGCTACCCGCATCGGTGCGCTAAACTTCCTCGAAAAGCCGATCGCGCTTCAAAAACTTCTTAAAGCAGTGCAACAAGGCTTGTCGCGCACAATCGAGCCGACACGCGCTGTGGCTTTTCAAGCCCGCCACATCATCACGCCGGCCGAGCAACCGACACCGATTCACCAACATCCGTCATTTCAGCCAAGTGGTCATGCAGCGCATCCGGGTGCGCTCAGCCTCGCATCCAGCGGCGTGAATGAAGAAGCCAACAGCTTCAAACCTTCTTTCGATCTCCCGTTGCGCGAAGCGCGTGATGCCTTCGAGCGCGCTTATTTCGAGCATCATCTGGTACGGGAAGGGGGTAGCATGACGCGCGTGGCAGAACGTACCGGACTTGAGCGCACGCATTTATATCGCAAGCTCAAGCAACTTGGCGTCGAACCGAGCAAACTCGTGCGCAAGGGCCGATGACGCTAACGCAATTGGTCTGCGGTAGCAGTGTGCGCGAGCGTGAAGCGGAAATAGCCCGTGTTGCCGCCCTGCTGCCAGCCGGGAAATCCGTTGCCTTCATTCTGGAAGGACTGGCAGATGCCAATAGTCAACTACAGCATCTGACCGATAACCCGCAGTATCGCTTCAACCGTATCGCGCCAGGCTGCCCATGCTGCGTCGGCAACCTCGTGATGCGCGTCACGCTGAACCGATTACTCCGGGCCGCACCAGATCACCTCTTTGTCAGCATTGCCAACAGCGCGCATCGGGAGCAAATGCGGAGCTTTTTGCGCAATGCGCCCTACGACGATTATCTGATTATGCAAGACGATCTGATCGCGATATAGCCGCACCCGTACACTTTCGATCAAACCTTGCGTGCCCGCAATCGGCATGACTTGAAAATTCTGCCGTGCTCCCCATCTCCTTCAACGAGCGAACGTACTGCACGTTCACCGCAACGGGAGCAAAGTAATGAACCTGATCTATGACAGCGAGCAATACAGCGTGGTTGAATTCAGTATCGATAACGAACGTGAAGCATTGCATTTTGGTGGATATGAAATCACCGATAAATCCGGTAAGCGCGAAATTTTTATTGGCGGCAGCTGGGCGGAAACCTTTCGGCAGCACGTCGAACAACTTGCAGCAGACGGCCCCACCGTCGAGGACATCGATGCTTTTCTGGCGGGCTATGATGAGGTGATGCAGCAGCCGGTTGTCGTTCATTGATCGGTATGCGCTGATCGGCATGCGTAATCGCCAGGCTTTGATTGCAAGCTTTGATTGCAAGCTTTGATTGGACGCTTTTATTAGCATGCTTTGATCAGACTGCACACGTCTGCACTTCTCGCAAAATCCGTCACCACCAAGGAGAAACCATGAGTTTATTCGACCAGTTGGCAGGGCAACTCGGCGCAGGCAGCACAGGGCAGCAACAGGGTACCCTGATGAACGCGGTATCGGGCTTGATTGCAGCAAACGGCGGTGTCGACGGCTTGCTGCAAAAATTCAAGGACAGCGGCATGCAAGACCATGTCGCATCCTGGATCGGCACCGGCGAAAATCGTGCAATTAACGGTACTGACGTCAACAATGCGCTCGGTGAGGATGCGGTACAAAAAGTGGCGCAGGAGGCCGGCATTGCACCGGAACACGCCGCCTCCGGTCTCGCACAATTGCTGCCGCAGATGATCAATCAGCTCAGCCCAAATGGGGCGCTGCCGCAGGGAGACTTGCTGGCGCAGGGGTTGGGCATGCTGAAAGGCAAATTGTTCGGTTGACTTGGCGGACTCAGCCAAACTACAAAGCCAGCCGCCTCAGCTACCTTTTTTTGCAAGATAAATTCCCCACAAAAGCAAAACGCCACCGCCGAGTTGCAGCGGCCCGACCGTTTCGTGAAATAGAATCCAGGCGGCGATCGTGGCGGTAAGCGGCTGAATCAACAAGCTCACCGATGATAGCGACGCAGATAAATGCGCTGAAGCGTACGCAATCACGGTCTGCCCGCCGATCTGCGCGACCAATGCCAGCGCCAGCAGCGGCCACCAAGCCAACACGCCTGACGGCCAAAATGCGCCGGGGGACGCGATCGCCAAAGGCAGCAAAAATAGGCCAGTGATTGTGGTACTCCACGCCATCAACCGTGCGGTCGAATAGCGTTCCCGAGCGTCTTTGATGATCAGCTGATAGGCACCATAAAACACCGCGCTAAAAAGCCCGAGTCCGTCCCCGAGCAGCTTGTTGCCATCTGGCGATGTGTCGGCGCGGCCGGTACCGACCAGCAATATTGCACCCACCAGTGCAATGATCATTCCAATCAAAAACATCCTCTGAAATCGCATCCGGTAGGCAATCCATAACCACAACGCGATAAAGATCGGCGCAAAGTTTGATAGCAAAGTGGCATTCGACACGGTGGTGAAGTGCAGCGATAGATGCCAGATCGCCATGTCACCCGCAAAAAAGAATCCGCACCAGATCAGCGCCGGAGAAAAAGCGATCGCCTTATCACCATCGACATCGTGCTGCTGCGTCGTCAATGCCCACGCCCACAATACCGGCGCTGCCAACGCCATACGCCAAAATGCCGATGCAAGTGGATTGACATCCGAAAGACGCATGAAGATGCCGGCAAAGCCAATCGCAACACCACCGGTCAAGAGCGCGATAAACGCAAGAAAAGGAAAGGTTTTGGTCGACACGTTAAGGACAGAGTCAAAATAAAAACGGGTTGAACAAGGCAAGGACACGAAAGTACTTTGCGGTAGCGAATTATGACGTAGCGCTTGTCGATCATTGCTGCCGTTGCATGATTCGACGCAGGGCGACGGCTATACTGCCGGCATGCACGCCAATTCACGCCAGATCAGCACGCAGCAGACCGGGTTGCATCCGCATTTGTCGCATCTGCTGGCGCGCCACCTCGCCACGCCCTTTCAAAAGCCGGTGACCGACCACGCCCGGGTCGCATTCGCGCAGTTTCTCCAGCACTGGCGCGCAGCAGGTGAAACACCGCTGATTCTCGATGCAGGCTGCGGCGTTGGCCTGTCGACGCGTCATTTGGCGGCGGCCTATCCACACTGCTTCGTGCTCGGTGTCGATCAATCTGCCGACCGGATCGCACGGCAGACTGCGTGGCCTGCTTCGAACCCGGAAAATTTTTTATTGCTGCGCACTGATCTGGTGGATTTCTGGCGCTTGTTACACGACGCCGGCATTCGTCTGCATCGCCATTATTTGCTGTATCCGAATCCGTGGCCAAAATTCGGCCATCTGGCGCGCCGCTGGCACGGTCATGCGGTGTTTCCGACGGTAGTGGCGCTCGGTGGCGTGATCGAATGCCGCAGCAACTGGGCGGTTTATATCGACGAATGTGCCGCTGCACTGCGTCAGCTCGGTGTGCCCGGAATAGAAGTGGAGGCATTTACGCCAACCACACCAATTACGCCATTCGAAAAAAAATACCTCGCTTCGGGACATGCTTTGTGGCGTTGCCGCTCGCACTGCACTAGCGTTGAGCTGGCTGATCAAGCGAAGGACGGTTAATGGATCGCCTGCAATCAATGCGCGTTTTTGCGAAGGTCGTTGAACAGGGTAGTTTTGTCGCTGCCGGCAACGCGTTGGCGATGTCGAATGCGGTCGTCACGCGGCATCTGGCCGATCTCGAAAAACATCTCGGTGCGCGTCTTCTGAATCGCACCACCCGCCGCTTGTCACTGACCGAAACCGGTAAAAATTATCTGGAACGCGTGCTGCAGATTCTGCAGGATATCGATGACGCAGATGCCGCCGCGATGTCCAATTCGGCACGCACTGGAGGGACGTTGCGGCTGTATGCACATCTAGCCTTCGGTCAATTGCAACTCGCACAGTTGGTACCGCTATATTCGGCCAGGTATCCCGATGTTGAACTCGATGTGACCTTGTCGGATCGCACCCCTGATCTGGTCGAAGAAGGCTTCGATGTCGGTATTTTTATCGATCTGCAGAAATTCGATGCGAGCATGATCGCGCGCAAATTAGGCTCGTCCGAAATCATGCTGTGCGCCTCGCCGGCGTACATCGAAGCGCACGGCATGCCACTGATACCTGCCGATATTTCACAGCATGTTTGTCTGAATTTCGCCTACGAGCAACTGCGTCATCACTGGATGATCAGCGAGGGCGACCGCATGATGTCGATTCCGATTACCAGCAAGCTGGTTTCCAACAATGGCGATTTGCTACGCCAGTGTGCGCTGGCAGGCATGGGTATTATGATCCGTTCGTCATTTACCTTGGGTGATGATTTGCGCACCGGCAAACTGGTACGCCTGCTGCCGCAGCATCACCTGGGCCGCCTCGCCGTGGTGATGGCGTATCCGAGTCGCCGATTTTTATCCGCCAAGGTGCGTTCTTTCGTCGAATTCGTCAGCGCACGCTTTCCACATCCAGAGACTGACCCGTGGCAAGAGACCTGGCTCGACGCGCCATCATTAAATAACGTACGCCACCGCACAGAGTAGACCGGAATTTCCACAGAGAATCCGTCCATCGATTATCTTTCTTCGACAACACCTCTCGCTACCTGAAGATAACTATTCCCGGTAGCCGGACCGATTCCCTCTTCAGGAGCTTCACATGAAATTCGCCCGCAAATACGTTTTAAGTTGCGCAGCCTTGCTGCCATTCGCCGCCATCACCATGGGCACCAATGTCGCCTACGCACAGACCCATCGTACTTCAGCGGGCGCACCGCACATCAATGGCTTCAATGTCGATGAAGTCGCCGCGCTCACGCCAGGTACCGATCTGAACTTTACCGTCTTCGGCACGCCCGGCGGTACCGCAACGTTGCGTCTGCGCGGTGCTCGCCGCAATCTGACCTTGTCGGAAGTCGAGCCAGGACAGTACGAAGGTACTTACACCATCAGCAGCCGCGATGCGCTGACGGCGAAAAGTTCTGTTACCGCCAATCTGCGCGTTGGCCATCAAGTCGCCAGCGCGGTTCTGGCTGAGTCGCTGCAGACCGATGCCGGTCAACGTGCACAAGGTCAGGTCAGCGCAACCCTGCCAAAAATCGACCGCTTCGAAGTCCAACCGAATGCGGATCTGAGCCCGGGTAACGATCTGAAATTTACGTTGTTCGGTACGCCAGGCGGCAAAGCCGACATGACCATTGCCGGCACCAGCGGAAAATTCTTCATGCCGGAAGTCCGCAGCGGTGAGTACATCGGTAACTACACCATTCGCCAGCGCGACCGTATCACCGCCAACAGTGCCGTAACAGCCAATCTGCGCGTGGGTGACAGTATCACCAGCGCATCACTGGGCAAGCAATTGTCGACATCAACCGCAGCGGTACGCCAGGCAGCAGTCTGCACCACCTGCGCGACCGTCGAAGCAGTCAATGCAATTGAAGTCAACGGCGACGGCGGCTATCTTGGCACCATCGGCGGCGGCGTAGTTGGCGCACTGCTAGGCAGCCAGGTCGGTGGCGGTAGGGGCAAGACTGCGGCAGAAATTGCCGGCGCGCTCGGCGGTGCCTATGCAGGTCGCGCGATTGAAGGCAATGTTAAAAAGACCGTGCATTACGAAACGATGGTGCGCTTTCAAAATGGCGCAACACAAACTATTTCGACCGAAGGCAACCCAGGTCTGGCTGTCGGCGAAAAAATTCGCGTCGACAATGGGGTGATGACCCGCGGTCAATAATAATTGACCATCACTGCGCCACTGTGGTGGTGCAGCGTAATACATAAAAAAAGCAGCGCGGATTTTTCCGGCGCTGCTTTTTTACTTTTTGGCGCGTGAAAAAACCGCCAGCAACTGCGCGCCAGCGTGTTCAATCGTCCCGTTGTTGTCGATACGTACAACGTCATCGCCCACCACAGAAAATTGCGTAACCCGCTCCAGCCGACGTAACAGCGCTGGCCCGGATTCCCGGCGTCGATCAACAATGCGGCGACGAATTTGTTCGATGCCTGCCTCGATCCAGATCACCTGCGCCGAAGGATATGCCTGGCGCAACTGCGCAATGTATTGGCGCGAACCATTGACGATCACATCCCGACCGGCCTGTAAATCCGCGTCGATCCCGCGGCGGATCGCGTAACACAGACCATTGGCTTGCCACTGCATTGCGAATTCACCAGCAGCCGCGGCTTGCCAGAATGTGGTTTCGTCGAGGTACTCGCTGGCTTCATTGTCATCCGCCGGTCGGGTAATGATACGGCGGGCAAACACGATGTTCGATGCGGCCGGCAACTGCGCAGCAAGCCAGCGCAAGAGCGTGTCTTTACCTGAACCAGAAGGACCCACCATGAAAAACAAGGTGCCGGGTGATGGCAGGCTCGGCTCCAGCACGTTTGACGAAAAGCGGATGCGCTCAATCAATTCGAAATCGTGTCCCGGTGCCGCTTCGCGAAATAACGCCATTCCATCAATCATCAGCGGTGCAGCAGCTGCCTCGGCAAAGCTGGCTTCGGCTGCGGTGAGCAGGGCTGACGTGGTGGTGACATCGACATCCGTCAATGCATCGGACAGCGTCATATGGAAGCGAAAAGCTTCTTCGGTATATGGATAACCCCAGCGCAGCAACAGCGCCTCTTGCCGCGGACTCAAGCCGGAGTGCCTGCGTCGCGCAAGTTCTTCGGGCGACAGCGGCGCTCGCAGCAGATCAAAATAACTGACGCACCGCATCGCCAACGCGTTGATCTCAGGTTGCGCCACGGCTGGCTGTAGTGCCAGAAATGCGCCAAGCATGCGCACCTCTGGCTGGCGTAATTCGATCACGGGTTGGCAGTACGCGAATGCCTGCGCCATCTGCAGAAGATGCGTCTCGTCAAAACCGGAGGCAAGATGAAACGGCGCTTTCAGCGTGGCGTGAAATCCGTAACGGCGCGCGGCGCGCGTCAAGCTTGACTGCAGCGTTGCGGTTACACCAGCAATCGGTGGTGGATCGGTGCAAACTCCGCTTTCAGGATCGCGTCCTAGCCAGCGACAACCCTGTTGCCACCAGAGCGACGCGCGCTGCGGGGCGAAATAAATGGCATATCGGATCATCGCGCGCGTCGTCGCAAAGAGCCGGAAAGTCGGTGACAGATAGGCATCGAGACGTGCTTTCACCAAAAAAAGCGGAAAAAATAGCCAGGAAATCGATACCAACCCAGCTTAAGCCAGATTAATGACACACTTATGTCATTGCAAACAGATTGTTGATCGAATCGAGATTGCCGCTGACAACGCGTTTAAAAACAATTCGATGCGCCATCATGTGCAAATACAGCGCGTCCATTTTTGTCAAACTATAATCGACCTTCACTCATACCAGAGGTACACATGGCTCTCCCCGTCGCACTGCAAAATTTACGACTGCCAGTGATTGGCTCGCCGTTGTTCATCGCCAGCGGACCGGCGCTAGTAACAGCGCAGTGCAAGGCAGGTATCGTCGGTTCGTTCCCGGCGTTGAATGCACGTCCGGCCGAGTTGCTCGATACCTGGTTGAGTACGATTCAAGCCGATCTGGAGGCACACAAGAAAGCCAACCCGCAAGCCATCATCGGTCCAATCGCGGTCAACCAGATCGTCCATCAATCAAACGACCGTCTCGCGCACGATGTCGACATGTGCGTCAAGCACAAGATCCCGATCATTATCTCCAGCCTGCGCGCACCGCCTGCGGAAATGATGGATGCGATTCACAGTTACGGCGGCATCGTGCTGCACGATGTGATCTCGATCCGGCATGCGCAAAAAGCGCTCGAAGCGGGTGTCGACGGATTAATTCTGGTTGCCGCCGGCGCGGGCGGGCACGCGGGTGCACTGTCGCCCTTTGCGCTGGTTGGCGAAATACGTAAATTTTTCAGTGGTCCGATTGCGTTGTCGGGATCAATCGCCACTGGCGACGCCGTGCTGGCAGCGCAAGCGATGGGTGCCGACTTCGCGTACATCGGTTCACGCTGGTTGGCCACGACCGAATCAAATGTCGACGAAGCTTATCGACAGGCGATCCTCGAATCGAGCGCGGCGGATATTGTCTATACGAATTTGTTCACCGGCGTACATGGCAATTACCTGAAAAAATCGATTGTTGCTGCTGGGCTCGACCCCGACAATCTGCCGGTCGCCGACAAGACCGCGATGAATTTTGGTTCCGGCAGCGGCAGCAAAGCCAAGGCGTGGCGCGATATTTGGGGTGCGGGTCAGGGCGTTGGCCTGATGAATGACGTGGTGAGCGTAGCCGACATGGTGACCCGGCTCGAACTGGAATACCGCGCAGCCCGTGCGCGGCTTGCTTTGTAGCCACTGGATCGATGGTGCAATACAGTGCGTCGGCCTTCCTCATCAGACAATCGGCGACCTTTTTTTCGTTAACAATTTTGTGGAAAGCGCACGAAGAAAACCATCTTCCTGCGCCCCTAAAAAAGTTACTAATGGTATCTATTTACCAATGAATGTGTGGTGAATTTGTCTGATTCACAAATGAAACTTAGCAGCTCGGTGCGCGTGTGCTAAATTGGGTTGATTGTAACCAACTCTCTTTAGAGGCTGCTTATGACATCGCGCACCCTATCCGATTCGCTGAACCTCGCAGTCCCTGCCAATCACAAAATCCGGTTCTGGATCTTTTTATTGTTGTTTGCCACCGTCGGTCTGCACATGGCCGCTGCACATTACGGCGGCTGGGCGTGGGCCCTGCTCGTCCTGCAATTTTTGATATACCCGCAGGTGCTATCGTGGCGCGCACATAACGCCGACGATCCCGCCCAAGCGGAATGGCAGCACCGGTTGCTTGATGCCGTACTAGCCGGTGTATGGATTGCTGCACTGGCATTTCCACTTTGGATTACTTATGTAGTCGTGGCTGGCGCGGTCTTCAATCTCACTGCACTTGCGAGTTGGCGAGGTTTATCAAAAGCAGCGCTCGCGCTCTGCACAGGAATGTTGATTGCGATTGCACTGGGTGGTCTGCAGTGGTCGCCGCACACTGCCATGGACGCCACCATCATGAGCATGTTAACCGCGTCGTCGCTGATGCTGCTGATGGCCGACGCAGCACACCGGCGCACGGTACACCTCGAACGCATACGGTCCCGGCTCGGCGCAAGCGAACAGGCATTACGCTATCAGCTTGGCGAAATTGAGCTGCTGCAGACCAAGCTGAACGAGCAGGTCAATCTTGACGCGCTGACCGGGCTATACAACCGTCGTTTTCTGGGCCCGATGCTGGAACGCGAACTGGCACGCTGCCAGCGCGAGCGCCAGCCGCTCACGTTGATTATGGTGGATGTCGATCACCTCAACCGGATCAATGACTGCTACGGCCGCCGGGCCGGCGATGATGTACTGAAATCGCTCGGTGCGATGCTAAAAGAGCGGTCGCGTGCGGCGGATATCGTCTGTCGCTACGGTGGCGAAGAATTTTTACTGTTGCTGCCCAACATGCCGCCGGAAACTGCGCTCAGCGTCGCCGAAGGATGGCGTACCAAATTTGCTGCGACCCCGGTCTACTCTGGCGACCGGTCGATTCGCGCCACGCTTTCTGTCGGAGTGACGACATACGTCGGTCTGGGCGAATCGCCGGGTGAGTTGATCCATCGCGCCGACCTTGCGCTGGCGCAGGCCAAAGCCGATGGTCGCGATCGGGTCGCTTTGTTCGGCGGCGATAAAAAGCCGCTGTTGCAAGATCGAGGAGGCGCTGAGCAAAGCTAATCACCCCCTGCAGTGCACCCATTTACAACGCCCGTCCATGCGTCGGAATGAATCAACGCTTAGCTGGTTACGCGATAGAAAACAGTTTTGCCGATCTGCGCTAGACTCGCGGTTTTATTGTTTCGGACGATCTCCTGCATGCAAACCTTCGACGCTATTCGTAATCGCCGCGCAGTCAAACATTTTGACGCGACCCATTCCATGCCGGACAACGAACAGCGCACGCTACTTGAACTGGCGATGCAGTCGCCGACCGCGTTCAACCTGCAGCACTGGCGCTTCGTGGTGATCGATGAACCGGCATTACGCCAGTCGCTGCGCGCAATCGCGTGGGATCAAGCGCAGGTAACCGACGCGTCAATGCTGTTATTGGTATGTGCCGATCTGTCGAGCTGGAAAACCCAACCGGCCCGCTTCTGGAAAGACGCGCCGCAAGCGGTGCAGGATATTTTGGTGCCCGCCATCGACGGCTACTACCGCGACCGCGCGCAGACCCAGCGTGACGAAGCCATGCGCAGCTGCGGCATCGCTGCACAAACCATCATGCTGGCGGCCAAAGCCATGGGTTATGACTCCTGCCCGATGGACGGTTTCGACTTCGACGCTGCCGGTAAATTAATTCAGCTGCCCGACGATCATGTCATCACGATGATGATCGCGATCGGTAAAAGAACCCAAGAGGTTTGGCCAAAACCGGGACAGCTTGGTTTTGATGAAGTGGTAATTCGTAACCGTTTCTGACGCGTGCGCGATCCGGCAAAATTTGCTGTCGGCTCTTGCGCAACGGTAGGTGATCTATCGCCACGGCAAGTCGACTGTGGCATATTCCATCAAGTCGCCTGTCAAAACCCATAGGGTCAGGCGCACCTAGTCGACGAAGTGAATGGAGACGCGTGATGAAGCATGCCGACGCAGCCCGAACTTGCTGGACCACCGCCGCGACATTGCCAATGGTGTCGCATGAGTGAGCATCCCGAACAGGCCATCGCGGCGTTACGCCAGCAACTGGCCGACCAGGACAACGAACTGCAGCTGCTACGTCAGCAAATTGCAGAGCTGGTTCGGCACGACACGCTCACCGGCGTGATGAACCGGCGCACGCTGCTTGAAATGCTCAACGCGGAATTGCAGCGCTCGCATCGCACCGGCCATCCATTCTGTTTTGCGATCATCGACCTCGACGAATTCAGACGCATCAACGAACAATTCGGTCACGATGTTGGCGATGTTGTGCTGAAAACTGTCTCTGACGCGTCAATTAAACTATTGCGCGTGCTTGATCGCTTCGGTCGCCTCGGCGGTGAGGAATTCGGTATTGTCTTGCCGGCGACATGGCTTGATAGTGGCGTTATCGCCATGAACCGTCTGCGTGCGGCAGTAGGTGCCTACGACTGGGCTGGCATTACACCGGGTACGGCGATTACTTTTTCTGCAGGACTGACCACCAACGCCACCGGCGACACTGCCGAAAAAGTAATCGAGCGCGCCGAAGCTGCCTTGTTGCAAGCGAAGGAAAAAGGGCGCAATTGTACCGTCACGCTGGAAGCCGATTTGCCCGACATGCCGATGTTCGATGACTGAGCAACCATCTGCCCGCCTGCACGGCATCACACTCGAAGCGATGTTGATTGCACTGGTCGCACGCTACGACTGGAGCGGGCTGGCACAACGCATCGATGTGCGTTGCTTCAAAAATGATCCCAGTATCAAATCGAGCCTGACATTTTTGCGGCGCACACCGTGGGCGCGGCAACAGCTTGAAGCCCTCTATCTTCAACAGGCATCATGACAAGACGCGAAAATTTTTCGTCTGGCGCACCGTGGGAAGCGGTCGTCGGTTATTCGCGTGCCGTAAAAATCGGTACGCAAATTTTTGTCTCCGGCACCACCGCTACCGATGGCAAAGGTGCGTTAGTCGGTATCGATGATGCTTATGCGCAGACCATGCAATGCCTGCGTAATATCGAGACCGTGCTGCAGCGTGCAGGGGCCAGCTTGCACGACGTCGTGCGAACCCGCGTGTACGTGACGAACATTGATGACTGGGAAAAAATCGGCAGAGCGCATGGTGAATTCTTCAGTGAGATTCTTCCTGCGTCGAGTATGGTCGAGGTGTCGCGCTTGATCGCACCCAACATGCTGGTCGAGATCGAAGCAGACGCAGTGATCCCGGAATAATGCAGCGTACGTAGTTTCCCCATTCGACCGATCCAAACGCGAATCGTCAAACGCCTTGCCTGCATTGCGATGTCTCATTTAATAGCGCAGCACAACGTATTACGGTGCCGGCTGCGCATGAGAGAACGCTTGCTTTCCTTTTCTGATACGGGTAACTTCATATCGGCTTTGTCGCAAAGACAAGGTCGCGTCAGTTGCAGGTCGCATCACCGCACGACATTGCACGATCGCTCAGACGATCGGTAATGGAGGGCAGCGACA
>JAYTZV010000388.1:0-7861 GCA_043741695.1 Burkholderiales bacterium
CAACTAGTTGATGACATCGATGACCGTGCGGTCACCCAAGGCGTCGACCATGCTCGCATCGCTGTCAGATTTCCAGATTGTCGATCAGTCGCGTCGCGCCCAGCTTTGCCGCTCCCAACACGATCAGTGACTCGCCCGCGGCGACTTGTTCCGCTGTTGGTAATTGCAGATCGCCGCGACGACGCACCGAAATATAATCGGGCTGCCAGCCACGCGTAGTCAGCTGCGCCATCGCATCGCGTTCGATATTGATCAGGTTCAGATCACCACCGCGGGTCTGCTGTAATACCTGCTGTGAGACGGTATGCAGTGTTTGATACAACACCGGCGCCTCGATGCGTTCCGATGCACTCAAGTACACATTGCGTGACGACAGCGCCAGACCATCCTCAGCGCGATACGTCTCGGCCGCGATGATTTCGGTCGGCAGTGCAAACTGCTTCGACATGTTCCGCACGATCATCAACTGCTGATAATCTTTTTTACCGAACACCGCAACACTCGGCTGCACGCATGAAAACAGCTTCAACACCACCGTCGTCACACCGGTAAAAAAGCCCGGGCGAAATTCGCCTTCCAGTGTGTTACCCAATGCTTCCGGTGGTCGCACACGAAACTCCTGAGGTTCTGGATACAAATCTTTTTCAGTCGGTGCAAACAGCACATAGACACCGGCTTTTTCAAGCTTGTCGACGTCGGCGGCGAAGGTGCGCGGGTAGGTATCGAAATCTTCGTTTGGTCCGAACTGCAGACGATTGACAAAGATCGACGCCACCACCGGATCGCCGTGGCGCTTGGCCAGCTTCATCAACGACAGATGGCCATCATGCAGATTACCCATCGTTGGCACGAACGCGGTACGCAGTTGACCGCGCAGTTGATCGCGCAAATCGTCAATCGAGGAAATGATTTTCATGGGCAGTCGGGTGAGATGAAAATAAGTACAAGGTCAATGTGACAGGCGAAGCACGGCACGTTACACCGGCGAGTAAGCCAGCCGCACATAGATTGGCGCAAACGGTTCAGCCTGCGTGATTTCGATCAGCGTTTCTTTCGCAAGTTCAAGCAGTGCGACAAAATTCACGACCAGCACCGGCACACCGCGCGTCGGGTCAAACAGGTCAGCAAATTCGACAAACCGTGCATTCTGCAAGCGGCGCAAGATGCCGGTCATGTGTTCGCGGACCGATAATTCTTCGCGGCTGATCTTGTGATGCTCGATCAGTTTTGCGCGCTTGATCACATCCGCCCACGCCGATTGCAGATCGACTGCATCGACATCGGGCCAGCGCGCAACGACACTTTGCTCGATATAAATTTGCGTACGTACATAATCGCGGCCGAGCTGTGGTACCGCATCAAGCTGGTATGCAGCCAATTTCATTTGTTCGTATTCGAGCAGACGGCGTACCAGTTCTGCACGCGGGTCGTTGGCTTCTTCACCGGTGTCAGCCTTGCGCACCGGCAGCAGCATGCGTGATTTGATTTCGATCAGCATGGCTGCCATTAGCAGATATTCAGCAGCCAGCTCCAGATTATGGACACGAATCTGATCAACATAATCAAGATACTGGCGCGTCACCTGCGCCATCGGAATATCAAGGATGTTGAAGTTCTGTTTGCGGATCAGATACAACAGCAAATCGAGCGGACCTTCAAACGCTTCCAGAAAAATTTCGAGCGCATCCGGCGGTATATACAGATCGGTTGGCAGCTTGAACAGCGGCTCGCCATACAACCGCGCAAAGCCGACACCATCGATCACATCCGGTGTCGTATCCGGCTGACCGTCGCGCGTGAGTGCCAGCGCATCAGGTGACGCTGCCGTCATGGTTACAGCTTATTTTGATAAACGTAAGATTGCTGGTCAACGCTGGATTCGCGGGTGCGATCTTGTGCATCCAGATCGCGTGGCACTTTGTCCCATAGCAGTGCGCGACCGGCGCGTTGCTGCTCTTCGAGCGCGGGATTCTTGACCTTCAACGCGGTGATGAATTGGGTGATGTCGGACTCGTAACGCTGGAACTGCTTGGTGAATTTCATGATGGTCTTCGTGTGGATTAACTTCAATAGGTATTTTACCTTGTTCGCCGGGTTGAACCGGCTCAGGCGATGTCTGCTTCTGTACCGGCGTCTGCATCGACGAAAATACTCGCGCGCTCGATCGCATCTGACAGGCTGCGCACGCAATTGCGTTCACCCAGTCGCTGCAAAAATCCCGTGCGGGTCATCTGGTCGCGTGGTTGCTGGTTGACGCCGCACAGCAGCAGTTGGCCGCCGTGCCGTGCCAGCGTTTTGCGTACCGAATCAAGCGCGTCGATACCGGTGACATCGATACTGATTAATTGATGCATTTCTAGGATAAGCACTTTGTGTTCGCTGCCGGACGGCTCGATCAAGCCTTCGAGTTTGCCCACCGCGCCAAAAAACAGCGAGCCGAACATCGCGTAGGCGGCCACGCCGTTGGGCAATGGATGACTCAGCGAATCCGATGCAATCGCTTCGATGCGGGTCAGGCTGGAAATGCGGTAGATGAATGAGACGCAGGCCAGCACCAAGCCAACTTCAACCGCGGTCGATAGATCAATGATTACGGTCAGCAAAAATGTTGCCAGCATCAGGATCCGCGATGAATTCGACAATTGCCGCAGGCGCACGAATTCATGCCACTCGCCCATATTCCACGCCACATACAACAGGATGGCTGCCAGCGCGCCCAGCGGCACGTTATCTGCCAGCGGTGCTGCAATCAGGATCACCAGAAGCAACGCGATCGCATGCACGATGCCGGCTATTGGCGAAGCGGCACCGCTGCGGATATTAGTGACGGTGCGCGCGATTGTGCCGGTGGCGGGCAGACCACCGAAAAACGGCGTAACAAAATTAGCAATACCTTGTGCCATCAATTCTTGATTGGGGTTGTGTCGGTCGTTGATCAGGTTGTCGGCGATGCGGGCGCACAGCAACGATTCAATCGCACCCAGCAGTGCAATGGTCAGCGTTGGCGCAAAAAGCTGTTTGACCAGTTGCCAGCTAAACGGTGGCAAAACAAATTCCGGCAAGCCTTGTGGAATGCCGCCGAAGCGCGAGCCGATGGTTTCGGTATGCAGTGAAAATACCGACACAGCCAGCGTGCTCAAAATGAGCACAACAACACTGGCCGGCAGCGCGCTAGCAAGTTGCCGCCATCGATTCACGACGAGATTGCCGGTTGTGATCGTAGTCCATCGGTTCCATGCAAACACGAATAGCAAGGACGGCACTGCGATCAGTAACGTGGTCGTATCGAACGTTGGTGCGGCGCGCAGCAACGCCTGCGCTTTCGCAAAAAAATCACTCGGCATTTCGGTGATGGTAAGGCCGAAAAAATCCTTCAGCTGCGACAGTGCGATCAATACCGCAATGCCATTCGTGAAGCCGGTCACGATCGGCACCGGAATATAGCGGATCACCGAGCCCAACCGAAACACGCCCATCGCGAATAGCAAAACGCCGGCGAGGCTGGTCGAGATCAGCAGATTAGGCAAACCGTATTTTTCGATGATGCCGTAGATGACGACAATGAACGCGCCCGCTGGCCCGCCGATTTGAACACGCGATCCACCGAGTGCAGAGACGATGAATCCGCCAATGATGGCAGTGAAAATTCCGGCTTCGGGTTTGACGCCGCTGGCAATTGCAAACGCCATCGCCAAGGGCAGCGCAACGACGCCGACGGTCATGCCGGCAATTACATCCTTGCGCAGTAAGTGCCGGTCGTAATGCGCGAGGGAATCAAATAGTGCCGGACGAAATCGGAAGCGGAAAGAAGCCATGCCATCCTGACGAAGAGCGTGCCTATGCGGTTAAGTTACCCGTGTCGTATTGTGCGCTCATCATCCGTACAACTTCGCACTATTTGCTGGCCATCCGTTTAGTCGAGCTGCCAATTGCGTACGTTTGCAATATCAGCGAATACGCATTCCTGGCATCGCACCTGGCCACGGCGTCAAAATATAGATGCCCGGATTGGTCGCTTCGTTCGCTGATGAAGCCGCCAGCACCATGCCTTCCGAGATACCGAATTTCATTTTGCGTGGTGCGAGATTAGCGACCATCACAGTGAATTTTCCGATCAGCTCGTCAGGTGCATAGGCCGATTTGATTCCCGAAAACACGTTGCGAAGGCGGCCCTCACCCACATCCAGAGTCAGGCGCAGCAGCTTGTCGGAACCATCGACCGTTTCGCAGTTGATAATTTTGGCGATGCGTAAATCGACTTTGGCAAAATCGTCGATGCTGATTTGATTGGCGAGTGCTTCGATATCGGTGGCTGTTGCAGCTTCGTCGGTTGCTGTGCTGTTAGCGAGCGCGGTCGGTGCCGAAGTTGGTGCGGCACTTGGTGCCGCAGTTTGCGCCGCACTTGGTACGTCAAACAACGCATCCAGCATTTTCGGATCAACCCGCTGCATCAGATGCGCATACGGATTGATGCGATGCTGATCCGGTAGAGCACGCTCGATATCCGACCAGCGCAGCGATTCAATATTGAGCATCGCTTCGACCTGTGCGGCCAGCGCGGGCAGTACCGGTTTCAGATACAGCGTCAAGATGCGGAAGGCTTCGAGAAGACGGCTGCAGACTTCCTGCAAGCGCGCATCGTTATCCGGATTTTTCGCTAGTTCCCACGGCTTGTTGGCGTCGACATACGCATTCACGCGATCAGCCTGTTCCATGATCAGGCGTAGTGCCTTGCCGTATTCGCGGCCTTCGTACAATGCATGAAGGTCGTTGGCGACATCGCGCAGGCTAAACAAGAAAGTATCTGACGTGGTTGCCCAGTCAGTGACGACATGTCCATCAAAACGTTTGGCGATGAAGCCTGCAGACCGGCTCGCAATATTGACGAACTTGCCGATCAGGTCACTGTTTACCCGCGCAATGAAATCATCCGGGTTGAAATCGACGTCTTCAACTTTGGCGCTCAATTTGGCCGCGATGTAATAACGCAGCCATTCCGGATTCATACCGATATCGAGATAGCGCAACGGCGAAATACCGGTGCCGCGCGACTTCGACATCTTCTCGCCACTGACCGTGATGAAGCCGTGCACAAACACATTGTTCGGTGTCTTGCGGCCGGCAAAGTGCAACATCGCTGGCCAGAACAGCGTATGAAAATACGTGATGTCCTTGCCGATGAAATGATATTGCTCAGTAGTTGGGTCGGCCATGAACGCGTCGAAGTCACGACCAGTTTTGTCGAAATAATTTTTAAGTGACGCAAGGTAGCCGATTGGCGCATCGAGCCAGACGTAAAAATATTTACCCGGTGCGTCGGGAATCTCGATGCCGAAATACGGCGCGTCGCGGCTGATATCCCAATCACCCAGTCCATTTTCCTTATCGTCTTTTCCTTCCAGCCATTCGCGCGCCTTGTTGGCGACTTCCGGCTGCAGGCGACCTTCGGTAAAGGCCCATTCGCGCAAAAAATCCACGCACTTCTGGTCCGATAATTTGAAGAAAAAATGTTCCGACGATTTCATTACCGGCACTGCACCCGATAACGCCGAATACGGATTTTTCAATTCGGTCGGTGCATACACCGCACCGCACACTTCGCATGAATCACCATATTGATCCTTGGCACCGCATTTTGGGCATTCGCCCTTGATGTAGCGGTCCGCCAAAAACATGTTCTTGACCGGATCAAAAAATTGCTCGATGGTTTTGGTGGTGATCAGTTGCGCATCATCGCGCAGACTCTTGTAGATTTCTTTCGATAACTGATGATTTTCTGCGCCATCGGTCGAATGCCAGTTATCGAAGCTGATATGAAATCCATCGAGGTGCTGCTTGCGACCTGCGGCGATTTGCGCCACGAATTCCTGTGGCGTGATGCCGGCCTTGTCAGCGGCAATCATGATCGGTGCGCCATGCGCGTCGTCGGCGCAGACAAAGTGCACTTCATTGCCCTGCATGCGCTGAAACCGCACCCAAATATCGGCCTGGATATATTCCATGATGTGGCCGATGTGAAAAGCCGCATTGGCATACGGCAGGGCGGTGGTGACGAAAAGCTGACGGGGGGCGATGGCGCTCATGAATGATGCAGTGGCTTAAGTAAACTAAAGGCGTGATTTTAGCAGTGCCACCGTCTTTGGCCGCGGTTGATTGCGTCGTTGATGCATTAACTGGCGGTAAAATGTGGTTTCACTTTTTTCTGTGATATCGCTCAGTCGATATCGCCATCACCCACCATGCAAGTTCGCACCCGTTTTGCCCCCAGCCCAACCGGCTTCCTCCACCTCGGCGGTGCCCGCACCGCACTGTTCGCTTGGGCCTATGCACGCCACTTTGGCGGCACGTTCGTATTGCGCATCGAAGACACCGATCTCGAACGCTCAACGCCTGAGGCAGTGCAAGCGATTCTCGATGGCATGGCGTGGCTCGGTCTTGAGCACGATGAAGGGCCGTTTTATCAGATGCAGCGCATGGACCGGTATCGCGAAGTGATCGGTCAGATGCTGCAGGCTGGCACCGCTTACCACTGCTATTCGTCACCAGTCGAAGTGGAGGCGATGCGCGAACGTCAACGTGCGGCGGGTGAGAAGCCACGTTACGACGGTACCTGGCGTCCTGTACCCGGCAAGACATTGCCGGGCGTACCAGCAGATCGACAGCCAGTGGTGCGATTCTGCAATCCGCTTGCTGGCGAAGTCACCTGGAATGATCTGGTCAAGGGGCCGATCACGATTGCCAATCGCGAAATGGATGATTTGGTGATTGCGCGGCCCGATGGTACGCCAACCTATAATTTTTGCGTCGCGGTCGATGATTGGGATATGCAGATCACGCACGTCATTCGCGGTGACGATCATGTCAACAATACGCCGCGGCAGATCAATATTCTGCGTGCGCTCGGTGCGGCTTTGCCAGAGTACGGTCATCTGCCGATGATTCTCGGTGCCGATGGCGAGAAGCTGTCGAAGCGGCACGGCGCGGTCAGCGTGATGGAGTATCCAGAGCAGGGATTTCTGCGCGGGGCGATGCTCAATTATCTGGCGCGCCTTGGTTGGAGTCACGGCGACGAAGAGATTTTTTCGATGGCGCAGTTCATCGAATGGTTTGATTTGGATCACCTGTCGAAATCACCAGCGCAATTCAATCCCGAAAAGCTGGCGTGGATAAATAATCATTACATCAAGCAGGCGGATAACGCGCACCTTGCCGAGTTGATTCGACCGCGCATGATGAATGAAGGCGCACAATTTGATGGTGCACCCGAGTTGTCGCGAGTTATTGCGTTGATGAAGGATCGTGCCAATACGTTGCATGAACTGGCGCTTGCCGCGATGCTGTTTTACCGACTGCCCTTGGTTGATCCTGCATTGCTGACACCTTATCTGACCGATACGGTTCGTGCTGCATTGGAGGAATTCACGCAGCGATGTACTGCTGTCATGTGGGAAAAGACGGCGATCGCCGCGATGCTGAAAGAGGTACTGGCGGCGCATCAGCTCAAGATGCCGCAATTGGCCATGCCGATGCGGCTGTTGCTGACCGGTCAGTTGCAAACGCCTGCGATCGATGCAGTGATCGAATTGTTTGAACGTGAAACTGTGCGAGTGCGGTTGCTGGCGCTACCGAAAAATTGAGTCGGCGACGGCGACAGTATTGATCAACCTTCGTATCAGGCACAGAGCGTGAAAGCTCTCTGTGTGGAGTTCGCCTTGCAAGAACCTTGAAAAATCAAATTCTCGAAAATAGGATTGTCAGCGTCAGAAACATTCGGCTATAATCTCGCTTCTGCGCAAGGGGGTATAGCTCAGCTGGGAGAGCGCTTGCATGGCATGCAAGAGGTCAGCGGTTCGATCCCGCT
>JAYTZV010000389.1:0-7858 GCA_043741695.1 Burkholderiales bacterium
TCTCTTCCATGGTGTACACGTGTCCACTTGATGATTAACGGACACGATGCTCGCAGAACGCGACACCTGAATTCAAGGTGAGTTTGCCGGGTGCTTACGGAGAATTTGATCCCGAAGCATTCGATCGACGCACTGCCAATAACACCTTAGCACGGCTCGCCTGGAATGGCTGGGGCAAGAAGTAGGCTTCCGTCAAGACGGTGTTGATGCGCCGCTTACCCTGCAGATGCCTCACAGCGGAACACAATAAGCCACTTGGCAGATGCTGCTTTTTGATCGCAACGGCAACGCACCCGGTGCTTGCCGCATTACCCCATCCTGCCCAACCAAACCAAATTCTTCGTTGTGTTTGTGATCGTTCACAAATCAAGTGGCACGTGATCGCGCATTGACGCGACGCAGAATGCGGTCGGCCGCTGTCGGTAAATTTACACTTTGTATAACCGATTTCGACACGCGTTGATGTCGTCAAAACCGCCCGCTTCGGCATCGTTATCGATCGCCGGAAAATAGTTGCGTCACCCAACCGAAAGGATCACCCCATGTCCCATGACGATGAAGCGTCGGCTTCGCGATCACCTGTACTGCACGTGTCCACGCTGTTCGGATTGCTGCTCTGTGCAGCAAGCACCGTATTGGCTGCAGAGCGCGTCGAGCTCGATCAGGTTGTATCGCTACCAGATGCACAACTTGGTGCACAAGCCGATATGGCCGGCGCAATCGGCCTTGATGCTGGTGCGCTGAAATCGCAGCGCAGCCGGGTTTATGAAAATGGCACGCGCGTTACGCGACATCAGCAAACCCATCAAGGCGTGCCGGTGTGGGGAGAAGGCGTGGTCGAACGCCGTAGTGCCGACCAGCGCAGCGCGACGGTTTCCGGCACCGTGCTGCGTAACCTGTCCAACGATATTCCCAATGCGACGCCAACCTACTCACCCGCGCAAGCGCTGCAACTGGCAAAAACCAGCATGCGGGCCCATGGCCCTACCGACAACGAGCAAGCCATGTTGTTCGTCAAACTCGATGAGAACAATGTCGCACGCTTGATTTATCAGGTCTCGTTTCTGATCAAGGATGGCGCAAAACCAAGTCGTCCATTTTTTCTGATCGATGCAACGACCGGCGCGATCCTGCAGCAATGGGAAGGTATCCAGCATGTCGATGCGACCGGCCCTGGTGGCAATCTGAAAACCGGAAAATATGAATACGGTACCGATTACAGCCCGCTAATCGTCACCAACGATTGCATGATGCGTAACGCCGATGTCGTTGCGGTTAATCTCAACAATGCGACCAGCGGTACCACGCCGTTTCAATTCACCTGCCCACGCAATAGCTTCAAGATGGTCAACGGTGCGTATTCGCCGATTAACGATGCCTATTTTTTCGGCAACACGGTCTTCAATATGTATCACGACTATTTAAATCTGCGTCCGATCAGCCAGACATTGCTGATGAAGGTGCATTACAGCAGAAATTATGAAAATGCATTTTGGGATGGCAGTTCAATAAACTTCGGCGATGGTGCGACTACGTTCTATCCGCTGGTGTCTGCTGATGTTTCGGGTCATGAAGTCAGTCACGGCTTCACCGAGCAAAACTCCGGACTGCAGTTCGTGCATCAATCGGGCGGCATCAATGAAGCATTTTCCGATATGGCGGGCGAAGCGACCGAATATTATTTGCGCGGCAGAAATGATTTCAAAGTAGGAACAGAAATATTCAAAGCTAACGGCGCGCTGCGCGATATGGCCAATCCGACCAGCGACGGGCGATCGATCGACAACGCGTCACAGTACACCGATCAACTCGATGTGCATTATTCCAGTGGCGTATTCAACAAAGCGTTTTATTTGCTCGCTACGAAAGCTGGCTGGAATACGCGCAAAGCTTTCGAAGTCATGGCCGATGCCAACCAACTGTACTGGACGCAAACCAGCACCTTCGACGACGCTGCTTGCGGCGTCGAAAAAGCAGCAGATAATCGTGGCTACGTTGTGACCGATGTAATTAATGCATTCGATCAGGTCGGCGTAACGTGCGCCAACCCACCGGTACCTGCACCACCGATGAAAAAAATACGTAGCCGCGTGTTGACCAAAGGCGAAGAAATTACCGGCTTATCGCTGCGCACACACGGCAAGATTTTGTATAGCCTGAAAGTGCCGGCCGGACACAGCACTCTCACGTTCAGATTATCCGGCGGCACCGGCGATGGCGACCTCTGGCTAAAGTACGGCACACCACCGACGACCGAAGACTACGATGCACGCTCCGACGGCTCGGGCAATGACGAATTCATCAAGGTCGCGCGGCCAAAAGCAGGAACCTATTATTTGCTGGTGACTGCGTTCAAGAGCGTCAGAGGGGCAACGCTGGTGGCGGATTATCGGTAAAAAAGTGCAATGATAAAGAGCACAGGTTGCCCGTGGCTGCATCGCTACGGGCAAGTTGCTGATGTCACTCGCAGTGATACTAATCGTGATGCTAATCGTGATGCTAATCGTGATACTAATCCTGAGACTAATTCTGATACTAATCATGTCACTAACCGTGTCGCTCGATCAGCAAGTTTTCATCAAGCAGCGTCTGAACGATAGCTGATTGCTGCGCGTCACGACGCCGTTTCATGGCAGGCCGATTCAGCGCTTTTCTTGCCATCCAGTTTTTGAATTCAACAAACGTCTCTGGTGCTACGGTGCGCATCAACGCCATGCGGCCTGTGGTCGAGACAACGATATGCTCAAACCGTGGCGCCTGCGTCAGTACATCTGCGCGGGCAGCTTGTACCGGCCACAAATCGTCTTCATCGGCACTGAGACGAAACGGATGCGGATCATCCTCCTGTAGTATGCGTCGCAAAAAATCTACCTCGAGTCCCTTGTCGTTTACAGCGGTGCAGAGCTGATCGTCGCGACGCCGGAAGCTTGCATCGACGCGTTGCAACACGCTCAAGACTGAGGTGTCGAGGGTCGCCATAGTCGCCATGAATTGCACTCTGCGCCGTGCATCCCAAAGCAGATCAACGTCTTGCGTAGCTAAGGCGCTCTGCACGATGCGCACACCCGCTGCGCTCTCGTACGCGTAGAGCGCATGCGTCCCGACAACGGTAAAGTGTTCACTCAAACCCGTCTCATCGAGCGCCTGTAAGAGTGCAACGACAAGCGTTGGCGTGCGACCGACGCGCAGCGCTTTGTTGAGGCGTTCAGCATCACGCAGCGCGACCTTGAGCGACGCCAGCCGCATTTCGGCGTCGTTTTTACGGCGCATGAATTTTTCGAAGACCGCTTCGGTTTCGGCAGAACGCGCCCCGATGCGGCGCTGCCGATTGTCCGGCATCGTCTTTACCAGATAGCAGTAGTCACCTTGCTGCTTCCAGTACATTCCACCTTGAACCTTCCGTGCCTCTGTATTGGCTCGACGAAAGGATTCGTAGACCGACATCGAGTCGATGAACTGGCGCGCTGCATTTTCTGGAATGGTCGTAAAAGCGTCCATTGGCCGTATTAATTCAAAAAATCAAATATATACGGCCAAAGGTAAGTTGGCAATGCGGTGCCTCGGATGAAATCAATCCTGTCGCATTAAATTTTTGCGGCAATCAACTGGCCCAGCAGCGCGATTCCCTCGCGAATTTTTCCAGGGGAAACCGTCACGAAACTCAAGCGGAAGGTATTGCGTACCGGATTGTTGGCATAAAACGGCGTACCTGGAACGAACGCAACATTGCGCGCAACTGCTTCGTCGAGCAGCTGCATGCTGTCGATATGTTCGGGTAGCGTCACCCAGATGAACATGCCACCAGTTGGCCGCGTCCAGGTAACACCGGCCGGGAAAAATTCAGTCAGTGCTGCCAGCATGGCCGCGCACTGGTCGGCGTACAGCGCCCGAATCGTCGGGATATGCTGGTCAAGAAAACCGTCCTTGATGACTTCGTGTACGACCATCTGTGTCAGCGTGGCGGTATGCAGATCGGTGGCTTGCTTGGCTTGTTCCATCTTGCGCACCAGCGGTTGCGGCGCAATCACGTAACCGAGGCGAATGCCTGGGGTCAGCACTTTGGAGAAGGACCCCATGTGCACAACGCCAGCCGGATTCATCGTCACCATTTTCGGCAACGGCTCTGCGCTGTAACTGAGTGCGCCATAAGGATCATCTTCGATTAACGGCAAGCCAAGCCGGGCGCAGGTTTCGACCAGTGCCGTGCGGCGCGCAAGCGACAGCGTGCGGCCGGTCGGATTTTGGAAGTTTGGCAATGCGTACAACAAACGCGCACCGTCAGCAACCGGTGCAACAGCTTCTGGAATCAGGCCGGCATCGTCAGTAGGAATGGAAACGAACTCGGGACCATATACTGAGAAAGCCTGCAGCGCGCCCAGATAGCTCGGCGTCTCGACCAGCACCTTACTGCCCTCGTCGATTAGCACCTTGCCGAGTAAATCCAGGCCTTGCTGCGAGCCTGACACCATCAACACCTGATCGGGAGAAATGGTTGCGCCATCGACCGACATCGAATCCGCAATCCACTCGCGCAGTGGTGCATAGCCGTCGCTCGGACCGTACTGGAGCGCGACCTGCCCATTTTTCGACAGCACTGAATCGAACGCCGCCTGCATACGCTCAACCGGAAATGTCAGCGGTGACGGCAAGCCACCCGCGAAGGAAATGACTTCGGGTCGTTGCGTGACTTTCAAAATTTCACGAATGACAGAGCTTTGCAGTCGCTGCGCTCTTTCAGAAAATTGCCACTGAAGCGGGGTCGGGTTTTCGATTTTCATTCTGGTCTCGCGAAGTGGATGGTGTTGCATCCGGGAGGTCTGCCAATCGGCGCGCCGTTGTGTTGCTCTGAATTGCTATGTGCTGCCCTGTGTTGCCTTGTGTTACAGCCATGTATTTTAATTGAAGCCGGAAGAGTTAGCCGATCTCGGCAATCATTTCAATTTCCACGCAGGCACCAAGCGGGATTTGGGCCACGCCAAATGCCGAGCGCGCATGTTTGCCTTGCTCGCCAAACAACTCACCAATCAGCTCGGAAGCGCCGTTGATGACCAGATGTTGCTCGGTATAGTCGCCGGTTGAATTCACCAGACCCATCAGTTTGACGATGCGTTTGACACGGCCCAAATCACCGCCGCAGGCGTCCTGCAAGGTGGCGAGCAAATCGATGGCAACCGAGCGCGCGGCAAGCTTGGCCTCAGCAGTGGTCATGTTTTTACCGAGCTGACCAACCCAGACGCTGCCATTTTTCTTTGCAATGTGACCTGATAAAAATACGGTATTACCGATCTGCGACGACATCACATACGCTGCAGCGGGAACAGGAAGTGACGGCAAGGTGATATCGAGGGCGTTGAGTTTGGCGTAGATGGACATGAAAAAACTCCTGAAAGAATGTGGCGACGAAATGGTGCGAAAGGATGCGACGAGACAATGCGGCGAAGGATTACGCAACTGACGCATTCAAGGCACCTCATTATCGCAAACGACGATCACTGCGACCACCTGATTTTGCGCCTGTTACGACGCCGGATTACAGCCAGATCGCCAGCGCCGAATAAAACGTCAGGCACACCATCACAACGCAGAATACACGCTGCCACTTTGGCTGCGTCAGGTAGCGGCGCAAGGCCGCACCGGTACCGGCCCATACGCTGATACAGGGCAAATTCACTGCGCAAAAAATCAGACAAAATAAACCGATCGCAGCGCCCACTGGTTGTATCGGTGGTAAAAATGCCGCCGCACCGGTCACTGCCATCACCCACGCTTTTGGATTAGCAAACTGAAACAGCGCCGCGCCCCAAAAGGTCATCGGTCGCTGCTCGCTATTTGTATTCTGACGAATCACGATATGCCGAAGTTGCCACGCGAGATACACCAGATAAGCAGAGCCTGCTATGCGAAGCGCCGTGTGCAGCAGCGGTACTGCCAGAATCAGGCTACCGATACCCGCCGCGCACAAGGCAAGCATTACGCCAAAACCGGCGGTGATGCCGAGCATATGCGGTATCGAGCGGGCAAAGCCGAAACGAATACCTGACGTAGTCAACATCAGATTGTTAGGCCCTGGTGTGATCGACGAGACGAAGGCAAACAAGGTCAAGGGAAGCAATGAAGTCATGGAATGCCCGGAGCTTAGATGAGGCTTGATCTTAGTCGACCTGACCAATACACTACCGGTACACTTTTTCAATCATTCCAATTCACTGTCACGGTACGATGACCAATACAGCCCTCGCTCTTGCCAGAAATCCAGCACTTACCCCGCTACCGAAAGGTGCGTTGTTGCGCGACCGTGGCGGCTCGCTGGTGGACCAAATCGTCACCAGCATCGCAGCACGCATCGACGACAAATTGTTGCGTATTGGCGCACGTATGCCGTCGATTCGCCAATTCGCCGACCAGCATGGTGTCTCGCGCTTCACCGTCGTCGAAGCCTATGACCGGCTGGTCGCGAGTGGCTTTCTGATTTCGCGGCGTGGCTCTGGATTTTATGTGCGTGACCGACACCCGTTGCAGCAAGCCCACGCGCAAGCGGACGGCAACCACCTCACGCCGCCAAAACTCGATGTGGTGTGGCTGGTGCGCACCATGTTTCGCCAGCTGCCCCCGCAGAAAATGCCGGGTAGCGGTTTGTTGCCGCCGACGTGGCTTGATGGTGAGCTGATTGCCAACGCGCTACGTGCGGTCAGCCGCGGCAATGCGGATTTACTACTGTCGTATGGCTCACCGCAAGGGTTTGCGCCTCTGCGTCTGCAACTCGGATTAAAACTGGCCGAGCTCGATATTGCTGCGAACGCCGACCAGATCGTCACCACTACCGGCGTCACGCAGGGTCTCGATCTGGTCGCGCGCCATTTTTTGCAACCCGGCGATACGATTTTTGTCGATGATCCGGCGTGGTTCCTGATGTTCGGTTCCTTCTCGCTGCTGGGTGCGAAAGTCGTCGGCATTCCGCGCTTGGCCGACGGCCCCGATATCGTGAAACTGGCCGAACTGGCCGCGCTGCATCGACCGCGTCTGTACGTCATCAACTCGGTCTTGCACAATCCGACCTCAACCTCGCTGTCGGCCGCCAAAGCATTCCAGATTTTGAAGTTGGCCGAGCAGCATGACTTCATGGTGGTGGAAGATGATATTTATTGCGATATGCATCCCGGCGGCGCAACCCGTATCGCTGCGCTGGATCAGTTGCAGCGCGTGATCTATCTCGGTGGATTTTCGAAAACGCTGGCAGCCAATCTGCGGGTCGGCTTTATTGCGACGTCACCAGAGTTGGCGATGCAACTGGCCGATCGCAAGATTTTATCGACGCTGACGACCAGTGAAATCGGCGAACGGGTGGTATATAAGATTTTGTCGGAAGGCCATTACCGCAAGCATGTCGATCGCTTGCGCAGCAAGCTTGACGGCGTGCGTGACAAGACGCTGCGGCAACTGGAACGCATCGGCATCACGGTCGATAGCGGCAACGCCACCGGCATGTTCGCGTGGACCGATGCCGGCTGCGATACGAATTTGCTGACTGAGAAAGCGCTCGCTGCGGGCTACCTGCTGGCACCCGGCTGCTTGTTTTCACCGCAGCAGTTGCCCTCACACCGGATGCGCATCAATGTGGCGGCGATGAGCGATCCGGCGATTTTGAAATTTCTTGAACGTGAAATTGGTGCGGCGCGGATGGCTTGATCACGCTGCCCGAATAGCACAGCGCCAAAACTTCTCCACCGCGCGTATCGATCAGAAACTGGTCGATAAACCCGCATACAACGTGCGGCGCGCACCAAACTGCGGCGCACCGACATTGATGCCTGTACCGTCACGCAACAAGTACGATTTATCAAACAGATTGATCACAGCA
>JAYTZV010000390.1:0-20197 GCA_043741695.1 Burkholderiales bacterium
CAAGGATTATCACGATCCTAAAAAGCGTTCGATTGCGAATGCACTGACCGTCGAATTCAAGGATGGCAAGAAGCTGAAAGAGATTGTGGTGGAATATCCGATCGGCCATGCACGTCGTCGCACCGATGGCATTCCGCTGCTGGTGGAGAAATTCAAAACCAATCTCGCAAGGCAGTTTCCGGTCAAGCAGCAGCAGGCAATTTTGGCGGTGTCGCTCGATCAGAAAAAACTGGAAGCGATGTCGGTCAACGAGTATGTTGATTTGTATGTGATTTGAAATCAGTAATTTGGTAAGTCAGGCAGGTTAGCGAGGAGACTGTAAAAGCCGGTACCGACTTGATCGGTATCGGCATTTTGCATGATGGAGCATCATAAAAAGGAATGCCATGAGCTACGCTGATAGTGACGCAAATAACGACGTGAAGAACGACGCAAATAAAGACGCAAATAACGACGCCGATAAATACGCCAATTTTTATCAACAGTCGATCGATCACCCCGATGCATTCTGGGCCGAACAAGCAAAAAAAATCCATTGGCATCAACCGTTCACACGCACTCTCGACCGCAGTAATCCGCCCTTCAGTAATTGGTTCATCGGCGGCAAAACCAATCTCTGCTACAACGCAATCGATCGCTGGCTCGCAACGCAACCAGAGGCGACAGCGTTGGTGGCCGTATCAACCGAAACCAATACCGAGCAAAGTTGGACCTTCGCGCAATTGCACGCCGAGGTCAATCGCTGTGCCGCGATGTTGCAATCGCTCGGCGTTGGTAAAGGTGACCGCGTCCTGATCTATTTGCCGATGATTGCGCAGGCGATGTTTGCGATGATGGCGTGCGCGCGCATCGGTGCAATTCACTCGGTGGTGTTTGGCGGCTTTGCGTCACCAAGTCTGGCCACCCGGATTGACGATGCCACGCCATCGCTGATCATCTCAGCCGATGCGGGTTCGCGCGCCGGCAAAGTGGTGCCGTACAAGCCGCTGCTGGATGCAGCGATTGGTCTCGCGCAGCATAAGCCTGCACACGTGTTGCTGGTCGATCGCGGCCTTGCACCAATGTCGCTGGTAGCAGATCGCGATGTGGATTACGCCACGCTGCGTGAGCGATTCATGGATGCACAGGTGCCAGTCACGTGGTTGGACGCGACCGATACCTCCTACATTTTGTACACGTCGGGTACGACCGGCAAACCGAAAGGCGTGCAGCGCGATGTCGGCGGTTATGCAGTCGCGCTGGCCGCTTCGATGCAGCAGATTTTTTGCGGCAAGCCGGGTGGCATGTTTTTCACGACCTCCGATATTGGCTGGGTGGTCGGCCACTCGTACATTATTTACGGCCCGTTGATCGCGGGTATGGGCACGGTAATGTACGAAGGATTACCGATCCGACCCGATGCCGGCATCTGGTGGCGCATCGTCGAGCAGTACAAAGTCACGCGCATGTTTTCAGCACCGACCGCAGTTCGGGTACTGAAAAAGCAGCCGCCGGAATTCATCCAGCAATACGATCTGTCGTCGCTCGAAGCGTTTTATTTGGCCGGTGAGCCACTCGATGAAACCACCTCGTCATGGATTGCCGACGCATTAAAGGTGCCGATCATCGACAACTACTGGCAGACTGAATCCGGCTGGCCGATTTTGTCGATTGCACGCGGCGTTGATAACAAGCAGACGCGGCTTGGCAGCCCCGGTGTGGCGATGGTCGGCTACAGGGTGCGCATCATTGATGAATCGACTGGCATGGAATGCGGTCCGAATCAAAAAGGCGTGGTGGTCATCGACTATCCGTTGCCGCCTGGGTGCATGCAAACCGTGTGGGGCGATGATGCGCGTTTCGTTGATACCTACTGGTCCAACTTCACCGGGCAGCAGGTCTATTCGACATTTGATTGGGGCATTCGCGATGCGGATGGCTACTACTTCATTCTGGGTCGTACCGATGACGTGATCAACGTCGCCGGGCACCGGCTTGGTACGCGCGAAATCGAAGAAAGTATTTCAAGTCATCCAGCGATTTCCGAAGTGGCGGTGGTTGGCGTTGAAGATAAGTTGAAAGGGCAGGTGGCGGTAGCGTTTGCGATTTTGCGTAATCACGATGTGGTTGCCAATGATGCGGCACGCGTGCAGTTAGAGGCAGAAGTCATGGCCGTGGTCGATCAACGGCTTGGTGCCGTGGCGCGACCGGCGCGGGTGTATTTTGTGACGATGCTGCCAAAAACCCGTTCGGGTAAATTGCTGCGCCGGTCGTTGCAGTCGATTTGCGAGGGGCGTGATGCGGGGGATTTGACGACGCTGGAAGATCCGTTGGCGTTGCAGCAGGTGCGGGAGGTGTTGGTGGCTCGGGAATGAGATTACAGAGTTTGCTGCTGATTATCCGTTCAATTTCTCACGAAGGCTTTCGACAAGATGCATGTTTTTTTAGGCGGGATCCTGCACCTTCGGCATAAAAACATCATAGTGACCGGGGCTAAGCCAAATCACCGGTATTTTTCGGAATTGGTTGAGCAAAAAATTGGTGCGTTCTTGAATTTGATCATCTAGCTGGCGTTCATTCCATTTTGCAATTTCCCGCCCAAGCTCGGAATCATCCGGTCCAGCGACGCGGATCAGGCAGTAGCAATTAGCTCTGTCAACTTCAACCACCATGACGGGCAAACCAAGTGCGCGGTGTAAAACCACAGGCAGATCACTGACGGCGGTTCTGCTAGGATTTTTCAGCCTCTCAAGTTCGCCTATCAAATCCGTAGTTCTCTTGTTGTCGCTGTGCGTATAGGAAGCGATTATTTTTATTTGCAATGCACGCAAGCGCTGTTCAGTCGCCGCATCTCTTACGTAGTGGTCAGTGAAATTCACGGCATTGTATTCACGTGAGAGTTTGGTAAGGAAAGCAATATCGTCTTTGACTACACTGCTTAATGGTTTGCGTGCGCTGGCCTCTAGCCGAACAGCCAAGTCTTCTGGTGAGGTACTTTTAAGTACCGATAACCAGGTAGCGCGCATCCAGCAATTAAGGCCCGCGGCGGCGACCTCTTGAAAAACGTGCGTATCGCCGTCGAGACCGTTTGTACCATTAAGTTTTGTATACAGCGGAGTAACAAAATCGCGATATGTGGACGGTGATTGAGGGAAAAAGATACCGGCTAATTGGCCACTCAAATAAAGGGGATAGCCATAGTCGGGCAAATGCCCTGCTTTATCCGGATGCAAGCCCATCGCCAGAAAATCTTTTCGGCGTGTCTTCACAACTTCTCTCTGAATTGCCTCTTGTTCTGTTTCGTTGACCTGAATACGTCCCAACCATTCATTTGCCTTATTTCGGCAGGCATCTCTTAGGTCTGCTAGTGGTTTGCGTTTTTTTGAAGGCGGGTTAGGTGGCGCTAGCGTCGAATTTGGTACCGACTTGCTGCCGCCTGCTCGGGCGCTCGTCTGCAATTGCGCTGGTTCTACCACAGTCTCTTCAAGTGGCTTGACAGCATCGCTCACTACAGGCGTTTGCGCTGGTAACGACTTTGCCAGTTCGATAGAAACGCGAGCACGTTCACTAGCATCACGTGGTCCTAAGGGTGGTGCTAAAGTTGGAGCCGAAGGTTGCGCTAACGGTTGCGATGAAAATCCTTTTGGATATTGTGGTGAGCGTTGCGCCGTTGGCCCGGATCGATCGTGTCGCGCTACGTGGATCGCCAATATTTCTTTCAATTCCTGCAGCTGCGCATCGGAATGAATAAACCGATTACCCCGATCGCGTCGGCCGGTATTAATTACGTCCACCAGAGTATCGTCGAGCCAATGTTTGCCGCATGTGATAGTGGCGGGAAGTGCGTCGAGCCGGGCGCGTACTTCGCGATACGTAATCAGCGCGGCATTACGGCCGATGCCGGCAAAGCTGGCGATCAGTGGATCCTCGGCGGGCTGTGATGCGTCGGTACCGTTGAGTGGCAGAGATTTTTTATGTGCCTCCATCAACGCGTTCGCTCGCTCAATCTGCGCCGCGCCAAGAACGCGACCGGTAAATTTGAGTCCGGCCTGCGTCAGTGGCATCTCGATCTTGTTGTCGTTATCGTTACGATCAATGACTGTCAGCATCGCGTGGCGATGATCGGTGTCCTCCGAAACTGGTTTGATCTGGGTGACCAGATAGCGGCCGCCAATTAGTAATTCGCTATCTTCCTGATGGCAGATTTGCCGCTGCGAGAGTAACTGATCAAGGATCGGTTCTTCGCGGCTGACTTCTTTGGTAAGGCCGCACGAAACTGCATGTCCCCTGCGTGAGACAAACTGAAATAATCCGAGACGGGACTCCAAGCCCTGCACCAGAAATCGTTCGCAAAGTTTGAAGCTTCGCGGTGATTGTGCGGCGATCGCTGTGTGCAGCTTTTTACTCGATTTGGGTGCGTTCGATGCGCGGGGTGTGTTGCGATCAAACGTAATGTGGTTGGCATGAAGCCATGCTTCGCCCTCTGGCATTTGAACCGGGACGGCCGAATGCGCGGGACAGGGTACGCGGCAGTTGTCGCCGACGTAGGCCTGATGTACGTTATTGCCTCTTCCGCTTCCTGCTTGTGGTTGGCTGCTGCGTAATCTCCGCCACAACTCTGACTCTGGCTGCGCGATCTCGCCACAAAGCGAATTGTGTCGGATGATATGTGGTGTACTGGATATGGCGCGGGTGGGTGGCATTGCCTGCTTTTCAGTGAATGAGCGACGTCGTAAATCGTCATCGTTTGTAGGAGTTGCTGTTTGCAATAATTAGTGTTGATGCCACTTGAATGTCTCGGCATGAAGATGAGTTCCGTAGAAATCGTTGCAGCAAAAAATATGGTGGAGATTTTTCGCCTAAACTATGCAGGATGGGTGTTCGTTGCAGAGAGTGGTCGCGACGCCCGCCAGACAACCCCTGTTCATGCAGTAAAAAATGCAGCGGGGCTTGAATATCGCGGCACTAACCTCATTTCCCAAGCCGTAACTTCCGGAGGCACTTAGTGAGATCCACCCGAGCAACCGCCGCTGTCGAGCGATTAAAAACACGCAGCGGTAACGCCGACTTTGCGATGGTGCGCGATGCGTCCGAACAATTTTTTTTGATCAACGGATCGGCGGCCGATCCGGCATCGCGTTTGTCGCCACCACTTCCGCTCGATGAATTCGTTGCATTTGTGAATGCCTACGGCCCACAAATTCCGCGCCGAATGACCAAGGCCGATGCTGCTTTTGAAAAGCAGTTAGCGCCGAAAAAAGTAACGTGATGCGCTTTAAGCTGCGGACGCCTCAGCTGAGTCTGTAGCTGGTTTCGTGGCCCCTGTTTTTTGTAGATATTGCCGATATTGGCTGGCACAGCGCGGCGCTTCTGCTCGTCGGATGCATTGATTGCGCATCGGATCTTCATCCGCCTATTTTCTCCCCCAATAATTTTCTCCACATTATTTTTTGCGCAAATTTTTTTATCGTTTCCTTGATAAAGATCGCAGTTTCCCGCTTTAGACCCACATGGTTGGAACTTCATCGCGCCTGTGCAGTCGAGTGAAGGTCAGGTAGCGGTCTATTGGTCCGCACCGTTGGCGCATATCCATACGCTTCCTTTAGATTACGGAGAAATTCATGAAAAAACTTCCCTTGCAGAACCTCGCTCCTTTCCACATTCGACTGCGCGCACCGTTGATTGGCATGGTATCAAGCGTCGTGTTATGCGCAACTGCGTTCGCTGCAAGCCCTTCCGAAGGTGTGATCGAAAGCACGGACACAGCAAAAATTTCCGGCATCGAGCAGCACGCTCAGCAACTTGCCCAAGCGGCTGATACAGCGACCGGCACCAGGTCGGACGCCGCCATGGGCGATGCAGACAAAAAGCCGCGCAAGCACAAAATGAAAAAGCACCACATGAAACATCACATGGCCAACAAGAGCGCGCAGAGCGGCTCTGGTGCCAGTGATGCAGCCAGCGCGAGCATGGGTGCGTCGCGTGGTGCCAATTCAGGTGCGGCGGCGGGTGGTGCTAGCGGTGCAGGAAGCGCAAAGCCGGGTAGCGACATGGGCGGGTCGAGTGCGGCATCGCCATCGAGTGGTGGTGTGAATAGCGCGGGCGGCGCGATTAAATCAGGCGCTGCGCCAGCGGCTGGTGCGGGGTCGAGTGATGCGACCAATTCGGGTGCGGCGACAGGAGCGATGCCAATGCCCGGTGCCGGGACGATGCAAAAAGATTCTGGTGCAAAACCAAAAAGCGGTAATTGATGATGCAGCGTGCGTTGTATTGCGCTGATTATGTAGCGTTGAATGTGGAGTGCTGTATTTGAAGTGCTGCAGTTGTTGCGTTGACTACGCCGCATCAACCACGCACAGTTGACAAGGCCGTCCAGCAGTGAAGCTGGGCGGGTTACTGCGTGCGTATGGAGGCCGCGGTGGACGGTATGGCGATCCCGCCGCACGCCAATATGCAGCAGTATCGATTGCGCAACGCCCGAACATAGCGTGCGCGGTTTTTTGTACAGGTCGTTACGTCAGTGTCGCCACAACTGGCGTATGGTCCGACGGTTGCTCCCACTTGCGCGGTACTTTGTCGATCACGCAGGCAGTGCAGGTTGCTGCCAGTGGCGCGGACAACAAGATGTGATCGATGCGCATGCCTGCATTGCGGCGAAATCCCATCTGACGATAATCCCACCAGCTGAACAATTTATCCGCCTGATCGAACAGCCGAAATGCATCGGTCAGTGGTAACGCGAGCATGTGGGCAAAGGCGTCGCGCTCCGGTTGCGATACCAGTACTTGCCCGACCCAGGCGGCAGGATCATGTACGTCGCGATCGGTCGGCGCGATGTTGTAGTCGCCCAGCAGCGCGAGGTGGGGATGTGCCGCCAGCTCATCTGTGAGCCATTGCTGCAACCCTGCCAACCAGCTTAATTTGTATTGATACTTATCGGAGTCGATCGACTGACCGTTGGGCACATAGGCGCAGATGACACGGATGCCGTGAATCGTCGCGGCAATGAGTCGCTGCTGTTCGTCGGCAAAATGCGGGTTGTTGCGTACAACGTCCGTCATCGAATGCTTCGACAAAATCGCCACGCCGTTATAGGTTTTCTGTCCGCTGAAGATGACCTGATAGCCCGCCGCCTCAATCTCGGCCTGCGGAAATTTTTCGTCGATGGTCTTGGTCTCTTGAAGGCACAACACATCGACCGGATTATCAGTGAGCCATTGCAGTACATGCGGCAAGCGGACTTTGAGAGAGTTGACGTTCCAGGTAGCAAGTTTCATTGGCGGATGTTAGTGGAGTGAGATTAAAAAATGATGTGGTGGCGCCGGGCGCCGACAACACGTTTGAGTCAGAGGAGCGACAGATACGCCATCGTAGGTGCCGCGCAAGTTTTCTATAGGAAAAAAATAGGGTGGGTTATTTTGGAACTTGCTCGATAAATATTTTACTTATGCAAAGTATGCCGCATGAGGCCAGTCTGGTGATCGCATCGCAGGTCAAACAGACGATGGGCGCACGCATCGTTACCGGTAAATCGAATGGTCATGCCCGAGGCGTACGAAACAGGCATCGTGATTACACCACGATATATGTCCATCAGATTATGGTCAGATCAAGATGATCTGACTCAGCCCGACAAGCGACAACACTTATGCGCGCCGAATTTACTCAACATTTTTTCTCGCCTCAACAAACTGATACCCTGACCACGACAACAGCCAATGTGTCGGCACCCGGTGTAATTCGCTATGACGAACAGCGCTACGGCGCGGTCGATGCGTTCATGCGCCACGCAGATTTTGTGCCGTTCAAACAGCAATATATTCGCTTGATCGATCAGGTAATCGCCTTTGCGCACGCGCGTGCGGACCAGTTGACTCCGCCCGTCACCAAGCCTCGCATGCAAGCTATCTCTTCTGATTTTGAGACGTTTAAACATCATCTGTTTGATGCGGAGCAGGATTTTTTCTCAAGCCATAAATACCTGTTGTATGGCGTTGGATTTGATGCCATCAAACAGCTGAGCCACTTGCTCAAGGACGAACGCATCGCGTTACAGCGCCGGATGGATACAGTCCTTAATCTGGCACCCGACACCACCGTGTGTGCGGGCGGTTGCATAACGGGGCTACAAAAGGCCCTCAGTATGCTCACTACTTCCGAGCGCGGCATCATCGCATCCGCCCATCGCTTCAAGCAACAGATGGTCGAAAACGCCGCGCTGAATCACTCCCGCCGGCATCATCAGTACGACCCCGGTAATGAAGTTCACTACGCCAATGCTTACCTTAACTTCAGCGCAGACACACTGGGTATTGCGCCGCGGCTGGATCCATTTGCCCGCACAGCAGAGAGCGAAATGACGCTGGAACTACTCAATGAGTTTGCGCAGGCAACACGCCACTCGTTGCGCCCCATCACGATGGTCGAGGCAATGGCTGATGATTATGCAAGCCGCATCAGGCAGGTCGCGCAGACCGATGCTGCAGGCACCATTTCGTTGGAGCAGATCGCGGCAACACAACAGCGCATCGAAGCGCTGCAGACCAGCATACTCGACGCTGAGTACGGACCCATCCCGATGCACGATGTGTTGATCGAGCTGCCTGCTGGCGGAAACTATCAGATCATCAAGCCGCCGACGCTGGTGGCAGTGCGTCTGATGGATCGTCTGAAGAAAGAAAAAATCATTAATTTCGAGCCAATCGTTTTGGCAAAGGCAGTGGATGGCGGAGCCAACCTGCTTTACCTCGACGGCTTGATATGGCTTAAGCGAAATGCGCAGCATGAAGCACTTGACTTGACCACGCTCTGCCAGACGTTACCGCTGGATATGCTGGCGACACTGTCGCGCAACGATGCACCCGACAAAGAAAAATATCTGGCAATTTTTTGCCACGTCGCCGAAGCAGTTGCAACGTTGCATCAGGCGGAGTCGCCCGGTGCGCTGCCAGACGGCTGGCTAAAGAATTTTGTGACTGTGCTGGGTGTGACATCCGGTGCAAGCCGTGATGAGCTGGCATTACGCCTGCTCAATTTGTCGCTGCGCCTTGACGATGGCAACGCGTTTACTGCGCTAATCGACGTTGGCCTGGATAAAAAAGCAATCACATCTGCCGGCTATTCACTCGCGGGTACTGCTGTTGCGCGTGGCTGCACAAACGTATTGCGCGCATTGCTGCAAGCTGGCGTGGATGTCGAGCTCGGCGCAGCTGTCGGCACCTCTGCGTTGATGGTAGCGGCGCGCAGCAACAATATTATTGCCGTCAAGAGTTTGCTCGAAGCCGGTGCGCAGATTGATGCCGCTTCGGCTGAGGGAAAAACGGCGCTGATGATCGCAGCCAGGCGTGGTGATGCGCCCATGGTGGACGTTTTACTGAACGCAGGCGCGAGCGTCGATGCGGCCATGCAAACTGGAGAAGGCGCCTTACTACTTGCAGCAAAAAGCGGGCGTGTCGGTGTCGTGCAGCGGATCATTGACGCAGGCGCTCAGCTTGATGCGAGAGGCACCGGTAAATTGACCGCATTGATGGTTGCAGCGCAAGGCGGTCACACTGGCGCGTTGGAGGCGTTGCTGCAAGCGGGAGCGCCGATTGAGTCTCGTACAGATTTCGATCAGCACACGGCACTGACACTTGCTGCTTTGAATGGTCATCTTGATGCGGTGAATGTATTGCTTGCGGCCGATGCACAGGTCTCTTCCCAGTTGGTGTCTGGTCACAATGCATTGATGCTAGCCGCGATCTCTGGCAACAATGCGATCGTGGCAGCCTTGCTCGCTGCAGGTGCCGATACCGGATGCAGAACCGTGGAGGAGGGACGCCCGGCGTTAATGCTTGCTGCAGGACATGGTCACGCCGCAACAGTGACGCTGCTGGTCAATGCCGGCGCGGATATTGATAGTCGCTCCCTGCTCGGCAATACCGCGCTGATGCAAGCGGTGATGGCGGGACAGCATGCCGCACTGACCGTATTGCTGGCCGCTGGTGCACCGATCGAGTCGCGCGCAACGTTCGGCGATTACACGGCGCTGATGCACGCAGCGATCTACGGTGACGCCGAATCACTACGCCTGTTGCTCGAGGCCGACGCGTGCGTCGATACGATGACACGCACAGGTCAGACTGCGCTGTCGCTTGCTGCAAATGAAGACAACACTGCTGCTGTTGAAATCCTGGTGTCACGCGGTGCCTCGACTGAGTGCCGTACCGTCACAGGCTTCACGCCGCTGATGATCATGGCGCAACGCGGACGCATCACCGCGGTAGCGGCATTGCTCACCGCCGGCGCGAGCATGGAGGCACTCGCACCGGACGGACGCACTGCGCGCGACATCTTGCAGCAGGTCTTCGTTGGCGAGGTCAGGGATATGTTGCTCAACACAGCTGCCATGCGGGATGCCTGAGACAGATTGATCAGGCGGCAGACGTATTATCGTTTTTTTTACGAGCATTAAACAAGTTTTGGAATTTGCTCGCAAAATAATTTATCCACGCCACCGGATGGACGCAGCACCGGTAAGATGGTGCTGACGCGTATCTGCAGCGCGCTGATCGTGATGAGCAAGCAGACGAAGTGCAGCAGAATCCGTGAGGGCATGTGTGGCGTCAGTACAATGCTGGCTTCCTGGTGCGAATTACTGCGGTGTCTTGATTTGAGATCGCAGTTCCGGGGTCTCCGTTTTGATGTTTCAGTTCTGATGCTTCAGTTCTGATACTTGAGTTCTGATGCTTCAGTTCGCATTTGTCAGCGCTGTTCAATGCGCAGCCCCTACGCCAAATTCCACTCGATGTTGCGCACCGTCGTCGACCATCGTCACCACCGTACCGGTGATCGCCACGCCGTCGACAACAAGTCCCGGCGCACCGCTGCGGGTTACCTTGATTAGATAACTGCTTTCCCGATACCGATAGCGCACCTCAAACGATGGCCACTCTGCAGGCATGATTGGTGCCAGATGCAACTTGTCGACATCGAGCGTGATGCCGAGCAGCGACTCGACGATGAGTCGATACATCCAGCCCGATGAGCCGGTGTACCAGGTCCAGCCACCGCGGCCGATATGTGGCGATACCGCATACACATCGGCCGCCATCACATACGGCTCGACTTTGTAGATCGCCATCTCGGCGGCAGTGCGCGCGTGATTGATCGGATTGATCATGCCGAGCAGTTCCCATGCCTTTACACCGTCACCGAGTTTGGCAAACGCCATTGCGGTCCAGATTGCGGCGTGCGTATATTGCCCACCGTTTTCGCGCACGCCGGGAACGTAACCGCGGATGTAACCTGGATTCAAATCCGATGTGCTGAATGGCGGATCGAGCAACTGAATCAACGCATGCTCGCGCCGTACCAGCCGCTGATCCACCTGCCGCATGGCGCTTGCGATACGCGTTGCATCGCCGGCGCCGGACAGTACCGCCCAACTCTGCGAAATCGAATCGATCTGGCATTCGGAATTGCTGGCTGATCCAAGCGGTGTGCCGTCGTCGAAATACGCGCGGCGATACCAGTCGCCATCCCAACCGTGGCGTTCGATATTGCTGCGCAAGGTTGTGGCTTCGGACAGACAGCGTCCGGCGAAGGGTGCATCGTCCATCAACTGCGCGATGTCGATAAATTTCGTCAGTACGTCGTACAGGAAAAAAGCCAGCCAGACGCTTTCACCTTTACCGTGCTCACCGACCTTGTCCATGCCGTCGTTCCAGTCGCAGGAGCCGATCAGCGGCAGCCCATGTTCGCCAAAACGCAAGCCGCGTGTGATGGCACGCACGCAGTGCTGATACAGGTTGGCGGATTCGTTCGCGCGCTGCGGCAGGTCGTAATACGAATCTTCGTCGGCATTGACAGGGCGACCATCGATGAAGTGCGTGCTGTCGTTAAGCACACCGCGATCGCCCGTGCTGGTCACATAGCGATGCGTCGCCAGCGGTAACCACAGATAGTCGTCTGAACAATGCGTGCGCACGCCGCGATCAGCGGGCGGATGCCACCAGTGCTGCACGTCGCCCTCGACAAACTGATGCGCTGCGCAGCGCAATAATTGTTCGCGCAGCAGATGCGGTTCGGTATGAATAAGCGCCATCGCATCCTGCAACTGATCGCGAAAGCCAAACGCGCCACCGGACTGGTAATAGCCGCTGCGCGCCCATAGTCGGCAGGCAATCGTCTGGTACATCAGCCAGCCATTGGTCAGCACATTGATGGCGACATCTGGCGTGGTGATCTGTACCGCACCGAGCGTGTGGTCCCAGTGTTTGCGCACTGCGTCCAGTGCGCGTTGCGCCGCTTCGTTACCACGATAACGCTGCACCAGACTGCTGACATCGGCGCTGCGTCGGCCAGCCACCCCGAGCATAAAAACTATTTCGCGCCGCTGGCCATCGAGCAAGTCGATCGGTACCTGAATCGCCGAACAGGGATCGAGCCCGGCGCCGGCTTTGCCAGACAAGCGTGTGCGCAGCATTGCCGCCGGTTTGGCCAGCGAGCCGTTGCGGCCGATGAACTCGGCACGGTCGCAGGTTATGCTGCGCTTGATACTGTCGACATCGAAAAACGCAATGCGTTCACCAAACTCCGTGTTGTACCCGTTGCGGGCAAACAGTGCACCCGACAACGGATCGAGCTCGGTGATGATATGCATTTCGGACTTGCTGCGTAAATCGCCCAGCACCCATTCGACATAGCCGGTTGCTGACAAGCGGCGCGGCATGCCTGACCGATTATGCAGCTTCAGTACCGAATATTTAATCGAGGCATCGAGTGCGACGTAGATCCATAGCTCCGAGGCGATACCGTCGTGAAGATGTTCGAATACGCTGTAGCCGAAACCGTGGCGGGTCAGCGTGGTGCCACTGCTGTGACAAGGCAACGGCATCGGCGACCAGAAGTGGCCGCTGTCTTCATCGCGAATATAAAAGGCTTCGCCGCTGAGGTCGGATACCGCGTCGTTATGCCACGGCGTGAGGCGAAATTCGTGAGCGTTTTCTCCCCAGGTGTACGACTGCCCACTTTCTGAAATCACGGTACCGAAATGCGGATTGGACAGTACGTTGCTCCACGGTGCCGGGGTGCGTTGCGCGCCGGAGGTAGTGATCAGATATTCGCGGCCGTCGGTGCTGAAACCACCCACGCCGTTGGGCAGTAGTCGCTCGGGTTCGATCATCGTTTGCGGGTGCGCAGAAAGACGCGCGTGTTCATGCGTAGATTCACGCAGCGGTGTTAGTGCCGGTATGCGTGCATCGACCTGGGCGCGCCGGACAATCTGTTCGGCAAGCGTGCCGCGACTATCGGACAGCACCACGCGCGCAACCGATTGCAACAGGATGCGGTCATCGATCGCGATCTGTTCGGCCAATCTTACGAAGATGCCACCCGGCCGATCGATCGATTGCGCATCAATACCGGAGGCGATCAGTCCCATGATCTGTTCATGCAGTAGCTGCCGATAACTGGCGTGATCTTCGTTCCAGATCACCAGATCGACCGCCAGTCCTTTCAAACGCCAGTACGCATGGGCTTGCACAAGCTGGCGCACGAGTTCGATATTGGCCTGGTCTTTGATCTGCACGAGTACGATCGGCAGATCTCCCGAAATGGCATAGCTCCACAGACCCGATTGCCCGCGCCGATTCTTGATTAGCGTGGCTGCATCGGCGCGCAAGGCCGGGTTGATGTAGACCACCGAACTGGCAAGGCGGCTGTATAACTGCGCGTCGGTCTCACTCGCGTTGAGCTGACGCAGTACCACCTGGCTGTGTGTCCAGGCGAGCTCGAATACGCGATCAGCCAGATAGCGGTCCTGGTATTTTTCCAGCAGGTGCAGCGCGTGGTCATGCTGGTCGGTGACACCGGTGACGACATCGATGATGGCGGATTCTTCCGGTGCCAGCGTGATGCGGTAGCGGATCGCCATCACCGGATCCAGCACCGAGCCTGCGCTGTTGGACAGATCACGCGTTGTAGTCAGCGCCTGCGGTGCGGCGGGTGTCATACCGCGTCCGATAAATTTGAGGCGGTCGGTTTCAAACGACGGTGCACCGACGACTGTGCCGTGTACCACCATCTGATGCAGCAGCCAGGGCATCTGCTCATGCAGTGAACGCGGTCGACGCGTGCACAGGATCGCACCGCGTTCTTCCACCAGCTCGGTCTGCACGAACAGATTACTGAACGCCGGATGGGCGGTATCGGCCGCATGCGGCGCAAGCACGACTTCGGCATAGCTGGTGATGTCGAGTGTGCGCTGCACGCGCGATTGATTGGTGATCTTGGTACGGCGCATTTCGATATCGTCTTCGGGCGAGACAACAATTTCGGTATGCATGTCGATCTGGTTGTCGGTGCGGCGAAACTCGGCGCGGCCTTCGGAAAAAATCACTTCCTGGTGCTGCGGTTTTGCCAGCGTGGGCTGCAGCGCAGTCGACCAGAAGCTGCCATCGTCGACGTCACGTACGTAGCAAAAGCTGCCCCAGTTGTCGCGCGTGGTGTCGGCACGCCAGCGTGTCACCGCCAACTCGCGCCAGCGGCTGTAGCTGCCACCGGCATTGCTGATCATGACGTGATAGCGGCCATTCGACAGCAATTGAATTTCGGGCAGCTTGCCGTCAACTTGGTCAAACACGCGCATCGGCATCAACTGCTCGTTGGCCGAGGTGCGAATGTCTGCCAGCTCAGACGTGTTCGAATAATGCGCGGTAGCCTTCGGAATGCGTTCGTGCAGCAGTAGCATCGTGGCCTGAAATAGCGGATCGGCGGCGAAGCGGCGTTGCATCGGCTGATCCAGCAGCAGGTAGGCCAGACTCAAAAAGCCCATGCCCTGATGATGCGCCATGAACGATTTAATCACCGCGTACGATTGTCCGCGTGGCACTCGGCTGGACGTGTAATCGATCGCTTCGACCATGCCGTAGCGGCCTTCAAAGCCTGCCGCAGTCAGTCGTTGCAGATTGGTGCAAGCTGCTTCGGGCATCACCATCAATGCCATCATCGTGGCATAAGGCGCAATCACCAGATCGTCACCGAGACCGCGCTTGAAGCCCAGACCAGGCACACCGAATGCGCGGTACTGATAATTGAGCGCTGCGTCAAACGTGTAGTAGCCGGATTCAGAAATCCCCCACGGCACATCGCGTTGGGCACCGTAGTCGATCTGACGCTGAATCGCCGCGTGACAGGTTTGATCGAGCAGCGTGTTCTCGAATGTCGGCATCACCAGCAGCGGCATCAGATATTCGAACATCGAGCCGCTCCATGACAAAAGAATCGGCTCACCGCCGGCGATCGTCAGTTGGCGGCCGAGCGCAAACCAGCTCTCTTGCGGTAGCTGTCCTTGGGCGATTGCGATGAAGGTGGTCAGACGGGCTTCGGATGCCAGCAGATCGTAGTAGCTGATATCGCGCCGCCGTTCGCTAACGTTGTAGCCAATCGCAAGCAAGTGGGTAATGTCGTCATGCAGAAAACTAAAGTCCATCTGCGCGAATTCAGCGGCCTGCAGCGCGAGACGATCGAGTTCAGTCAGCACTACTGCTGCCTGCCTGGCCCCACGATGAATTGCGTCTAACAAACTTTGACAGACGTCTTGCTGCGCGGTCAGCGCCGTACTGGCATGAAAGGCGTGCAATTCAGCGGTCCAGATTTCGGCGTTGTTGACAATCTGTCGGGGTGTCGAAATCTGTTCAAGCGCTGCATGCAGATCAGGCGGTAAAAACGTGTCGTGCAATGCAGGCGAATTTGCCCACGGCGCAACATGCAGCACCTCGTCGTGCATGTCGCTGCATTGTCGTGCCAGTGCACGCGCCCACCAGCGCAGGTCGTTTTCTGGTGAATCGCCAAGCGTATCGCGAAAGTTTTCTGCATCGAGAGATAGTTCAGAAAGCAGGGCAACTGCAATGCGCAGACTGGTCGCAGGTGTCGCGCAGGCGGGGAGTAATTGCGCGCGAAACTTTAGCAGCGGCGTTGCGGCTGGATCGGGTAATTCGGCCAGTAGCAAAGCAAGCGTGTCACGAATGCCGCGAAAAACCTGCGGCGACAGAATTGGCGCATCAGCCAACAACACCAGTCCGGGTCGTAGTGTTAGCAAGTGTGCTGCCAGATTACCGCTGTCGACTGTGGAGACATACATCGGCAGCAACGGTTTCAAGTGTTGCGTGTCGTACCAGTTATAAAAATGTCCTTGATGCCGCTCCATGCCGCCCATCGTGCGCAACGTGTTGCCGGTGCGCTCCAGCAATTGGCGTAACGGCAGATAGCCGAAATCATAGGCTGCCAGATTGGCCAGCAGCGACAGTCCGATATTGGTCGGCGAGGTGCGGTGTGCCACGACTGCGACCGGCTTTTCCTGCATATTATCGGGTGGCAGCCAGTTGTCTTCCGGGCCCACGAAGGTTTCGAAGAAGCGCCAGGTTTTGCGCGACAACGCGTGCAGATACAACGACTGTTCTTCAGAGACTGTTGCCTCGCGACGGGCTTGTGGACGGCTGATCCACCACGCAGTTGCCGGTGCCAGCAACCAAAGTAGAAGCAGCGGTGCGGCACCTGCCAGCGCGAGCGGCTGATCGGCGGCCAGTAATGCGGCACACAGCGCGGCCAGCAACGGCGAGAACCACATGACTCGATAGCTGCCGGGCAGACTGTGATTTGCAGCGAGGCCAGCACGACTGGAGGGATTCCATTCCAGTAGCCGACGTCGTGACACGCCTACCCGCCACAACGTGCGCGCAATTGCATCGAGACTGTAGAACGCTTCAAACGGTAAGAAGGTCAGATTCAGCAGTGCATGAATGCCGTGCAGCGCTGCGCCTTTGCGCACTTCGACCAGATGCTGCAGCACGCGTAATTCGCGTGGTTTGCGCATCAGATCGGTCAACAGTGCGGTAGCGGCAGGTGCTGCCACGATCAGCACGGCGAGCCCGGTCCAGAACCAGGCGGTGCCAAGCACGATCCAGCCGAGCAGTAGCAGCGCCACCAGCGCGCACGAAAAAAGACTGCGGCGTAAATTATCAAATAGCTTCCAGCGCGACAGCGGTGACAATGGATTGCGTTGCCTCGACGTGCTGCGAGCGCTGGTCTGCATGCATGGCACCGTCGAAAACAGCCACGGCAGCAGCTGCCAGTCGCCACGAATCCAGCGATGACGTCGGGCGACATCAGCCTGATACCGCGGCGGATACGCTTCGTGTAATTCGGTATCGCTGATCAGACCGGCGCGTGCATAGCAACCCTCCAGCAGATCGTGGCTGAGAATGCGGTTGTCCGGCAGCTTGCTATCGAGGGCGAGCTCGAACGCATCGACATCGTAGATGCCTTTGCCGACGAATGAACCCTCACCGAACAGGTCTTGATACACATCTGACACCGTGCGGGTGTAGGGATCAATGCCCGGTTCGCCGCTGAATATTTTTTCATACAGCGAGGCCGTGGCGCCGGGCAGACTGGTAGTCACGCGTGGTTGCAAAATGCCATAGCCGGTGCAGATGCATTGTCGGTGTTCATCGTACTCAGCGCGATTGAGCGGATGCGCGAGCGTGGCAACGAACTTGCGAGCCGCATCGCGCGGCAGCTGGGTATCGGTATCGAGCGTGATCACGAAGCGCACCTGCAACAGCGGCGCGACGTCGCCGACAATCGCCGAAAACGCATCGCCGCCGCGACCGCGCAACAAGTGATTCAGGTCGGCGAGCTTACCGCGCTTGCGTTCACGCCCCATCCAGCAACGTTCATGGGCATTGGCGCGGCGTGGCCGGTGCAGCAGCAGAAAACGTCCCGTGCTATCGGCCGCATTAAGGTGGGCATCATCGTCCGTATATTTTTCTGCATATTTTTCCGCATATTTTCCATTCAATGCGGTGATCCGCGCTGAAGCATGCGCAATCAGTTCGGCATCGCCATCCAGTGTTTGCTCAACCGCGTCGGCAAAATCAGTCAGCAGGCAAAAGTACAGTTGCGCATCGCGGTTCGCCAGAAAACGCACTTCAAGTGCTTCGCACAAGCTGTCGATTTCATCCAGCGAATGCAATATGGTGGGGATCGCCACCAGCGTGCGCGCCTCGACTGGTATGCCAGTTGAAAAATTCATGCGCGGCAGTGGATGCGGCGTTGCCAGCAAGGTGGCGATCCAGTTCACTAGCGTGATGCCGAATTGACTTGCACTGAGTAGACCGAATAGGGCGGTTAGCAGCAGCACGAGCAGTGGTGGCATGCTGCTGGCCGCCTTCAAGACGATCAACGCGGTTAGCACCAGCATCGGCAGGGCGATTGCGCAGAGATACATCGACAGAGGTCTGCGTTCGAGCAGATGGGCCATTTTTTTTGTGGCAGACAGGCGTACGCCGACCGCCTGTTCGAGCACTCTTACGCCGCTGCCAATCAGGTAGTACCCGACATGCGCGGTGCAATGGTGTGCGCCATGCTGGCTGGCGGCTTGTTCGGCAAATTCGATGGCGCGAGCAGCGACGTGGTCTTCGGAAGTATCGGCGGCACGCGCCATTTTTTCGATCACGTGGCGATACTGATCACGCGTTGAAAAATCCATCGCGGGGTACGTGGCCGTCGGATCGCGCAACAAGGTGTATTCGACCAGACTCATTGTCTCGACGAATTCGCGCCAGTCCATCGCGCTTAAAAAACGCAGACTGCCGATGCTATTGCTGACCGATACCTGATTACTGGCTTGTTGCTGCGCGTCGGCCTGCACCAGATTTTCGATCGTGTCGCCGGTATCGAGCAGACGCTGCGTGACCCAAGTCAGCGGCAAGGCCAGTAACGGATTTTGTCCCTGCAGACGGCGCGTCAATTCGGAGACGAAGGCGCCTGACAGCGGCGGCTCGGAGCGCGCCATATCGGCCACCACCAGAATTAGATCGCCCGGCATTTTTTCGGCAGTATCGGTCATCCGGTCGGCCCAGCTGTCGGCGAGCGTGCGGTCGATGCGGCTGGCATTGACGCGAGCGGCAACCCGTCGCAAATTTTCGATCAGCGCCAGACGTAGCATGATCGGAATCGCCCAGAGTTCACCGAGTTGTAATGGTGTCACGCGCTGATATGCCGCAACAAAGCGCGAGAGGCTTTCAGGATCGACCCGGCCATCGCCGTGTGAAATCGTTTCGAGTGCGATGTCGTAGACCCGCGGCCGACCGGCTGACGGCCCGGTGGCGAGACGTGGCAACTGTTTGCTGTAGGTTTTTGGAAAGTGGCGCTTGGCGGTGCGGATCTGGTCTTCGATCAGATAAAAATTATCCAGTAGCCATTCTGCTGCTGGCGTGATCTGGCGTTTCGCACTCACTGTCTCGGTCAGCAAATTGCAGGTATCAATGATGACAGCTTCGTTGTCGGCCAAGCGTGAAAGCAACAGATCGCGTGATTTCCCTTCGCCCAGTTGGTGGGTGCCCGCGAGTGTCGTGCCGTGCTGTTCCATTTGCGCAGCGCCAAATAATTCGGCCCGCAGGGGTAGTTCATCGCTCAATCCGGCTAGTGACTCGTCGCTATCACGCAAGGGGCTGGTCACCGAGCCGAAAAAGAATTGTCGAAAGGAATTCAATGGTGGTCGTCACTTCCTGAAGAAAGCAGATACGCAGCGCGGGTGCTGAAAAGCGGTAACAAATTACACAAACGTAATTGTCTAAAAGAGTGAGAAGTGCAGCGGATAAAAGACCGAAACCTCGTCAACGATCCGCGCATCCTTCCTTGATGGTAATGCGATACCACCGCACGGATCGTGCGATATCTCACATACAGAGCAAGTAATAAAGCATGTCGAAATAAGGGGAGTGTGGCGGCGTCTTGCGCTGGGATAAAACCAGATCGATGCAAAAAAAAAGCGTTCGGTGCATTTGCATGCATCGAACGCCGGGAAAGGGTGAACGCCTTTATTTTATTGCGGCTGCGCGATTCTGCAAAAACATGGTCAATAACGGTACAGGACGGCCGGTCGCGCCTTTGGCGGCACCACTTTTCCACGCAGTCCCGGCGATATCAAGGTGCGCCCACGTGTATTTACGCGTATAGCGTTCGAGAAAGGCCGCGGCTGTGATGCTGCCGCCCCCGGGTGTGCCGATGTTGGCCATATCGGCGAAATTCGATTTCAATTGTTCGTTGTAGGCTTCTTCGATTGGCATCCGCCACGCGGTGTCACCGGTGCTTTTCCCCGCTGCCAGCAATTCAGCAGCAAGCGCATCATGGGCTGCGTCATGCCGTGTGAACAAACCGGTATTGTGGTTGC
>JAYTZV010000391.1:0-7827 GCA_043741695.1 Burkholderiales bacterium
TCGGGTCGAGATACTGACCAATCTTTCCCATTCTCCGGCAAGCTGTCCGACCAGATCGTCGGACATCACAGTCGGATCTGCCAATGCCGTGTCGAGACGCACGCACAGCTGCAGTTTTTGGCGCAGAGCTTCTTTCTGCGCATCAGCCAACCCGCGTTGCAATGCGTCGATCTGCGTCTTGATCACATCGACCGCCAGCCGATACCGCTTTTCGATTGCGTCCTCCGCCGCGCGCGGCACGGGCCCGCACGCACTCCACGCGGCGGCACTATCGCGCAATAACGCGGTCAGAGTTGTGATCGGCTGCCCCTCCGTCTGTTCAAGTGCAAGACAAAGCGCTTCACGCGAACGCAAATTTCCTTGCCGCTGCTGATCTTCTGCAGCCGCACCTTCTTTTCGCTGCGCAAAAACTGCATCGCATGCAGCCCGAAAACGCAGCCACAGTGCCTGCTCGGTGCGACGATCGAGTGGTACCGCTGTGGCACGCAACTGCCACTGCTGCTGCAACGTACGGATGCTCTCCAGCGTACCGGACGCACGCGCGTTCAGCGCAAGCGCGGATTCAATCAGTTGCTCACGCAACGCCTGCTCGACTTTTTGCATCGCGCCAAGTGGCTGTAACAAGCGCTGCAAGGCAGTCTGAAATCGGCGATCAAGTACCTGTTTGTCACGCCGCTCGGTCGGACCGATCCGCTGCCATTGCTGTTGCGCGCGCTGACAGTATTGCGCGATCGTTTTCCAGTCCGGCTGCTCCTGTACAGCCAACTGATCTGCCACCTGCTCGACCGCCGTGATCTGCTGTTGCGCGGCTTCGCTGTTGGCGCGGCGCGTCTCGTCCAGCACCCGATGACGCTCGGCCACTGGCGCGTAAGCCGTCGTACACGCCGCATCAAAATGCAGCCAGACCTCTTTCGATGCTGCACCGGAGGTTGCATCAAGCGCCTTCCATTGCTGACGCAGGTTGCCTATTTTTTTAGCAAGCTCAACCACCGGCAACGCCTGCTCGGGCAAGGCAATCGCCGCCTTCTGCAATTCCTCGCGCGAGATGTTACCTCCCCACCGGGCCCAACTTTGCATCTGGCCAAGCTGTGCACGCAGACGCGACAAACGTGCTGCCTGCGCCTTGGTAGGTGTGACTGCCGCAATCGCGCGCAGATGCCGATCGGCGTCTTGCGCGTGCTGCAGTGATCCCTGCGTGAGCGCTTCATCCAGTGCCTGCAAGGCCGTATTGAATGTCTGCTCGTGCGCATCTGCGACTGCGCCTGTGGTTGCTGCATCGCGCGATGCAGCAACAGCCTTTACCTTCACACTGACTGGCTGACTGGCTACCACCGACGAAAGTAACGCCGCCAGCCGCGCCTGCATTTCCGGCAACACGTCAATTGAGCCAATCGCACGTTGCCATTCACGCTGCACTACCGCTACATCGAGTGACGCTGCCGGTACCGACTCCCATTGCTCCAACATCGTGACCAGCGCAATAATTTGTTGTTCATGCTGTCGTACAGCGGTGAGCACCTCACGTGAAGCATCCGCAGCGACCTTGCACTGATCGAACAAATTTTTGGGCACATTGCCCGCTTCTGCCGATGCCATAAAGACGGCGATATCAGCATCATGGCGTTCAAGCGCGGTATGTAAGTCGTGTGCTGAATGCTGCCCTGTGCGATCGGATAATTTACGTAGCGAAGCCAGCGTATCGATCAGCTTGCGCTGCAATTCTGCCTGTTTTACCAGCCGCTCACCCAGCATGCTGCGGGCGGCATTGAAGGCGTCTTGCAGCGCTGACGGTGGCGCTACAAGCGCCGACCAGCGGCGATCAATGTCGCCGACTTTTTGCGCCGTCAAGTGCGCTTGCGTCGTTAGCGATGTTGCGTCGCCAACGCATCGCGCGGCAAGTTCGGCAACCTTGTTTTGTGTCTGTAATGCGTCGAGACGCGACTGCATTAAGCGCGCCACGCGTCGATCGCTATTGCGTACCGCTTTCAGCACGCGTTGCAGGGCTTCTGCGGAATGAATCGATTGCGCGGCAATCAGGCGCGCATCGGCAAATTCACAGACCAGCAAAAAGTCCGCACAAGCGGCTTCGTCGCCTGCCATTTTTTCAGCTTGGGCACGCGCGGCGTCGCGCGCTACATGCGATGCGCTGGTGGTACTTTGCGTTGCCGGAGGTGGTGAAGTGACTGCAGGTTTTGTTGCACGCTTGAACAAAAAATCGAACATGAGTAGCCGGTATCGAAGCGAAGGGGCACCTATCATAACAACCTGGCGCGTGCGATCGCGACAAACGATTGCATGACCCTGAGTGCTTACCGTCACTCCAGCTCAAAATAGATGGCCGCTAGTGGAATCGCACCCAAACACGCAGACCACCAAGCGATGACGTGTCCAAACCAATTGCGGCACCATGCTGCAGCACGATATTGCGTACGATCGACAAGCCCAGCCCACTGCCGACTTGCTCGTTGGTCGCGCCACGATAAAAGCGATCGAACACACGCTCGCGCTCAGCCAGTGCGATGCCCGGCCCGGAATCGTCGACCGCCAGAAGGATGCCATCGTGATCTTGCAGTAACTGCACCGCGACACAGCCATCGGAAGGTGTGTAGCGCAACGCATTGTCGACCAGATTGCGTACCAAAATCTGTAGACGGTCACCATCCGCTTTCAGCGATACAGTGGCAGGCGCATCCAGCGTCAACGTGGTCCCTCGCGCCAGCGCCAGATCGAAACAATCGGCGATGGTTTGCCGGGTTATTTCGGCGAAATCGATCATGGCCCACTGCGGTGACGTATCGTTCGGTTCGGTTTGCGCGGCAATCAGCAATTGACTGATCAGGTGCGTTGCGCGATCGACGCCTTGATGTAACTGCAACTGCGCCGCAGACCGCGCCGCCTCATCCGGTGCGCGCGCCAGCGATTGCAATTGCAGCTTCAGCGCTGATAACGGTGAGCGCAATTCGTGCGCCGCATCGGCAACAAACGCGCGTTGATGCGCGAAGGCCTGCTGCAGGCGCAGCAGCAAATCGTTCAGTGCAAGCGCAAGTGGTGTAATTTCAGTCGGCAGATTATTGCTCGAAACTGGCGTCAAACTTTGCGCGTCGCGCTGCGCGACTTCGTGTGCCAAGCGCCGCAACGGCGAAAGCGAACTACCCACCAGCCACCAGATCAACAATGCCATCAACGGCGCAAATGCCAGCAACGGCGCCAGGCTGTGCAACGCGGCGGCGGCTGCCAGATCGCGCCGCAGGTCAAGCGGTTGCGCGACCTGTATTACCCGGTCACGCGCAGCGATACTAAAGACGCGCCATCGTCGGCGGCCAGCGTCAACATCAGTAAAACCCAGCGTGGCGCGATCAAACAACGGATCACCCGGTTGCGACAAATAAAGCATCGCGCCATCGCTGGTCCAGATCTGCACCACCACATCGAGCGGCTCATCTGCCGCCCCGTTGCCGGGATGCGTGACTACACCCTGGTTGCGCAGTGACAAGGCAATCTGACGCAACTGATAATCGAACAATGCTTCATTTTCCACCAGCGTGTGCCGATAGGTGACGAGGCCGATCACCAGCGCGGTGACAATTGCCGCGAAAAACAGCCATAGCGACAGTCGGGTACGGATCGATGTCATCGGGTTTGCTCCGGCTTGGCAATGTAGTAACCCACACCGCGTACGTTGCGAATAAAGTCGGCGCCGAGCTTGCGCCGGATGCTGTGAATATGTACCTCAACGGCGTTACTCTCGACTTCGTCACTCCAGCCGTACAAGCGCTCTTCGAGCTGCGCACGCGACAGAATCGCACCGAGGCGCGTGATCAGTGCGTCGACGATCGCGTATTCGCGCGCTGAAAGCGTAACTGGTTGATCGCCCCGCCGCACCGAACGTGTCGCCGGCTGGATATGAATATCGCCGAGATGGCGTTCAGGTTCCACCTGCCCGGTACTGCGACGCAGCGTCGAGCGAATGCGTGCAGCGAGTTCATCGAGGTCGAATGGCTTGACCAGATAATCGTCGGCACCTGCATCGAGACCAGTGACGCGCGCACCGATGCCGTCGCGTGCAGTGATGATGATGATCGGCATCTTGCGCCCGGCTAGCCGGGCCGCGCGCAATACGGCCAGACCATCCTGCTGCGGCAGCCCGAGGTCCAATAACGCCAGATCAAAATGTTCATGCGGCACCTGCACCAACGCTACTTCCGCCGCGCGGCCATCACGTACCCAGTCCACCGTATAGCCGTCCTGCCGCAGTGCGGTGCGGACCGCCTCACCGATCATCTTGTCGTCTTCCGCCAGCAGTATGCGCATGGGTGTGCTCCGGTAAATTATTTATGCATGCCGGGATGTGCGGTACTGCGCACCATGATCCACGTTCGCATCGGCTTTTCGATGACGAGATGCAGTATCGTCGCCAGCACAATGATGCCGGTCATGAAGAGACCGAATGTGAGTAGTGTAAATTGTGCGCTGTGCTGCTGCAGCCAGCGCAAGCTAATTTGATGCACCAGATATAGCGCAAAACTGATCTCGCCCAAGAAGACCAGCCAGCGCTGCGACAATGCTCGCGACAGCCAGCCCGAATGGCGTGCAAAGACCACGATCAGGACCGCAGCAAAAGGTGTCAGGCCAACGTGACTGAGCCACTCGCCCAGCAGCACCCACGTTGGCGCATCGAATAGCGCCCACGAGGCAGACAGCGTTGCGCCGCCATGCAGAAAAAAGCGAAAGGCCAGCACGAACGCAGCGATCGCAGCGCATTCCATCCACGTGCCGGCCCAACGTGATGACGTTCCACCGTTCCCTTTTTTTATCCACCGCATGCCGCACATGGCGCCGCTTAAAAATTCGGCAAATCGCGCAAGCGGATTGGTGTACAGCAAACCGGTGGATGACAACTCATTGCCGCTGGTGTTCCATACCGGCAGTTGCTGTGCCGCGCCCATCAGCGCAAGTGCCAGTACAGTCGCCAACGACAGCAACAATAACGCGCGATGCTGCCACGCCGACAAGCGCAGTAGCAGCGGCAGCATCAGATAAAAAAACAGCTCGGTCGAAATGCTCCACGACGCATAGTTATACGAAAAAAAATAGCGGTCCAACGGAATCCATGCGTGCAGCATCAAGCTGTTTGCCAGCAGCACCGCAGGGTCGAATGGTTCGGGTACCTTGATAAACAGAATAGTCAGGAAAAGACAGACCAGATGCAGTGGCCAGATGCGGGCCAGGCGGGCCGTATAAAAACGCCGCGCTGAAAATGCGCCACGCGCTGCATCGGCATAAACGTACATCAGAATAAAACCGGACAGCACGAAAAAAAAAGAGACGCCCGCATCGAGCGGACCGAGATCGGCGGCAGGCCAGAACACGCCATTACAATGATGGATCACGATTGCCAGCGCAGCAAAAAATCGCAAAGAAGTGAGCGCAGGAAGCGCAACAGGAGCAGGTCTTTCGGAAACCATCATGGTGATCTTTGCGGTACTGAAAAAATTCATGCATCGGCATCGTACGCGAAATGCGATCACCGCTGCCGCACGTACCACGTGCAGCGCCCTCACCGTCGCCGCGATTGCGGTTATTGGCAACGCGTTTATTGCTCGCGCAGCCCATGCTAACGATGCTGCGTATGCAAGGCCGCAGCAACGCATCGACATCGGCATTGGCAATGGCAAAGGTCACCATCTCAATTTGTACTGCATCGGTAGCGGCACACCCACTGTGCTGTTTGAAAGCGGCCTGGCCGACTGGGGTTTTAGCTGGTCGCTGGTGCAAGCGCAGATCGCCACACTCACTCGCGCTTGCGTGTACGACCGTGCCGGGCTCGGTTACAGCGACGCGGCATATCGCGCCAGCACCAGCAGCAACATGGTCGACGACTTACATCACCTGCTGCATGCAGCACATCTCGCCCCTCCTTATCTGCTGGTCGGACATTCGCTGGGCGGGCTTAATGTGCGCCTATATGCAGATCGCTTTCGCGACGAAATCGCCGGCATGGTGCTGGTTGACCCGACACACGAAGATGGCATCCGACGCATCGATGCGCAACAAAATAATCGTGAGACGCGCCGCTACGCGGCTGAAATTGTTCATGCAAAAGCCTGCCTGCACAGGAGCCGCGCTAAAAAAGTAGATGCACAATCTGCCGAACGATTCCGGCGCGATTGCATCGATCCGGATGACCCACACTACGGCGCGCAGTTAAACGCCGCACGCGTACAAGTCGCGCGATTGCAGAGCTATCAGCAGGCGCAGCTTTCGGAAATCACCAACTATGCAAACGGCAACAGCTTTGCTGAACTGCGCGCGGCACGGCGCTGGTATGGCGCGCTACCGCTGATGGTACTTACCGCCTCTCGCACCGTGGAAGCGATCGGCCCGGAATGGCTGCGCCTGCATCAGGAACTCGCATGGCTGTCGCGCTTCGGTGTGCAGTCCACCGTGGCCGATAGCGGTCATTACATTCAACTCGATCAGCCTCAAGCGGTCATTACCGCAGTGACCAATGTGCTCAAGCAAGCGCGCGCCATATCGCAGGATGCCCCGGCCGCTACCGTACAATTTGACTATACTGCCTCGGGCAACGCATCAAGCGCGCCAATTCCCTGACTCAATGTCAATTCGCTCATCAACCCAACTTCCTCATGAAACCCATCCCTGCCGCAGGCGCCGCACCACTGGTCCAGATCGACGTCGAAAAATGGCGCGATGGTCAGGCTATGCTCTGCACCGACGTGGTCGCCGAAGAAGTACCGATCGCGCTCGAATACAACGGTATCTCGCATGCGGTGATGCTGGCATCGCCACAGGATCTGGAAGATTTTGCGCTCGGCTTTTCGCTCAGCGAAGGCATCCTCACCAGTCGTTCCGAATTGTTCGATTGCGAATTGATCGAACACGCTGACGGCATTCAGGTGCAGATGCAGATCGCTACAGAGCGGTTCGTACTGTTGAAAGACAAGCGCCGCAATATGACCGGCCGCACTGGTTGCGGTTTGTGCGGTGCCGAGACACTGCAGCAGGCAATCCGCCAGCCGCAAGCAGTGCAAAGCAGCGCGCGTTTCGACGGTGCTGCACTGCACGCTGGCATGGCGGCGATGCAAAAACGCCAGCATCTGCAACAGCAATCCGGCGCCACACACGCCGCAGCATGGATGAATCACGATGGCGTGATTGAACTGGTGCGGGAAGATGTGGGCCGTCATAACGCGCTGGACAAATTGATTGGTGCGCTTGCACGCGAACGGCGCGACCTCAGCGCTGGTGCGGTCCTCATCACCAGTCGCGCGAGCTATGAGATGGTACAAAAAGCAGCGACCTTGGGTATCGGATTTGTCGCCGCGATTTCTGCACCGACCAATCTTGCAGTACGGCTTGCGCAGGCGGCCAATGTGACGCTGGTCGGTTTCATGCGTCATGGCGGCCATGTGGCGTATGCACACCCGGAGCGCATTGCGCGGTAGCCCGAAGAAGCCGCCACATAGCCAGCATGCGTGGCTGACGCACGATACCTTTGCAGCACGTGCCGCGGCGGAGTGCATTTTCTCCCTGAGTATTTTCCACTAAAGCAATTTCATAATTTGTGCGATAAACTAGCAGGCTTTGTGATTTTTCAAAATCTCAAAATCGATTCTTTGTTTTTTTGCAATTCAACCCCCAAGGAGTAGTGATGAACGCCCCAGTCAATCGACGGCAGTTCTTCAGGATCTGCGCGGCCGGTGTCGGTACTTCGACCATCGCCGCGCTCGGCCTGGCACCGTCCATAGCGCTCGCTGAAATGCGCACGTTCAAGCTCGACCGTGCCACAGAAACCCGCAACACCTG
>JAYTZV010000392.1:0-2718 GCA_043741695.1 Burkholderiales bacterium
GATCGCGGTGATTACGTTGCCACTGTTGCTTATCTGGAGCCAATTTATCCAACGCTGAGTGACCGTTACCAAGCTGGCGTAATGCTGCTGCAAGCCTACCGAGTCACCGGTAATAAAACCAAGGCGGCGCAACTGAGTGCAACCCTGGCGCGCGACTATCCGGCAGACCCATCATTGGCGCCGGCAGCGGTAACGGCGGCGGTCGCGGATGCGCAATACGCTGCTGCAGTCGATCGCTACGCGCAGCTGACGCCGTCGCAACAGGCGATGGTGTTGACTGAATTTGGTGGCAATGGTGACCGCCTCTCGCAACGCTCGATCACCTTGAGTGGCGCGGTCGGCAACTCGGACGGAAATCGCGGTGTTGATACGCAGGGTGGCATCCGCCTGAAGTTTGCATCGCAGATCGGCACCGTTACCGCGAGTGCCGCGCGGGTGCGGCGCTTCGGCCAATCCGCCAATGAATTCGGCGTCGGCTTCGGTACCGCACTCGGTCACAGCAGCAGCGGTGAGATAGCTTATACGCGCAGCACCGGCGGTAATTTTCTTGCGCGCCAGTCGATTACGCTAGCGCTTTCACATAGTCTCGCCACACTCGATCTCTACGGCAGCGTCCGTCATTTGATCTATCCATCCACGGTAGCCGACGTGCTATACGCCGGTATCGGCAAACAACTCACAGCAAACTCGGTGCTGCGCGCTGGAGTGTTCTACGTACCGCAATCGAACGCCTACAGCGTGCTCGGTGGCGTCGATTGGATTGACGTAAATGGCGACAAGTCATTTGTCACCGTTACCGCCGGACGCGCTGGTGAACAAACCGGATTTCGCGACAGTATTTTGCGTAGCGCCAGCTACAGCGTAGTGCTCGGTCGGCTGCTCAATTTTTCAAATCAAACCTCACTGCTGGGTAGCGTGAACTACGAACATCGCGCCAATTTATTTAACCGACTTGGCATGAGTCTCGAATTGACAAAGGGCTGGTGATGGAATTTTTTCATACGATCGATTTGCCATATCTGATCAATGGCGCATTGCGACTGATAATCCTGATTTTTTTTATTGCACTTCTGGGTTTGTTTGTCAGCCTCGGCGTTCAGAAACGTAAGTTGGCAATTCGGGCAAAAGAGGATGCTGAGCGAACGCAGCTCTTCGCGCGCAAATTAGCGGCCGTTGAGGCAGGCGAGCTGTGGCGGATTGATTCTCTGCAGTCGATGCGCGATCTGGTCTGTCTTGGTCGTGCCTGCAGTGCCCACTTCGCAAAAGGAGAGACCCGCGCTGACGGTGTCGCGTTTAGTCTCGATACGCCGTATTACGCACCGCAGATTGTTTTGTTGAAGCGAGGTATGGAAGCCAAAAACTGGGGAGCACGCTATCAGGCTATCGATACCATCGCCAATCTGCGTTTGCACACGCTGTTCTATTTTTTGCTGCAGCACTCTCTGGTGGAAAAAAATAGCAGCGTCACCACCCACTGTCTGTATGTGTGTGCGTTACTGCTGCGTGATGCAGAAGAATTTAATGCGCTGTCGAATCGCCTTAATCAGGACGATCAGCTTTCCACCAACCTGGTGGAAGGACTCACGCGCATTGCCATTCAACAACTACAAAAACATCAGAACGCACGCACGGTGGCGGCCTGCCTGACCGCTTCTTTGAATTCAGCCAGCCACGGTCAATTGTTCAAAATTGGGTTGATCAATGCGATTGGCAAGGAAGAAATAATCGCATTGAAAGACGTGTTGATTGCGCTCGTAAGTGGTCACGGCGGCGATACAGACAAAGTTGCCAATACCGACCCTGCACTCACCCTGGACGACAACGCAATTACGCTTGCAGTCATGCGTGCGATTGTCAGCTTTAAACAATACGATGCGGTCATCCGCGAGCAACTGACATCAGACCAGCCCACCATGCAAATCGTGGCGTTGCGTTCGAGTCTGTACTGCGACGATGCTTCTCTCACGGAGGTAGCAGAGCAACTTCACTCGCTGCATTTCGACGTGCGCTACGCTGCGGCGACGACGTTGGCAAAAATGGGAGAGCGTGGTCAATTTCTGTTGAAAAAGGCGCAGCTGGGTACCGATCGGTATGCCAGCAATATTGCTACATTTGCTTTGGCTATTGGATAGACGATGACCTTACTTTTATACATCCTGGTCGCCTATCAGGTTTTCATGCTGCTGTACTTTATTGCTTTGAATAGCGGCTATACGTTCGTCACTTTTTTCGCCTATCGACACATAAAAAATGTTGCCGAAACCGCGCCTGATCTCGACCAATTATTGACGCTGACGTCAATGTCGAACTTGCGCCCAATTTCGATCGTCGTGCCCGCCTTTAATGAAGAGCTCAACATTTGTAATACGATTATTGCCGCTACCCGGATCACTTATCCGGAATACGAAATTCTCGTTGTCAATGACGGCTCGACCGATGCGACGATGAGCAAACTGATCGAGCGTTTCGAGTTGGTGGAAATCGACCGGCCTGCCAAAACGACGATTCCGACCGAGGTGGTACATAAAGTGTACGTCTCGCGTCTTTACCCTGATTTATGGGTAATTGATAAAGAAAACGGCGGCAAGGCCGATGCGCTGAACGTCGGCATGTCCTACAGCCGCTTTCCGTTATTTTGTGCAGTCGATGCCGACTCGTTGCTGGAGCCGGATGCCTTGCTGCGCATGGGCCAGCAATTTTTATTGAATAAGGAGCTGG
>JAYTZV010000393.1:0-2707 GCA_043741695.1 Burkholderiales bacterium
GTCACGATTCTGCACAAAGATTCAGGTTCCACCAACAGTGCAGTGACCGATGCAGAAGGTCGTTACTCGGCTCGTGGCTTGCGTGTGGGCGGGCCTTACACAATCACCATTTCCAAAGACGGCGTAACCGAAAAACGTGAAAACGTATTTCTGCAATTAGCCGAAACAGCCAGTCTAGACGCCAAGCTGGGCGGCGCGCCGGTGACTCAACTGGAAACCATTGCGGTGACCGCGCAAGGCGGCGGCTCTGACAAATTTGGCAGCAACTTGATGGGAACGGGAACCAGTATTGGCCGTCAGGAAATCGACGCATATGCATCAATCCAGCGCAACTTGCAGGACTACGCCCGCACTGATCCCCGGGTTGCGCAAACCGACAAAGGTCGCGGCGAAATTTCGGTGGGCGGCCAAAATTCGCGCTACAACAAGATCACGATCGACGGTGTGAATATCAGCGACACATTCGGCCTCGAAGCCAATGGCTTGCCGACCCTGAAGCAGCCGATCTCGATTGACGCTATTCAGTCGGTACAAGTGAACGTTTCAAACTATGATGTGACCCAGACAGGCTATACCGGCGGCGGCATTAACGCGGTCACAAAATCGGGCACCAACGATTTCCACGGCAGCGTTTCACTGGTGGGTCGCAACGACAAATATGTCGGTGACCGCTACAATTTTTCGTCTGATAAATACACGCCTGCACCGGTGTTCAAAGAATCCACCATCGGCTTCACGTTAGGTGGCCCGATCATCAAGGACACGCTTTTCTTTTACGCGGGCTACGAGCAATTCAAGAGCACCCGCAATATTCCGGACATCGGCCCGCTGGGCAGCTCGGCTTCGACGATCATCGGTATTACGCCTACCGCCATCGCCGGCGCACAATCGACCGCTCAATCGCGCTATGGTTTCGATGCCGGTGCACTTGCATCCAGCGGTCGCGAGCTGGAAGTAAAAGATACGCTCGTCAAGTTGGATTGGAATATCAATAAGAATCATCGTGCCAGCGTGCGTTACACGAAGACCGAACAGAAAGAACCGATCGTCCCGAATTTCTTCCCAACCGCGTTATCGCTGAGTACCAACGGGTATTCGCAAGACAAAACCATTGAGACCGTGGTGGGTCAATGGTTTGCCGACTGGAGCCCAAATTTCTCGACTGAGGCCAAAGTATCGCAGCGCAATTACCACAGCGAGCCCAAAAACAATGCGAGCTTGCCACAGATTTCTTTGAGCTTTACGGGCGCATTGCCCGTCGGCACCGCGCCATCCGTGCCGCTCGGTACGCGCAACCTGCTGTTCGGCACGGAGCGTAGTCGCCACACCAATATTCTCGACACCAAAACCCTCGACGGCTACCTCGGGGGCATTTACACCATGGGCGCGCACGAGTTGAAGTTTGCCGGTGACTACCAAGACAATAAAATCTTTAATGCGTTTTTGCAGGATACCAAAGGCAATTACACATTCAACTGCCAAAACAGCAGTGCAACATATACCTATACGTTCGGCACCGTGACTTGTGCAAATGCGATCGAAATTGAACGGGCTGTTCTGGAAAATTTCTCGCGTGGTCGCCCCACCACTTACACTGTGCAAGTACCCGTTCAGGCAGGCGGATCATTGAACGACGGTATAGCCAGATTCAATCTTAAAAATTATGGCCTAGCGCTGCAAGATACCTGGACGGTCAGCCCAAATCTGACGTTTATGTATGGCGTGCGTTTGGACACGCCCGCCATTTCGCAAAAACCATTGCATAACACTGCGGCGGCGGCACCGCTGGTCGCCGGCAGCATCAACGGCAGCACGGTGGTGCGGCAGTCAGGTGGTTTTGGCCTGGACAACACCGTTACCATTGACGGTAACGATCTGATCCAGCCACGTCTGGGCTTTAATTACACCTTCGATGGCAAGCTTCCTATGCAATTCCGTGGCGGTGTGGGTTTGTTCCAGGGCGCCGCCGCCAGCGTGTGGCTGTCAAACGGCTTTTCGAACTCGGGTGTGGCAACGCGTCTAGTGGGATGCGGTGGAAACTTCGCTGCCTGTCCTGCTGCGGGCGGTATTTTTAGCGCCGATCCGGCTAATCAGCAAACCAACTTTGCGGGCGCGGCACCGGCGGCCAACGTCGACTTTATCGATAGCAAACTCGGTCAGCCGTCAGTTTGGAAAGCCAACCTAGCGTTTGATATGGAGCTGCCCGGTGGTATCGTCGCCGGCTTTGAGTATCTGTACACCAATACAGAAACAGGTATTTACTACCAACACCTTAACCTCGGTGCACCGACACGGGTGGGCATTGATGGACGCCAGTTCTTTTACACGGCAAGTGCCTTGAACCCCGCCTGTTGGAACCAAACCTCCGGCGCCCGAATTACGACCGGCGCGGTGTGTGGCGTTGATAACCGTTCGCGCGCGCTGAGCAATCCTGCGTTTGCGAATGTGTTGCTGGCTGCGAAAACACGCGAAGGTCGTGGCGATTTGGCCACGGTATCGTTGAGCGGTCGGTTGTTTAAACAAGTGAACTGGGCGCTTGCCTACACCTATACACAATCCAAGGAAGTGAGCGGATTGACATCGTCGGTATCGAATTCGAACTGGGCGTCGCGCGCGTCGGTTAATCCGAATGAAAATAACGCGTCGAACTCGGCCTATCTGGTGAAAGACCGCATCAGCGGCACCATGAACTGGTCACGTGCATTTG